>DASTNC010000042.1:0-23896 GCA_035721225.1 Pseudolysinimonas sp.
CCGGCCGGCTCGAGAAGCTCGGGCCGTGGGACCTGCAGGTGTCGGGAACGGGGCGGAAGACGCTGACCGCGCTGCTCGAGGTGTTCCGAGCGATCCGCGGGGAGCTGATCGTCGAGTCCTATCGGCGCTGACGGCCGCGGATCGCCGTGGTCTCACTGAGCCAGCGGGCATACACGTCCCACGGGTCGCGCCCGCCGGCGAGCGAGTCGGTGTGCTCGGCGATCACCGAGGTCAGCTGGAACCACTCCGACCCGCCGAACCGGTCGACGGCGAACTGCTCGTGCCGGTGCCGCTCGAGACGGCGATCCCCGCGCTCGAAGGCCAGCACCTCCTCGTGCCAGATCGCCGCGAAGCGCTGGCGAGGATTCGCGGTCGTGCCGATCTTCACCCGATCGCCGTGCCGCAGGTAGTAGACGACGTCGACGCGCGGAGGAGCCAGGTCGTCATCCGGCACCTCGCCGTGCCGCCACTCGCAGACGGCGCAGACCCAGCCCGAGGGGTAACGGACTCCGACCGGCGAGCCGCAGCCCAGGCAGGGCGACGGGAGCAGGTCGGCCACGCCCTGCGTGCGCGAACTCCAGTCGGCGGCGACGACGAGATGCGTCTCGCAGAGCGGCAGCGGCGCGTCATCGGCCGCGGCCGCCTGGCATCCCGGGATGACGCAGCTCATGCTCGTCGCCAGCTCACTCGTGCTCGGCCAGCAGCGGAGTCGACCAGCCCGGATCGCGTCCGAGTTGCGCCGCGCGGGAAACCGAGGCCGCCCCGAACCTGTCGTGCACGGCATCGAGCACCGCGTCGAGTCGCTCGCCGTCGTTCCACTCGATCGGCAGTTCCGGTTGCAGGTCGGCGGCCCGCCCCAGCTGCGCCAGCGAGATGCCGATCAGCGTGATCCCGCGCTCGGCGACCTCGGCGTGAGAGGCGACGAGCAGGGCTCGGGCGACGGCGAGCAGCACGGTCGTGCGATCGGTCGCGCGGCCCAGCGTGTGCGACCGCGTGGCCCGGGCGAAGTCGCCGAAACGCAGGCGCAGCACGACCGTGCGGCACACCCGCTCCCCGTCGCGCAGGCGTCGGCCCAGCCGGTCGACGATCTGGGTCAGGATGACGTCGAGCTCGTCGGGCGTGCGCGGGCCGCGGCCGAGCGCCCGCTGCGAGCCGATCGAGCTGCGACGACGCGGCGGCTCGACCGGCCGCGGGTCCCGCAGCCGGGCCAGCGCGTGCAGATGCGCCCCGGCGGCGCGGCCCAGCATCCGCTCGGCGGTCGCGGCTTCGAGCTCGGCGAGCTCGCCGACGGTCCGGATGCCGAACCGGTGCAGCTTCGCGGCCGTCACCGCGCCGACTCCCCAGAGCCGCTCGACCGGCAGCGGCAGCAGGAACTCCTGCTCGCGGTCCGGTTCGACGACCAGCAGCCCGTCGGGCTTGCTCACCGCGCTGGCGACCTTGGCCAGGAACTTGGTGCGGGCGATCCCGACCGAGATGGCCAGCCCGACCTCCCACCGCACCCGCTCGCGCAACCGCACGGCGACCTGCTCGGGCGTGCCGACGAGGTGGCGCAGGCCGCCGACCTCGAGGAACGCCTCATCGATCGAGAGCCCCTCCACCAGCGGAGTCGTGTCGCGGAAGATCGCGAACACGTCTTTGCTGGCCGCGGAGTACGCCTCCATCCGCGGTGGCACGACCACCGCCTCCGGGCAGAGATCGCGCGCTTGCCGGCCGCCCATCGCCGTGCGCACCCCGCGGGCCTTCGCCTCGTAGCTCGCGGCGAGCACGACGCCGCCGCCGACGATCACCGGCCGCCCGCGCAGCTCGGGCGCATCGCGCTGCTCGACCGAGGCGTAGAACGCATCGAGATCGGCGTGCAGCACGGTCGCTTCGCCCCGCATGAGTGCCTCCCGTCGGACGCCCTCCTGCGGGCATCCGTCGGGGCGGATCGTCGCACAGGCCTGCGACAGAAGCGTGCGACATAGGCGGCGGGCTGCGAACTACTCCGAGCTGCTGAATGCCGCGTCGAACGCGGCCGCCGGCGCGTCGAACGCCAGCCGGCGCACGAATGCGAGCGCCTCCGGCGCCCCGACCAGACGGTCCATGCCCGCGTCCTCCCACTCGACCGAGATCGGGCCGGTGTAGCCGATCTGGTTGAGCATGCGGAACGATGCCTCCCACGGCACATCGCCGTGACCGGTGGAGATGAAGTCCCAGCCACGCCGACCGTCCGCCCATGCCAGGTGCGAGCTGAGGCGACCCGCGCGACCGTCGCGCGCGCGCATCTTCGTGTCTTTGCAGTCGACGTGGTAGATCCGGTCCTGGAAGTCCCAGAGGAACGACACGGGGTCGATGTCCTGCCACACCATGTGCGACGGATCCCAGTTGAGACCGAACGCCTCCCGATGCCCGATCGCCTCGAGCGCACGGACCGTCGTGTAGTAGTCGTAGGCGATCTCGCTGGGGTGGACCTCGTGCGCGAACCTCACACCGACCTCGTCGAAGACGTCGAGGATCGGGGTCCAGCGGTCCGCGAAGTCTCGGTACCCGGCGTCGATCATGGCCTGCGAGGCCGGCGGGAACATGGCGACGTACTTCCAGATCGACGAACCGGTGAAGCCGACGACGGTCTCGACGCCCAGGGCGCGCGCCAGCCGCGCGGTGTGCTTCATCTCCTCTGCCGCCCGCTGGCGGACGCCCTCGGGCTCCCCGTCACCCCAGACCCTCGACGACAGCATGTCGTGGTGACGCTGGTCGATCGGGTCGTCGCACACGGCCTGGCCGGTGAGGTGGGCTCATCCCAGCGCCACGGGTCGAGGTGGTCGCCCCAGCAGGCCACCTCCATCCCGTCGTAGCCCCAGCCGGATGCCAGCTTCGCCACCTCCTCGAGCGGCAGGTCGGCCTACTGACCGGTGAACAGGGTGACAGGACGTGACATGGTTCTCCTCTTCTCTGACGGACGACCTTGACCTCGGTCCAGGCGCTCCCGTTCCCGGAGCTGGCTTCGACGGCGGCGAGCACACGCTGCACCTGCACGCCGTCGCGGAATGACGGGGTCGGCTGAGTCCCGGCGCTGATCGATTCGACGAAGTCCTTCACCTGGTGCACGAACCCATGCTCGTACCCGAGCATGTGCCCCGCCGGCCACCAGTGGGCGATGTACGGGTGCTCGGGCTCGGTGACCAGGATGCGGGTAAAGCCCTGCTCGCCGGCGGGCGCGCCGGCGTCGTAGAACTGGAGGGTATTGAGGTCCTCGAGGTCGAACGCGATGGCGCCCGTCGAACCGGAGACTTCCACGCGCAGGGCGTTCTTGCGACCGGTGGCGAAGCGGGTGGCCTCGAACACGCCGAGCACCCCGGAGTCGTACCGTCCCGTGAAGAGCGCCACGTCATCCACCGTCACGTCGCCGAACTCGTCACCGCCCACGCCGCCGAGTCCGGAGGTCGAGGAGAGCACCGGGCGCCGTGTGGTGATCGTCTCGAGGGTCCCGGAGACGGCGACCAGCCTCTGCCCGGTGATGTATTGCGTCAGGTCGATGATGTGCGCGCCGATGTCGCCGAGCGCGCCCGAGCCGGCGAGGTCCTTCTGCAGGCGCCAGACCAGTGGGGTCGCGGGATCGACGAGTCAGTCCTGCAGGTAGCTGGCCCGAACCTGCTGGATCGTGCCGATCCTTCCGCCGGCGACGAGGTCGCGCGCGAACGTCGTGGCGGGCAGGCGCCGATAGGTGTGCCCGAGCATCGCGAAGACGCCCCGCTCGGCGGCTCTCTCGGCCGCGGCCGCCATCGTCTCAGCCTCGGCGACGGTGTTCGCGAGCGGCTTCTCGCAGAGCACGTGCTTGCCGGCCTCGAGGGCGGCGATGGCGATCTCGGCATGCGAATCGCCGGGGGTCACGATGTCGACGACGTCGACGTCGTCGCGGGCGATGACCTTGCGCCAGTCGACGGCGCTCTCTGACCAGCCCCACTTCTCGGCGGCCGACGCGACGCCGTCGGCATGGCGGCCGACGATGACGGACATCTCGGGCGTCACCGGAAGGTCGAAGAAGCGCGGAGCGACCCGCCAGCCCTGGGAATGCGCCGCACCCATGAAGCCGTACCCGATCATCGCGACACGCAGCGGCGACGCGACCGCGTGCGTCGCGATCCCCTCCGACATCGTCATCGATTCCTTCCCATCAGCCTCGTCGCCGAGAGGGCCCCTTCGGGGTGCCCACGCGTTGGGGATGTGATTGGGGCTGACATGTGATGTCCTGGCAGCGCGTCCATGATTCATGGAGAATCTCAACGTCGAGGTCCCGCAATTATGGGCAAGTACCGATTGCGGGACTCGAACCCGCGACACCATGATGATGAGGCGTGTGCGCGAACCAAACCAACGAGCGGAGGCAACCCGAATGTGATGCAGGCTACGGTGACGGGGCGAGCCGGATGCTCAACCGTTCTGAGGGAACCCGAGATCCAGCCCGCCATGGCTGGGGTCGAGCCACCGTGAAGTAACAGCCTTCTCTTGCGTGAAGAAATCAAAGCCTGCCGAGCCATAAGCCTTGCTTGAGCCGAACAGGGACTGCTTCCAGCCGCCGAAGCTGTAGTAAGCCACCGGCACCGGAATCGGCACATTGATGCCGATCATCCCGACTTGCACCTCGTGCTGAAAACGGCGTGCCGCACCGCCATCGTTGGTGAAAATCGCGGTCCCATTGCCGAAGCGCCCAGCGTTGATGAGCTCGACACCTGCCTCATATGAGGGCACACGCACGATCGAGAGCACGGGTCCGAAGATCTCGTCCGTATATGCACGGGAGTTGATGGGCACGCGGTCGATGAGTGTCGGACCCAGCCAGAATCCGTTCGGGTCGCCGTCGACCTCGACGAATCGACCATCCACCACCACCTCGGCGCCATCAGCCCGCGCCACCTCGATGTACGACGCGACATTGTCGCGGTGCTCACCGGTGACCAGTGGGCCCATGTCAGTGTCGCGCCGGCCGTCGCCGACCTTGAGTCGAGCCATCCGCTCAGTGACTTTTGCGATCAGGGCATCCGCGACTGGCTCGACGGCAACGACCACCGAGATCGCCATGCAGCGCTCGCCGGCCGACCCGAATCCGGCATTCACGGCGGAGTCGGCCACCAAGTCCAAATCGGCGTCCGGGAGGACCAACATGTGGTTCTTAGCCCCGCCGAGCGACTGCACCCGCTTGCCCGCCTTGGCCGCCGTCTCGTAGATGTACTGCGCAACCGGTGTCGACCCGACGAACGAGACGCTCTTCACCTCGGGATGTGCGAGCAAGGCGTCGACAGCGACGCGATCGCCCTGAAGGACAGTGAAGACGCCGTCGGGAAGACCGGCCTCCTTCCACAGCGCAGCCATCCACAACGAAGCGGACGGATCCTTCTCGCTGGGCTTGAGAACGACCACGTTGCCGACGGCGACGGCAATCGGGAAGAACCACATGGGGACCATCGCCGGAAAGTTGAATGGAGAGATGATCGCCACCACTCCGAGAGGTTGCTTCATGGAATAGACGTCGACCCCGGTCGACACCCTCTCGGAATACTCACCCTTGGTCAGGTGGGGGAATGCGCACGCGAGTTCCACGACTTCCTGGCCGCGGGCGATCTCACCGAGAGCGTCAGAAAGCACCTTGCCGTGCTCCGCGGTGAGAATTGCTGCCAGCTCGTCCTTGCGCTCGTTGAGCAGTTCGCGAAAGCGAAACATCACCGCCTGGCGCTTCGCGATCGACGCATCCCGCCATGCGGGGAACGCGGCCATCGCGGACGACACGGCGGCTTCCACGTCGTCCACGGAAGCGAGCCCGACATTCTTGGTCACCACGCCCAGGGCGGGATCGTAGACGGGTGCGGTGCGACCGCTGGTGGACGCCCTCCGGGCGCCATTCATCCAGTGGTCGATTGTCGGAATGTCAGTCACGATCGCTCCTCAGCTGTGTTAGGTATTCCTGTCAACGGGCGCTCGAACCTGGACTCGCTCACGCGGTGCCCATCTGGCGGCGGATGTCGTCCATCGTCTCGAGCACGCCCACGGCCATCTCAAGGGGATGCAGCGCTGAGTCGGTGCGCCCCTCCCCGATATAGCCGGCGATCGCCGCCGCTTCCCACGCCAGACCTTCTCGGAAGGCCAGTCCGGATCCGTCGATGTATGGCAAGGTCGGCTCCCCGCGACGCGGCGAGATCAACTCGAACCCAGCTGGCACGACGAACCAGGGGTTGACCTCGATCCGCGCCTCCGTTCCCGATACGCTGGCGCGCTCCGATGAGAAGAACAACAGCGAGGTCGCCAGGATCGCCTGGGCTCCTGAGCCGTACTCCAGAACGATCGCAGTCTGGGCGTCCACACCCGTCTCCGTGAGGGTGCCGAAGGCCGAAACACGTTCCGGGCGGCCCAGCATGAGGTGCGAGAACCAGAGGGGATAGATGCCGAGGTCGAGCAACGAGCCACCGGCGAGCACGGGATTGTAAATGCGACCCTGGAGGTCGACTTTGGCGCGAGTCGCAAAGTCCGCCACGACCAGCCGAAGCTCACCCAGGACGCCATCGTCGATCAACCGCAGGATCACGTCGGTCTGCGGAAGGTATCTCGACCACATTCCTTCGGCAGCGAAGACTCCCGCCTCGGACGCGGCATCGCGGATCCGACGCGCCTCGTCTGCCGTGACGCCAAGAGGCTTCTCCACGAGGACGTGCTTGCCTGCGGCGATGGCGAGGAGGGCGAGACGCATGTGCTCGCTGTGCGGAGTCGCCACATACACGATGTCGACCCCCGGGTCTTTGACCAGGGCGTCCGGGGTACCATACGAACGCTCGATACCCCAGTGTTCGGCGAAAGCGCGGGCCCGATCACGCGAACGCGAGGCGACTGCCGTGACCCGCTGGTCGGTATGCGTGTGGATCGCCTTGATGAAGTCCGAAGCGATGTCGCCGGGACCGAGGATCCCCCAGCGAAGCGCGGGTCCACCCCGCAGCGGCGTGACGCGCGCCTGCGGGAGTGAGGTGGGGAATGAGTTCATATCGTGGTGCCTCGTGTCTGAGAGAAGGGGACGGGGGCGCTTGGATCCAGGTCGTCGAAGTCACCGCGGAGCACCGCCTCGAACTCGACCGGATGACCGAGTCGTTCTGCGATGTAGACGCTTTTGACCGCGGCGACGGCGCGGAATCCGTCGGCCAGGCCCGCGGCAGGAGCATGCTCGCCCAGGATGGCGGCGAGCACGTCGGCGTAGACCCGGCGATGCTCCCGGTGGAGGCCCGCGGGTGAGGATGAGGTCCACCTGGTCGGGTCGGGGAATGCGGCAGGGCCGACGCCCATCATTGGCTCGCTTCTGAGCTGGTCGTCCTCGTACAACAGTTCGCCATCGATGGTCTGAAACCGGGCACGCCACGCAGAGCCTGACGCGATCGCGGTCGACACGAGTACGGTGGCCAGCCAGCCGGGGTACTCGGCGACGAGGGTCCCGGTGTCTTCCGCCTCGATTCCGAGGTGGCGCAGGCGCGAGGTCTTACCGCCGATCGACTCGGGCGAGCCGAACACTGCCAGCATGAGGTCGACGAGATGCACGCCCTGATTCATGAGGGCACCCCCGCCGTCCGCTCGCCAGGTCCCACGCCAGGGTCGGCCGGTGTAGTAACTCGCTTCTCGCCGCCACGGCGCCGACCAGAACGCGCCCGCGATCCGGGTAGCTGCGAGCCTGGCCCGCAGCTCGGGAAGGCCGTCGCCCAAACGCCGTTGACTCACAACGGCTGCAATGGGTCCCCCCGTCGACTGCCCGTAGCGAGTCGCAAGACCGCGGGCACGGGCGAGGCTCGCATCGAGGGGTTTCTCGATGACGACGTGGACGCCCGCGTCGAGCACCCGTGAGGCGACGTCCGCGTGGCGACCACTCTCGACACACACCCCGACCAGGTCGACCCCCTCCGCGAGGGCGTCGTCGAGGTCGGTGACGGCGATCGCATTCGGAGCTTCGACTGCTTCCAGAAGTGCTCGGGAGCGACGAAGGTCGGCGGATACGACCGCCGACAGCTTCAACCCAGGAGTCTCCTGAATCGCTCGGGCGTGCGCGACCGCGACTCCGCCTGCCCCCACCAGTGCAACGCGCACGGACATCGCGACTCCCAGGCGCTCGATTCGGGCAAGTTGCCCGATGTTTCGGATTTGTGCGAACATTCTCTCATTAGGGCAAATCAATGTCCATTCGAGACGTTCGCGTCTGACATCGAAGTCGGAAGGAATCACACATGCCGAAGAGACTCGGCGTCGTCATGGTGGGCTGCGGCGGGATCGCGCGCAGCCACGCATTCGCGCTCTCCAAGGTTGACAACGCTCGACTGATCGCCTGCGTCGATATCGACGCCGAGGCCGCTCAGCGATTCCAAGCACGTTTCGGATTCGAACGCTTCTCAACCGACCTCGACGAGGTGCTGGCCGACGAACAGGTTGATGCAGTGGTGATCACAACGTCGTCCAAGTCGCATGGCCCGCTGATCATGAAGGCGCTGAGCGCAGGAAAGCACGTGCTCGTGCAGAAGCCGATGACCACGTCGCTCAACGAGTCGCGCGATGCGCTGGCGCTCGCGGAGGAGAAGGGGCTCACTCTCATGGTCTCGTTCTTCGAGCTGTTCCTTCCGCCGGTGGAACGCGCTCGCCAAGTGATCGAAGCCGGCCTCATCGGTGAACCGTTCCTGTTCAAGGCGATCATGGCGTGGTACACGCCGGATGTCAGCAGCAGTTGGCGTTTCGACCCGGCCCTGTCGGGGGGAGGGGTCATCCTCGACGGCAACGTGCATCACGTCGCCAACGCCCTCTACCTGCTCGGAGATCCTCAGATCGAGACGGTCTATGCCGAGTACGGCGCTCTGACGGCCGACATCGCGGTCGAAGACACTGCTGTCGTGCTCATCAGGACCGACAAGGCGATCCTCGAAATCTCGGGTTCCAACCGGCTGCACGAGCCGGGGGGCGCCACGACAGCATTCGCCGACCGATGGGCTGTTTACGGCACGAAGGGAACTATCGAATGGGATGCAGCCGAGCGGCCGACCTTCCGGGTGTACACGACTGACACCTCTGCCGTCGACCCGCTGCTGGCGAACGGGTGGATCGCGCCGAAGTTGCCCGTGCTTCCTCCCGACCACCGGGAGTTCTCGATGCACATCAATGGGGAGGAGAGCCCCTGGGTGCCTGAGCACGCGCATTTCGTCGACGCGTGTCTCAACGGCACACCGGTTCGCAGCGACGGCAAGTTCGGGCTCAAGACGCAGGTCATCCTCGAGGCCGCCTATCGCTCGGGACAAGAAGGTCGCCGCCTTCGCCTCGACGAGGTCGGGTGACCGTGGCGGGCGCTCGCGAGATCGTCGATGTGCACGCACACATCGGCACAACAGTGTCGTCGGGTGTGGGCCAGACCGTCGATGAATGGCTTCAGACGATGGACCGCGTCGGCATCGCAACCTCCGTTCTCTCGGTCGCCGCAGGCGGTGCTCAGAGCCGCGGGCTCGACGACACCCGGCACGCGAACGATGTGCTCGCCGCCGCCTGCCGCGACCATCCAGGCCGATTTCTCGCAGCTTTGGGCAGCGTCGAGGTCCGGCATGGCGAAGCCGGCATCGTCGAGGTATCCAGGGTCATGGACGAGTTGGCCTTCGCCGGGCTTGCTTTCCACGCGACCTTCGAGGGTTTTTCGGTCGACTCGTCGGCCTTTGACGCGGTGCTCGCCGCGCTGGGAGACCGAGAGGCGGTGATCCTCGTGCACTGCACTGCGGACGCGAAGGCGTCACCCGCCGCAATCGCACTTGTCGCGAAACGCTATCCCCGGCTGCGCTTCGTACTCGGCCATCCTGTCTTCACCCCCGCACAACGAGAGGACGCGATCGAGCAACTGCGCACCACCGCGAATCTCTGGCTCGACATTGCATACCAGGATTCTCCGCAGACCACCACCGAGTTCGTTCACGCCCTGGGCGCAGATCGAGTCCTGTTCGGCAGCGATGCTCCCTTCTTCGACCCCGCCCGAGTGATTGCGTCGATCGAGGCAGCTGACATCAGTGACGCCGAGCGCGAAGCGATCCTGGGCGGCAATGCTCGGCGGCTCTTCAGCGGTCTCAACCAAGCCTGACCATGCTGCCGCTCGAAGCGGCCAGTTCCACCCCAGCGAGCACGTCGACCACATGTCGCCCCAGTGCGACGTCCGCGGCCATCGGAGCGCGATCACGCATCCGCTGGACGATCATGCCCAACGCGCTTTCCGCGGCATCGCGGGCGACCGCACCCCAGTCCCCGATCGGCGGCGGCACCGAAACTCCGTCGGGTCCCCGCAATGCGAAGCCACCGATCTCGCCCGGCCGGTCCAGGGCCGTCATCATGTCGGTCGAACCCCCGTCCCGATGAGTCAGCCGAGCACTCATCAGGTCGCCACTGCCCCGGCGCGCCGTGACGGCGACGACGGCACCGAACAGGCGGCAGGCTTGTGCGACTGCATGCGGACCTAGATCCCAGAGACCCCCCGACGAACGCCGCCAGGTCGACGCAGCGTAGGGGTCGGTGCCGTCCGCCAGCAGACCTCCGAAGCTCTGGATCGTGAGGCCTGTCCACCGCCCCTCGCGCGCGCGGTCGGCAAGCCAGGTCTCTCGAGAGGGGACGAAGAGGTGCGTGAAGAAGACTGCGCCCACGACACCCGACCGTTCTACCGCAGCCTCGACCGCTCTGGCATGGGCGACGTCAACGGCGAGCGGCTTCTCAAGAAGCAGATGCACGCCCCTCTCGGCGGCGCGAACCGCAAGCGAGACCTGCGTCGCGGGCGGCACCGCCATCACCGCGATATCGATGTCCTCGAGAAATGCGTCCAGATCCTGATACCCGCGAATGTCGAATTCCGAGGCGACCTGCTCCGTTCCGGTCCGCCCCAGCACTCCGACAAGATCGACATGGAGTGACCGCGCCGCAGCTGGCAGATGTGTGTTTCGTGCCCAAGGTCCGGTACCGACGACACCGACCCGAGGGGGCTGCATCAGTGAATGAACGGAAGCAGGTTGTCCCGTGCGATCCGAAATCCGCGTTCGACCTTCTCCCTCGTTCCTTCGAAGGCCCGATCCTCGTGCTCAACAGACGCGACATGGTCGTAGCCGGCGCTGTAGAGCGCTCCGAAGAAGGCGCCCCAGTCGACCACACCGAGTCCGCACAATCGGGGGATCTGCCAGCCCACGCCCGCGCTCATCACGCCGTGCTGATAGAGCCCCTCCGCGCTGACTTCAAGGTCTTTGGCGTGCACGTTGAAGATGCGTGGCCCGAACTCGCGGATCGCGCGCGGGATGTCGATGAACTGCCAGACCAGGTGCGATGGATCGAAAGTGAGACCGAAGTTCTCATCCGGGATGAGGTCGAACATCCGGCGCCAGTTGGCTGGGCTGTACGCGATGTTCGTGCCGCCCGGCCACTCATCACCGCTGAAGATCATCGGGCAGTTCTCGATGGCGATTCGGACCCCGTGGTCGCCGGCGAAATGGACCATCTCGGGCCACACACGGGCGAAGCTGTCGAAGTTCTCGTCGAGCGACGCGCCCTTGTCGCGGCCCGCAAAGGTACCGACCGTGGAAACACCCAACAACCGGGCTGCACGCACGACGACCCGCAGGTGCTCGAATGCGGCCGCGGCCACCGCCGGGTCCGGATCCAGCGGGTTGGGGTAGTAGGCCAGGGCTGAGATGGTGATACCGCGTTCTTCGAGCTCGCCGACGATTCGGTCGGCTCCCCCGCGATCGAGTGCAGCGACATCGATGTGAGCGGTGCCGGCGTACCGACGGGCGGAAGCGCCCCCGGTCGGCCACACGGCGATCTCGAGGGCCTGGTACCCGTTCCCCGCGGCCCAGTGCGAGATCTCGTCGAGGCTGCTGTCGGGAAAAGCGGCAGTGAGCAGACCGAGCTTCATCTCATTCTCCTTCGGTGTCGGCAGCGACCACGGAGGTCCACTGCCCAGTGCGTGCACTTTCTGCGATGGCGTCAAGGATCAGGTTCTCCTGGTGGCCGTCTGCGAAGGTCGCGTAGTTCGGTCGTGCGGACGGACCGCCATGCAGCACGTCGGTATAGACCTCTCGGTACATGGCCGCGAAGGTGTTCTCGAATCCCTCGGCATGGCCGCCCGGTACAGCCACGACGGCAGACGCGTCTTCGGACAGCAGTGCGGGATCGCGCATGAGCAGCTCATTGGGCCTGTCCCGGTGGCCGATCCACAGCTCGTCCGGGCGCTCGCCGTTCCACGAAAGGGACGCCGCAGCGGCGCTGATCTCGAGTGCGATGCGATTCTTGCGGCCGGCGCTTACCTGCGACACCGTCACCGCGCCGCGAGCGCCACCGGCAAAATGGAGAAGAACGTTGGCCGCGTCCTCAGTGTCCACCTCGTGGGCCTCGGTAACCGTGTGACCGCTGTTCGAGAACGTCTCGATCGGGCCGACAGGTCGGCGCCGACTCGGGACGAATGTGCTCAAGTCGGCGAACACCGACTCGATCGCCGCTCCGCTGACAAAAGCGACGACGTCGAACCAATGGGAGCCGATGTCACCGACGGCCCTTAGGGGGCCACCCCGCGCGGAATCGACGCGCCAGTTCCAATCCGACTCGTAGAGCAACCAGTCCTGGAGGTAGGACCCGGTGATGAGATGCGGCTGACCGACTCGACCGTCCGCGATCCGCGCCCGCATCTCGCGGACCTGCGGATAGAAACGAATGTTGTAGTTCACGGCGGCAACGCGGCGGGAAGCTGCCGCAAGGTGGCTGAGTTCGCGCGTCTGGCGTGAGTCCATCGCCAAAGGCTTTTCGCACACGACATGCTTGCCAGCCAGCAGGGCCGCCCGCGCCTGGGCGAAGTGCTCGTCATTCGGCGACGTGATGTGCACCACGTCGACCGCTGGATCGTCAAGGAGTTCGTTCAGGTCCGAATAAACGTGGTCGATGCCCCACTCCGCGGCCTTCGCGCCTGCGCGTGCGGGGGATGAACCCAGGATCCCGGAGATCCTCACGCCGATCCTGCGCAGGGATTGAAGGTGGACTCCGCCGATGAAGCCAGTCCCGATAACCGCGGCGCTCAGGGATGAGATGCTGCTCATGACCTCACTCCTCGACATCGGCGGCAAACTGAGGCTATGAGCGTGGACAGTTGTTTGTCAACTCGTCCTATTGACATGACATAATGGGGCCATGATTCCTCCCGTATTTTCTGGTGACCGCCGGGTTGCCGTTGTCACTGGCATCTCACGCGGAATCGGCCGCGCGACTGCCCTCGCGTTCGCTCGGCAGGGATATGCCGTTGCTGGCATTCATCGAGGCAGCGATCCCGAGATCAGCTCAGAGCTTCAGCGCGAGATCGTCGAGGCCGGCGGAGATGCTGAGATTCACGTCGGGTCGACGGCATCCCGTGAGGATGTCGACCGTCTTGCCGACGCGACCGTCGATCGCTGGGGACGACTGGATGTATGGGTCAACAATGCGGCTCGTCTGCACGTTCAGCCCTTCCTCGAGATGACAGATGACGTCTGGCGAGATCTCCTCGAGACCAACCTCCTTGGCTATGTGCGTGGCGCCCGAGCCGCCGCACGCCACATGGTTCCGGCCCGCCAAGGCACCATCATCAACCTCAGCTCGGCAGTCGATCCCCTCCCGCCGACGGATATGACCGGATACGTGACGGCAAAGGGCGGAATCGGTGGCCTCACCCGCTCCCTCGCCGTCGAACTGGGTGCGTATGGTGTCACGGTCAACTCGATCGCACCCGGTGCCACGGAGACACCGTTGAACGACCAGAGCTGGAGCGAGGCGGTCCGCGCGACCTACCGGGAGCGCATCCCGCTCGGTCGCATTGCGGAGGCGGAGGAAATCGCAGACGCGATCGTGATGTTCGCCTCTCCGGGAGCCCGTTATGTGACCGGGCAGATGCTCCTTGTCGATGGGGGGCTGACGCTCAACGGCTCGGTGGGGCATGAGCACACCTGACGAGGCGCCGATCCGCCTAGCCGGAGAGCATCTCGAGGTGCGACTCGACCCGAGGCGTGGCGGAGAGTTCCAACACATCGGCCGCCCCGCTGGCTCGAACGTGCTGGCCTACCACGAGTGGGATGCGCCGCTTGAAGCCGGGCGAGGGCCGCACTACGGATCGACCGAACTCGATTGGCTCTCGCAGTACCACGCCGGGTGGCAGGTGCTCTTCCCGAACGCGGGCGCCGAGAGCACCGTCGAGGGAGTCCCCGTCGCGTTCCATGGGGAACTGTCGCTGGCAGCGATGGAGGTACTCGAGTCGACCGACACGGAATGCGTGCTCCGCGGAGTCGCTCGGCTCCCGCTCTCGCTGACCCGCCGGATCCGCCTGTCGCCCGATCGCGCTGCGTTGCTCATCGAGGAGACGGCGAAGAACCTCGGCAGTCGTCGCGTGCCGTTCCTCTGGGGTCACCACCCGACGTTCCCCGCGATTCCCGGATCGCGAATCGACCTCCCCGCTGGTCGAGTCGAGGTCGAACCCCGCACCCCCGGGCCGCTGTCCCTCGAATCGGGAAGGTGGCCTCGCCTCCGTGACCGCGCCGGGGCGGAGGTTGCAGCGGACACGATCCCGGGTGAGGAGCAGGTACGGCTTCTCTACCTGCCGGACCTCGAGGAGCATTGGGCAGCCCTCCGTGCGCCGCTGGGCTCTGAGGCACCCACAGTGGCGCTGAGCTGGGACGGCGCAACGTTCCCTCACCTGTGGCTGTGGCTTCAGAATGCCGATCCCGGATTCCCCTGGTACGGGCGCGCACGGATGATCGGGCTCGAACCGCAAAGGTCGTGGCCCTTCGACGGTCTCGCACCAGCGATGGAGCGCGGTCAGGCGCTGTGGCTGGATCCCGGTGCTGAGACGACGAGCTGGATCACCCTTTCCCTCGTCGCCGCGACGGATCGCCGCGTCACCGGCGTCACCCGCTCGGGCGACGTCAGCTATGCGTAGTCGCGGCTGGGGATCACGACGGTCTTGATGCCTTCGCCCGCCTCGGCGGCCGCGAGCGCGTCAACCCATTGATCGATCGGAACCTGCCGGGTGACCAGAGGCTCCAACGCGACGAGGCCGGCTTCCATCATCCGGATGGCGCGGCGCCACGACGCCGGGGTGGATGCGAAGCCGCTCGAGACGCGCAGCTCTTTGTAGAGCACCATGTCGAGCGGCACGCTGACCTCCCGGCCGAAGATGCCTACTTGGACGTATGCAGCCCCGCGCCTGGCAGCTCGGAATGCGCCCGCGGCCCCGGGTGCGCTGCCGGAACACTCGATGACGACGTCGAATGATGCTTCCTCCGGCGCCTGAGTCGACGTGCGAATGCCGAGCGATTCGGCCACCGCGAGTCGATCCGCGTCTTTGCTCAGGCCGGCAAGGATCACGTCGCCCCCCTGAGCGCGCGCAACCTGAGCAGCCAGCTGACCCATCGCCCCTGGGCCGGTCACCAGGACTCGGTCCCCCGGGTTGACGATCGGAGGATCGAGCAGGCACTGAACCACGCAGGCCAGCGGTTCGGAGAGCACCGCTGAGAGCCCCGGAATGCTGTCAGGAACCCGGTGCAGGTTGTTGACTGGCACGACGACGTAGGAGGCAAACCCCCCGTTCTCGTACGATCCCACCGAACGACGGGTGGGACACAGGTTGGGTCGGCCGTCGCGACACCAATCGCAAACGCCGCAGGTCGAGTAGTACGTCTCGGTGGCAACCCGTTGACCGATCCAGTCGGAGTGCCGGGGATCTCCGACAGAATCCACCTCTCCCAGGATCTCGTGCCCCATGACGACGGGAGGCTCCGACGCGTATTCGTCGTGGGCAACGTGGATGTCGGTGCCGCATATCCCCGTGGCCAGCACCCGGATCCGAGCGAATCCCGGCCGTGCAATCGGCTCGGCAATCCGCCGCAGCGACACCGACTCCACTCCTGGGCCTGACTTCACGATCGCCGGCATCGGGCCGTCGGCAAGTTTCGTCATCTCGTTCCTCTCGAACTGCTACAACGTGAGCAACTCATGTATTTTTGTCCTATCATTTTGTCAGGTGATGATCACCCAACGGGTGTCGGCTCGGCATCCCGCACGACGTAAGCCACGTGATGATCTAGGAGCTCTGATGACCAACACGCGCGAGCTCTTCATGGATCTCGATCGGTCGGGTCCCATTCCTCTCTACTACCAAATCGCCCGCCGACTGGAGACGGCGATCGAGAGCGGCGACCTGCCCCCCGGTGCACGGATTGAAAACGAACTCAGGCTCGCCGAGCAGTTGTCGATCTCCCGGCCGACGATCCGACGCGCCATCCAGCAGTTGGTTGATAAGGGTCTGCTCGTTCGCCGCCGCGGAGTCGGAACCCAGGTCGTTCGCGGTCATCTGACGCGCAATGTGGAGCTGACCAGTCTGTACGACGATCTCAACGGATCGAAGCGGGTGCCGTCGACAAAGGTCCTGTCGCGCGAGGAGGTGGCGGCATCGCCTGAGGTGCTGGACTCCCTCACTCTTCCCGCCAACAGCCGCGTTCTCCATATCCGCCGACTCCGCTACGCCGACGGCGAACCCTTCGCCCTGCTGGAGAACTTCTTGCCCTCCGAGTTCACGGACCTCACGACTGAGGATCTCGAAGGCCACGGCCTCTACCAGTTGATGCGCGCGCGCGGCACGACGATGAGAGTCGCCCGCCAGACCATCGGTGCGCGTGAGGCGACCGCCGAAGAATCGCGCCTCTTTCGCCAGAAGGCGGGCTCGGCGGTCTTGACCATGAGCCGCACGCTCTTCGATCAATCCGGCCACGCCGTCGAATTCGGAATGCACTCGTATCGACCTGACCTGTACTCGTTCGAAGTCACGCTTGTCGAGAAATAGCACTGGACTCGTTCACGACGTGTGATGGACGAGGCCGGCCGCCCGGTCTACCGCGGACTCCACGTCACCGTCGGACGGATAGAGAAGACTGCGGCCGACGACCAGGCCATGGACTCCCGGCAGGTCGAGAGCTCTGGCCCAGGTCTCGTGCACATTCACCGGATGATCGAGAGGGTCTCCCCCGAGCAACAGGGTTGGCAGGGTGGTGGCCTTCATGACGCGCTCCATGTCGGGAACGACCGGGAGCTTCAGCCACGAGTATGCCGAACTCGACCCCAATGCCGAGGCGATGGCGACGGACGTGACGACCGCCTCCAACCTCAGATCGTTCCGGATCGAGCCATCAAGCCATGTGCTCATGAAGGGTTCAATCATGATCGGGAGACCGATCTCAGCGGCATGGCTGACCGCCTCGGCCGCCGAGACCAGAGTGCGGACCGAGCTTGGGTCCTCGAGATTGATCCGCAGAAGCAGCTTTGCGAAGTCCAGATGCTTCCGATGGAACGAATCGACGTCGTACCCGGTGACGCGATCGTCCATTTCGAAAACCGAAGACTTGATCCCTCCTCGATTCATCGACCCGACAGCTACCTTCCCCTCGAGCGCGCCGAGGAAGGCGAGATCCTCGAGCAGGTCCGCGGTACCGAGAAAGCCATCCACACCTGGATGAGCGAGAGCGACGACGAGACGCTCCAGGAGGTCGTAACGGTCGGCCATCGCCATCGGCTCATCACCGACACCCAGGGCGCCCCGGCCGGGATGATCTGCCGCCAGGATGAAGAGACGACCGTCGCCGGTCAGAAGGTCACGACGCACTCGGCCGTCCAATGCCGCGCGGATGGCCGCGGGCTCCAGGGCTCTGGCGCGTCGCAGCCGGTCAAAGTCGAGCGTCGTCACGAGACGGCCCCCAGAAGAGACTCAACCTCGAATGTCGTCGGCATCGCCGTGGAGCACTCCAGCCGACTGGCGACAATCGCGCCGGCAGCGTTGGCGAACCGCAGCGTGCGCTCCAAGGGCCAGCCCGCGAGGAGTCCGTGGCACAGGGCACCGCCGAACCCATCTCCGGCTCCGAGCCCGTTGACGACTCCGATGGCCATGGGACGCACCTCCACCGACTCCTCCCGCGTCTTCGCCAGCACGCCGCGGGGACCCTGCTTGACGACGGCAAGATCCACTCCTCGTTCCAGGAGGGCGTCGGCGGCTCGCTGTGGGTCAGTCTCTCCGACGGCGATCTCGCATTCTTCGCGATTGCCCACTGCGATCGTCACCTGCTCAAGCGCTGCTGAGACCGCTTCGCGTGCCGTCGCGGCATCCGGCCAGAAGACGGAGCGGTAATCGAGGTCGAGGACGGTCAGCGGCGCTCGGCCGCGCGCGTTCCACGCCGCGTGATGGGCGGCCCGGCTTGGTTCACGACTCAGTCCGGTGACCGTCGACCAGTAGAGACCAGCAGAGGCGATCTCCGTGAGATCCAGGCTGTCCGGCTCGATGACGAGGTCGGGCGCGATCGGCTCTCGGTAGAAATAGATCGGGAAATCGTCGGGCGGGAAGATCTCGCAGAAGGTGATCGGCGTTTTGAGTCCTGCCAGTGCGTCGACATAGCGATTGTCGACTCCCAGCCGTGCGATCTCTTCGCGCACGAAGCGCCCGAACGGGTCGTCACCCGTGCGGGTGATCACGGCCACGGATCGACCGTGTCGTGCGGCGGCGACCGATACATTGGTGGCACTTCCGCCGAGAAACCGACCGAACGTCGTCACCTGATCAAGGCGAGCGCCCGGCTGCAGCGGATAGAGGTCGACACCGGAGCGGCCGATCGTGATCACATCGAAGTGGGTCATCCCTTCACCGCCCCCCCGGTCGTCCCCTCGGCGATGTACTTCTGCACGAAGAATCCGATGGCGATCATCGGAGCCATCGTGAGAGTCGCCGCAGCACTGCTGGTGCCCCAGTCGACGGAGATCGCACCGACGAAACTGGCAATGCCTACGGGCAG
This sequence comes from Pseudolysinimonas sp., assembly GCA_035721225.1. Classification (GTDB taxonomy): domain Bacteria; phylum Actinomycetota; class Actinomycetes; order Actinomycetales; family Microbacteriaceae; genus Lysinimonas. Next base: position 18,849 of record DASTNC010000042.1, read on the forward strand.
CGTGTAGGTGTCGATCGTCGTCAGCTGAAGGGAGAACAGCAACTCGTTCCAGGAGTACTGCATGCTCAGGATGAACAGCGCGGCGATCCCGGGAAGGATCACGGGGAACAGCACCCGCCAGAAGGCTTGCATCTTGGTGCAGCCATCGATCATGGCCGCCTGCTCCAGCTCTTGCGGCACATCCCGGATGAAGCTCATCATGAGCCACACGGCGAATGGCAGGTTGAGGGCGACGTGCGCGATCATCGGTGCGAACAGCGTTCCGCGAAGCCCGATGCCGTTGATGATGATGAACAGCGGCAGGAGCAGAGCGATGACGGGAACAAGCTTCGACACGAGGAACGCTCCCGCAATCGTGTTCGCGCCCCGCAGTTGGAAGCTGGTGAGACCGTACGCGGCGAAGGTTCCGACCACGATGACCACCAGCGTCGATCCCAGAGCCACCACGGTGCTGTTGAAGAAGTAAAGCCCGAAGTTGCTTTGGGTCAGGGCCTTGACATAGTTGTCGATCGTCGGCTCGAAAATGAGCGTGGGGATGACTGTGAAGATATCCTTTGGCAACTTGAAGGAGTTGATGACGACGAGCGCGATAGGCACGATCGTCCAGATGAGGAAGATGGCCAGAATCAGCCACTTCAGAGCACCGAAGACTTTTCTTCTCACGTTGCTCACTCCGTTCTAAAAGTCATTCGCAGGTCGGGCGGAGTTGCGCATCAGTGGGCCGAACAGCACGATCAACGCAATGAGAGTGACGACCGACGCCGCCATGGCGTACCCCATCTGGTTGTTCTCGTACGCCTGCTGGTAGGCAAAAATGCTGAGTGACGTCGTTGAATTCGCTGGCCCTCCGCCGGTGAGACCGTAAATCAGGTCGAAGACGCGGAAGGCATCTGTCCCGCGAATGAGCACCAGAATCACCAAGACCTTGGTGAGCAAGGGCAATGTGATGTTGAAGAGAGTCCGAGCGGCATTCGCCCCATCGATTCGGGCCGCCTCGTACAACTCTTCGGGAATCACGGTCAGGCCGGCCGATGACACCAGGATGATAAAGGGCGTCGCATGCCAGACATCCGTGATCACGATGCAGATCAACGCCGTGCTCGAGCTGGTCAACCCGCCAAAATCGTGGATGCCGAGGCCGTTGAGCACGAAATACACGAGCCCGTACGTCGGGTCGTACATGTAGCGCCAAATCAGGCTCGCGATGATCGGTGAGATCAGGATCGGCATGGCGAAGATCGCCCGGAGCACGTTGCCCTGTCGTGGCGCGAGACTCTTGAGCAGCACCGAGATTCCCACCCCGATGGCAATGCACAACGAGAGCGACAAGACGGTGAAGATGGCCGTGTTGAGCAGCGCGCGCAAGGCAGTTGAGTCCTGGAAGAACTGGATGTAGTTGCCCAAGAAGATGAACACGGGCTGCTGGCCAAGGCTGTATTGGAAGAAGCTCGCCACGAGGGCAAAGACCAACGGCAAGATCATGACCAGGGTGATCGCCACTGCAGCCGGAAGGATCAAATAGATGGCGAGGCGTTGCTCCTTCTGGGCGTAACTGTGGCGTCGTCGATGGATCGGTCCAGCGACCGATGGGCCGATATCCGAAGTTCTCGTCATCTCAGTTCTCTCGTGCAAGATCGATGGCGGGCGGGACGGCGCAGGGAGCCAGCGCACGCCCCGCCCGCATTATCAGGATTTCTAGAACTTCGAAGCGTCCGCCTGCTGCACCTTCTGAAGCATGGCTTTGGGGTCGTCGCCATTGGTGACGACTCCGGACAGCCCGGCAGACAGGTCGGTGAGCAACTGCGACGCCGCAGGCTGCAGCGGCAGGGTCACCCCGTTCGTCAGAGCTTCCTTGATGGCGGGCAACCACGGCGCGTTGGCCGCAAGCGACTTGTCGTCATCAACCGACTGGCGGAATGTCACGAACGACGGGTCCATCTTGGCGAAGGCAGTCTGCGCAGACTTGCTCGTCAGCCAGGCGGCCAACTGGAAGGCAGCTTTCGCGTGCTTGCTGTCCTTGGGGATTCCCCAGGCCCACGACTGGATGAGGCCGGCAGCCTTCTTGTTGTACGGAATCGGAGCGTACCCCATCTGGCCGGCCACCTTCGACTGCGTCGGGTTTTCGATCTGACTGAACAGACCCGTGGTTGTGATCCCCAATGGTGCCTGCCCGAACGTCAGGGCCTTCGCCACCTCGTCCCAGTGCCAGCCGTTGCTTCCCTGAAGTCCGTCCTTGCTGACGTCCTGGATGAACTGAACAGCCTGAACGACACTCGGGTTGGTCAGGTCGAGCTTGCCCGACTCGTCGAAGAATCCTGTGCCGTTTCCCGCGAGAAGGACAGCCAGAACGTTGCTGATGGCAGTTCCCTGGCGGAACGGCAACGCAATGCCGGTGCCCTGACTCTTGTAGAAGTGCGCCACCGTGAGGATGTCGCTCCAGGTCTGCGGAACGGCGAAACCGTCCTTCTTCAACTGGGTCTTGTTGTAGACCAAGAGCGGCATCTGGACGAAGTACGGGAGCCCGTAGAGCTTGCCATTCACGGTGTAGGTGTCGATACCGCTCTTTTGAATGTCGGCGAAGTCCCAATTCTTGCCGGTGAGCGACTCGTCTTTGACGTACTTGCTGAGATCGACGAGGAAGTTGGACTTCACGTACTGCCCGACCCACGCCTCCGGCATGTAAACGAGATCGTACTGTCCCGTCTTCGTGTTCATGTTCAGAGTCTGCTTGGGCTGAAGCGACGCGTAGTCGATGGCATCCATGCGGACCTTGACGCCGGTCTCCTTGGTGTACTGGTCGAGCAGCTTCTGCTGCTCGTCGGCCTGCGGGCCGGACCAACGAGAAACCGTCAGCGTGAAGTCGCTCTGTGGCTTCGTGGTCGAGGTGGCACCGCCGGTATTGGTTGAACTGCACGCGGCCAGCAAGGCCAACGTCAGAGCGGCCGCGATACCAGCGGCGACTGTGCCTCGTGTCTTTCGCATCATTCCTCTTTCGTAATTAGGGGGTGGTTCGGTGTGGCGATTGTGATCGTCGGACCATCGGATCTCTGGCGATATCGCGCGCCCGAGCCCCAGACGCAACGGGAATACAGTGGCGCATCGTCGGGCTCCTGTGGCGTGCACAAGGCGACTTCCGTCGCTTGTACATTCATTACAATGTAAGAACAAACTTCTGTCAAGGAGGCAGCCCACAAATCGACGGCGCAACCGCCGGATCCGCCGGCACGCCGAGGGCTCAGACGAAGATCAGGCAAGTGGGAGTCGGCACTGACGACGTCCCGCGGTAGGTCAACGAGGGCCCAGCATCGTCGTACGCGAAGGTCACAACACGGTCGCTGTCCTGGTTGGCGACGAGGACGTGACCGCCGTCCGGCGTAAAGACGAAGTCGCGCGGTACGAGCCCTCGGGACGACTCGAGATGCTCCAGCGTCAGGGTGGAGGCTGCTGCGTCGAACGCGAAGATGGCGATGGTGTCCGCGCCTCGAGTCGACGCGAGCACATGCCTTCCCGACGGTGAGACTCGGATGGCAGCCCCCTGACTGGAACCGGTATATCCAGGAGCAACCAGCGGCACCGCGGAGGCCTGCACGAAACTCTCGTCCTCCCGTCGCAGGACCAAGAGGGTGGTGTCGAGCTCATTGAGCACGAACAGGTGCGACCCATCTGGATGGAAGACCACGTGACGTGGGCCCGCACCCGGCGCCGTGCGGAACGTGCGTTGCGAAAGCTCCGTCAACGACCCGTCATCGCCGAAGTCGAAGAAACGCACCAAATCGGTGCCGAGATCGGGGATCAGCACACGTCCGGAGATCGTCGGGTCGAAAACGATCTGATGTGGATGGGGGCTCGTCTGTCGTTGAGGGTGGGGGCCAGAGCCCATGAACTGGATGTGCTCCACCCTTTCGCCGAGCGCACCGTCGCTGCGGATCGCAAACACCGTGACCGAACCGCCGCCGTAGTTCACCTCAAGCAGGTACCGGCCGCTCGGGTCGATCTCGATGTGAGCGGGCTCCGCGCCCCCGGATGACACTGCGTTGAGAAACGTCAAGATGCCGGTGGCCGGGTGGCGCGAGAATGCCGCGGCCCCGCCTCCGGGCCGGCCGTCAAAGTCGGTGGTCTCCATCACGGCGTACACATGGGCACCGTCGGGGGTTGCGACAAGCCACGACGGATTGCGCGTCTCGGCCAACAGGTTCGCGCTGGTCAACGATCCTCTCGGCTCGTATGCGGCGCCCAAGATGCCGTCCGCCTTGCCGTCGACATGCGGCAGTTTCTCGGTGTAGGTACCGATGAGCAAGCACGTTGTCGACATGGTGATCCTCCGAAGCTCTCGATACGGACTAGATGTTGGCCCGAACGAGGTTGATCAGCGAGTCCACCGGCTTCTCGACGCCCCAGGTGACGCCGAGTTCATCGCGCTGCAAGGGTTCAAGGGCCGTCAGCTGACTCCACAGCAGCGAGGCCGGCATGAAGTGATCAGCACGCCGTTGGATCCGACTCTGCAGTACCCCGACGTCGGCGTGCAGATGGATGAAGCGAGCGGACGGAGAGAACTCACGAATGACGTCTCGGTAGGTGCGTCGCAAGGCAGAGCACGCCGTCACAGCTCCAGCGGCATGAGCTGACATTGTCCGCCCCACCTCTTCCAACCATGGCCACCGATCGGCGTCGCTCAGAGGCACTCCAGCGCGCATCTTGTCAATGTTCGCCCGTGAATGGAGATCGTCGGCATCGAAGAAGGGCAGACCGAAGTCCGACGCGAGGCGCCTGCCCACCGTCGTCTTACCAGCACCGGAGACGCCCATGACAACGAGGTGGGTCGCGGCGGCGGGTAGGGGGCTCATCTCGGAACGACCCGGTACTCGGATGCGCGACCGGTGATTCCCGCGCGAACGGGGTCGGCGGTCACCAGTCGTGCACGGTTCCGTCTGCGAGGCGGTTGTAGGGCAGGTAGGCGGTCTCGTAGGGGTACTTTCCTGCTTCGTCCAGGTCGAGGTCGACGCCCAGGCCCGGCTTCTCGCCGGGGTGGAGCATGCCGTCGTTCCAGG
>DASTNC010000043.1:0-5926 GCA_035721225.1 Pseudolysinimonas sp.
CGTAGAGCGCCTGCCACGTCGCGGCGGGATCGTCGACGCCGCCGAAGAGCACGAAGTTGGTCCACGAGTCGTGCGGCTCGTACCCGAGCGCGTCGAGTGTCGCCGAGATCCGGTCGCGCTGCGCCACGATGTCGTCGACCATGGCCAGCATCTCGGGTGCGTGGTGAAGGGCGGCGTTCGCCGCGGCCTGCGTCAGGGCCGAGAGGTGGTACGGCAGTCGCACCAGCCGCAGCGCATCGATGACCGCGGGGTCGGCGGCGAGATACCCGAGCCGCGCGCCGGCGAATGCGAAGGCCTTGCTCATCGTGCGAGACACCAGCAGGCGCTCGCGTCCGGTAAGCAGCGTCAGCGCGCTCGGCGCATCATGCGGCATGAACTCGGCGTAGGCCTCATCCACGAACACGATGCCGTCGGTGGCGTCGTATGCCGCCTCGATCGTGGCGAGGGCAAGCGGCGTGCCGGTCGGGTTGTTCGGCGCGCAGAAGAACACCAGATCGGGATGCTGCGCCTCGATGGCCGCGACGGCGGTCTCGGGCGAGATGCGGTAGTCGGTGTCGCGCGCGGCCGCCACCCAGGTCGTGCCGGTGCCCGCCGCGATGATCGGATGCATCGAATACGTGGGCGGAAAACCCAGCACGCTGCGGCCGGGCCCCCCGAACGCCTGCAGGGTCTGCTGGATGATCTCGTTGGACCCGTTGGCCGCCCAGACCTGCTCGGGCACGATCCCGTGGCCGAGGTAGCCCGCGAGGCTCTCGCGCAACTCGATGAACTCGCGATCGGGATATCGGTTGACCGTCAGCACCGCGCGAGCCAGCGATTCCACGATGTCGCGAGCGACCGGCTCCGGAATCGGATGGGTGTTCTCGTTGACGTTGAGCGCGTAACGCACCGGGATCATCGGGGCCCCGTAGGGATGCTGACCCCTCAGGTCATCGCGGATCGGCAGGTCGGAGAGCGAGGCCACCGGGCGATTCTACCGGCGGTGGTGCAACTGCCTCCGACGGTGCAGGTCGACCGCCTGACGTCAGAAGGCCGTCCGGCGCTGCGCCAGGGGGGGGTGGCGCGCGCCGGGCGGCGGGGACGAAACCGTCCGTCTGCGGGAGCTCGACGTCGGTCGAGGTCGGGGCGAGTCGAGGTCGGGGCGAGTCGACGTCAGTGCGAGTTCGAATACTGGGCCGGGATCGCCAGGCGCTGACCCGGCTCCACCTCACCCGAGCTCAAGTTGTTGAGGCTGAGAATGTTGGCGACCACGTCGCGCGGATCGGCGCTCGGCGCCACCGTCTCGGCGACCTGCCAGAGCGACTCACCCGACTCGACGGTGACGTAGTGGAACGTCGCGTCGCTGCCCTGATTGCCCGTGCCGGCGGCGGCGCCGAGCGCGCCGAACCCGGTGACCGCGGCGCCGATGGCGAGCGGGATCGCGATCAGGACGGTCAGCACCGCGCGCCCCCGGCGTGTGATGCGCAGGTGGGGCTGCGGCTGCTGGAAGGCCATCGTGCTCATCGTGACTCCCCTGGGTGCCTACTGGGCGGCTGCTGACTCAAGTTGGACAGGTTGCGCATCCGGACCTCGGCCGGAGGCTCAGATGCGAACCTGTGTTCCGAACATACCTTCGATCGAACATATGTTCAAGCGGTTCGCGGCGATTTCGGCAGGAATCTGGCGACACACTCGAACGGATGTTTGCTGCAGCCCGCCGAAGCGGATACAGTTTCGATCGATGGAGCCGATTCGATCAGCGACCACCGACATTGGGTCATGCGAGGAGCAGACATGAGCGAGGCAGGCCTCTCCGAGGCATCCGGAACTCCCGAACGCGCGGGCACCCGCCGGCGCACCAGCCTCAGCGACAAGCAGCAGGCCATCCTTGAGATGATCCAGCGCTCCGTGTCATCGCGCGGTTACCCGCCGAGCATGCGCGAGATCGGCGATGCGGTGGGCCTGGCCTCCCTGTCGAGCGTCACGCATCAGCTGAACCAGCTCGAACTGAGCGGCTACCTGCGCCGCGACCCCAACCGGCCCCGCGCCCTCGAGGTGCTCATCGAGGTGGAGCCGACGGATGCCGACAACTCCGGCCCCTCGGTGGCCGACGCCGCCATGGTGCCGCTCGTCGGGCGCATTGCGGCCGGCATCCCGATCACCGCGGAGCAGCAGATCGACGAGGTCTTCCCGCTCCCCCGGCAGCTGGTCGGCAAGGGCGACCTCTTCATGCTCAAGGTGGTCGGCGAGTCGATGATCGACGCGGCGATCTGCGACGGCGACTGGGTGGTGGTGCGCCAGCAGGGCTCCGCCGAGAACGGCGAGATCGTCGCAGCCATGCTCGACGGCGAAGCCACGGTGAAGGTGCTGCGCCAGCGCGACGGCCACACCTGGCTGCTGCCCCGCAATTCGGCGTTCGAGCCGATCATGGGCGACCAGGCCGAGGTTCTCGGCAAGGTCGTGGCGGTGCTGCGGTCCGTCTGATCTCTGCGAACGGCACGGCCCTTCGGGCCCGTGACCGAGTCGCACGGTCCTTCGGGCCGGTGCGCGCGGTCAACGCCGAATAAGCTGATCGGATGCCGCCCTCCGCCGAGTCGGTGCTGTCCCTGGACATCACATCGGTCCCCCGTCCCACCCGATCCGAAGCCCTGCTGGCGGCCCTGAAGAGCCGCGTCGTGATCGCGGACGGCGCGATGGGCACCATGCTCCAAGACGTCAACCCCACGCTCGACGACTTTCAGCATCACGAGGGCTGCAACGAGATCCTCAACGTCACTCGACCCGACATCGTCGAGACGATTCACGCCACGTACCTCGAGACCGGCATCGACGCGATCGAGACCAACACCTTCGGGGCCAACTGGTCGAACCTCTCGGATTACGGCATCGATGACCGCATCGAAGAGCTCGCCCGGGCCGGCGCCGAGATCGCCCGGCGCACCGTCGAGCGGTTCGAGGCGCAGGACGGCCGGGTGCGATGGGTGCTCGGATCGATCGGCCCGGGCACGAAGCTGCCCAGCCTCGGCCACACCACGTACGGCCACTTGAAGGCGACCTTCGCCGACCAGGCCCGCGGGCTGATCCTCGGCGGCGCCGACGCGCTCCTGGTCGAGACCTCGCAAGACCTGCTGCAGGCCAAGGCCGCCGTCAACGGCTGCAAGCAGGCGATCGTCGAGACCGGCATCCGTGTGCCGATCTTCGTCGAAGTGACCGTCGAGACCACGGGCACGATGCTGATGGGCAGCGAGATCGCTGCCGCGCTGACCACCCTCGAACCGCTCGGCATCGACATGATCGGGCTGAACTGTGCGACCGGTCCCGCCGAGATGAGCGAGCACCTTCGTCACCTCTCGAAGTTCGCCCACATCCCGGTGATGTGCATGCCGAACGCCGGGCTGCCCGTTCTCGGGGCGAATGGGGCGAGTTACCCGCTGACGCCCGACGAGTTGGCGACCGCGCACGAGCAGTTCGTCAGAGAATTCGGGCTCGGGCTCGTCGGAGGATGCTGCGGCACGACCCCCGCGCACCTGAAGGCGGTCGTCGATCGCGTCGGCGGCTCACGCGTGCTGAGCCGCTCGATCGAGGAGGACCCCGGCGTCGCGAGCCTGTACCAGCATGTGGGGTTCAATCAAGACGCGTCGTACCTGGCGATCGGCGAACGGACCAACGCGAACGGGTCGCGGGCATTCCGCGAGGCGATGCTCGACGACCGCTGGGACGACTGCATCGACATCGCGCGCAGCCAGGTGCGCGAGGGCGCCCACCTGCTCGACGTCTGCGTCGATTACGTCGGGCGCGACGGCGTCGCCGACATCAGGGCCGCGGTCTCGCGGCTGGCGAGCGCGTCGACGCTGCCGCTCGTCGTCGACTCCACCGAGCCCGCTGTGCTGCAGGCCGGCATGGAGCTGATCGGCGGCCGACCGGTGGTCAACTCGGTGAACTTCGAAGACGGCGAGGGGCCGGCATCCCGGTTCGGCCGCATCATGCCGCTCGTCAAGGAGCACGGTGCCGCCGTCATCGCGCTGACCATCGACGAGGAGGGTCAGGCGCGCACCGCCGAGAACAAGGTGCGGATCGCTTCGCGCCTCGTCGACACCCTCGTGAACGACTGGGGCATGCGGGTCGACGACATCATCGTCGACGCCTTGACCTTCCCGATCGCGACCGGCCAGGAGGAGACCCGGCGCGATGCGATCGAGACCATCGAGGCGATCCGTCAGATCACCGCGAAGTATCCGGGTATCCATACGACCCTGGGAGTCTCGAACATCTCGTTCGGCCTGAACCCCGCCGCGCGCTCCGTGCTGAACTCGGTCTTCTTGCACGAAGCGGTGGAAGCGGGCCTGGATTCGGCGATCGTGAATGCCGCGAAGATCGTCCCCCTCGCATCGGTGCCCGACGACCGCCGGAAGGTCGCCCTCGACCTCGTCTGGGACCGCCGGGAATACGACGACGACGGCAACCTCAGCTACGACCCGCTGTCGGCCTTGCTCGATCTGTTCGCCGGCGTCGATTCGGCGGCACTCAAAGACGAGCGGGCGGCCGAGCTGGCGGCCCTGCCGGTCGGTCAACGCCTGGAGCGGCGAATCATCGACGGCGAGCCGAAGGGCCTCGAGGCCGACCTCGACCTCGCGATGGCCGACGGGATGAGCGCCCTCGACATCGTCAATGTGCACCTGCTCGCCGGCATGCAGGTCGTCGGGGAACGGTTCGGCAGCGGCGAGATGCAATTGCCGTTCGTGCTGCAGTCCGCCGAAGTGATGAAAGCCGCCGTCGCCCTTCTCGAGCCGCACATGGAGAAGACCGAAGCCGCAGGCAAGGGCACGCTGGTGATCGGAACGGTGCGCGGAGACGTGCACGATATCGGCAAGAACCTGGTCGACATCATCCTGACCAACAACGGCTACGAGGTCATCAACATCGGCATCAAGCAGCCGCTGAGCGCGTTCATCGAAGCGGCCGAGAAGCACAACGCCGACGTGATCGGCATGAGCGGCCTGCTGGTCAAGTCGACCGTGGTGATGAAAGAGAACCTGCTCGAGCTCACCGCCCGCGGGCTGGGCGCCAAGTGGCCGATCCTGCTGGGCGGGGCGGCTCTCACGCGCACCTTCGTCGAAGACGACCTCGCCTCGCTGTTCGACGGCCAGGTCCGCTACGCCCGCGACGCCTTCGAGGGGCTCGCACTGATGGAGCCGCTGGTCTCCATCTCGCGCGGGTCAGATCCGACGACGGTCGGGCTGCCGCCCCTGAAGAAGCGCATCCACGCCCGGACCGCGCTCGAAGTCACCGAGCCCGAGAACATGCCGGCCCGGTCGGATGTGGTGTCCGACAATCCGGTGCCCGCTCCGCCGTTCTGGGGAACCCGCATCGTCCGAGGGATCGCGCTCGGCGATTACGCCGCCTTCCTGGACGAGCGCGCCACCTTCATGGGTCAATGGGGACTCAAGCCGGGGCGCAACGAAGACGGCACCAGCTACGACGAACTCGTCGCGACCGAGGGCAGGCCCCGCCTGCGCTACTGGCTCGACCGGATTCTGGCCGAGGGCATGCTCGACGCCTCGGTCGCCTACGGCTACTTCCCGGTCTACTCGGAGGGCGACGACATGGTCGTGCTCCACCACGGCGACGACCCGACCGGTGTGCTCGGCGCTCCCGGACTGCTCGCCCCCGACGGCGGCTCCGGCGGCCCGCTCGGCGAGGAGCGTCTGCGCTTCACGTTCCCGAGGCAGCGCCGTGATCGCCACCTGTGCCTCGCCGACTATGTCCGTTCGAAGGCGAGCACCGAGGCGCCGGGCGGGCAGATCGACGTGGTCGGCATCCAACTCGTGACGGCCGGCTCGACCGTCGACAAGTTCACCGCCAAGATGTTCGCCGAGAACAAGTACCGCGACTATCTCGAGCTCAACGGCCTCACCATGCAGCTCACCGAGGCGCTTGCCGAGTACTG
>DASTNC010000044.1:0-44276 GCA_035721225.1 Pseudolysinimonas sp.
CGCCTTCAGATCGTCGAGCGTGAGGTCGGTACCGAACCGCACGTTGCCGAAGATGCGGATGTCTCCCCGGTCGAGCACATCGCGCAGGGCGGTGATGATGCCCTTGATCCGCGGATGATCGGGCGCTACGCCGTAGCGAACCAGGCCGTAGGGAGCCGGCAGCTGATCGAACAGGTCGATCGACACGTCGAACTCGCGCTCCTGCTTGAGGAGGATGTCGGCCGCGTAGATCCCGGCCGGGCCGGCGCCGACGATGGCGAGTCGGAGGGTGGTCATGCGGGGTTCCTTTGAGGCGGGGCGGCAGTGCCGGGCAACGGGGGTGCGCTCAGGCCGAGCGCTCGACGATCGCCTCGGCGAACTTGGTCAAGGCCTTCTTGACGGGACCCTCGGGCAGCGGCTGGAGCGCCGAGACGGCGTCGGCGGCCCAACGGCGGGCCTCGGTCAGGGTAGCGCGGGTCACCTCGTGGCCGCGCAATTCCGCGATGGCGCGGGCGAAATCCTCGTCGGCCGCCTCGTCTGCGGGGCCGGCGTCGACCACGTCGCGCTCGATGCGTTCGAGCAGTTCGGCGGCAGCGGCATCCGTCTGAGCGGCGCGGCGCAGGTACAGCAGCGGCAGGGTCGGCACACCGGCGCGCAGATCGGTACCCGCCAGCTTGCCGGTCTGCTCGGTCTCGGCCGAGAGATCGATGACGTCGTCGACGAGTTGGAAGGCGACGCCCACCCGCTCGCCGAACTGTTTCACCGGTTGCTGGAACTCCTCAGGGGCCTCGCCGAAGATCACGCCGAGCACTGCGGCCAGCGCGATGAGCGAGCCGGTCTTGTCGGCCAGCACCTGCAGGTAGTGCGCGATCGGATCGTCGCCCACGCCCGGGCCGGTCGTCTCGTGCAACTGCCCGAGCACCAGGCGCTCGAACGTCTCGGCCTGCAGCTCGAGACCGCGGTCGCCCAGGGCGGCGATCAGACGGCTGGCCCGCGCGAAGAGCAGGTCGCCGGTGAGGATCGCGACCGAGTTGCCCCAGACCGACTGGGCGCTCGGAACGCCGCGGCGCAACTGGGCCTCATCCATCACGTCGTCGTGGTAGAGCGAGGCCAGATGCGTGATCTCGACGGCCTGCGCGGCCCGGATCACCTGCGGGTTGGCCCCGGAGCCCAGCTGGGCCGTCAGCAGGGTGAGCGTGGGGCGCACCCGCTTGCCGCCGGCATCGAGCAGATAGCGGCTCGTGACGTCGGCGATGTCGTCGGTGAACGACATCTCGGCCAGCAGCCCGCTCTCGACCTCGGTCAGGCCGTCTTCGATCGCGATCGCGAACTTGCGCTCCTCGCTCGACGCGAAGAGCTTCTCGCCGAGCCCGAGCGACGAACTCAGCGTGTTGCTGCGCCGGGCCAGCGGCGGGCTCGGGGTCACGGGCCGGCCGTCGGGCGGGGCGCTCGGGTCGCCTTGCGCTTTGCTGTGGAAGCGCGGATGGCGGCATCTTCTGGCTTGCGGCCGCGGTGCAGAGCGACGACGCCGGCCGTGAGGTTGCGATAAGCCACGCGCGTGAAACCCACCCCCCTGATCCACTGGGTCAGCGTTTCCTGGTCCGGCCAGTTGCGGATCGATTCGGCCAGGTAGTCGTAGGCCTCGGAATCGGAACTGACCACCTGGGCGATGACCGGCATCACGTATTTCGTGTACGCCTGATATCCGATTCGGAACAGCGCGCGCGGCGGCTTGGAGAACTCGCACACGACAAGCCGGCCGCCCGGCTTGAGCACGCGGTACATCTCGGCCAGCGCTGCCTTCGGGTGCTCGACGTTGCGCAGCCCGAAACTGATCGTCACCGCGTCGAACTCGTCGTCGCCGAACGGCAGCTTCTCGGCGTTCGCCTCGATGAACTCGATGCGCGGATGCCGCTGGCGGCCCGCCGCGATCATGCCGGCCGAGAAGTCGACGGCCACGACGGTGGCTCCCGTGCGGGCGAGAGCGACGCTCGACGTGCCGGTGCCGGCCGCGACGTCCAGGATGCGCTCCCCCGGCTGCGGATCGACGGCGCGTACCGTGGCGATGCGCCAGAGCGCGGCATTGCCGACCGACATCACGGCGTTGGTGCGGTCGTAGTGCTTCGCGACGTCGTCGAACATGCCGGCAACCTCATCCGGCTGCTTGTCCATCTCCGCCCTGACCACGGTTCGATTCTACTGAAAGCGACTCACCCGCTTCTGGCCGCGTCCGCTCTCTCGGCGCATGCTCGGTCTCGCACGTAGGCTCACAGCGTGGACATTCGCGCGCTGAGGGTCGAGACGCGCGCGGTTGATCATCCGCTGCCGTCGCTGATCCCGCTGCTCGACCCGAGCGCGCCTCTGATGTTCGTCCGTCGCGGCGAGGGGATCGCCGGCTTCGGCGAGGCGCTGCGGCTCGAGTTCCGTGGGCAGAACCGCATCCGTGACGCCGCGAGCGCCTGGCGCGAGGTCGCCGCCGCCGCGACCATCGACGACGAGGTCGGGCTCTCGGGCTCGGGCCTGGTCGCCTTCGGGGCCTTCGCTTTCGCCGACGAGTCTCAGGCGGTCAGCGTGCTGATCGTCCCCGAGGTGACGGTCGGCCGCCGTGACGGCGTGAGCTGGATCACCCGGGTCGACGGCTCGACTCTCAAGCCGGAGCACCGCCCGCTCGGCGCCGAGTACCGCATCTCGCTGCATCCCGGCGCCCTCGACGGAGCCGGGTACCAGGCCGCGGTCGCCGAGGCCGTGCGCCGCATCCGCGACGGCGAGCTCAGCAAGGTCGTGCTCGCCCGCGACCTGGTCGGGCATCTGCCCGAGGGCGCCGACCTGCGCCGGGTGCTGGTCGACCTCGCCCTCGGGTACCCAGACACCTGGACCTTCGCGGTCGATGGCCTGCTCGGCTCGAGTCCCGAGACCCTGGTGCGGGTCAATCACGGCACGGTCAGCGCACGGGTGCTCGCCGGCAGCATCGGACGCGGGGCGGATGCCGAGGCCGACCACGCGGCCGCCCTCGCCCTGGCCACGTCCACCAAAGACCTCGACGAGCACCGGTTCGCCGTGCAGAGCGTGCTCGCCTCGCTCACCGGTCACGCCACCGGAGTCGTCGCCAGCGAACTGCCGTTCGCGCTCAAGCTGCCCAACCTGTGGCATCTGGCGTCGGATGTCGAAGGCATGCTCTCCGACGGGTCGTCGGCGCTCGACCTGGCTGCTGCGCTGCACCCGACGGCGGCCGTGGCGGGTGCCCCGACGGCGAGCGCGCTGCGCGTCATTCGCGAGCTCGAGCCGATCGACCGGCGGCGCTACGGCGGTCCAGTCGGATGGGTGGATGCCGCGGGCTGCGGCAAGTGGGCGGTCGCCCTGCGCTCGGCCGAGGTCGCGCCCGACGGTCGGATCACGGCATATGCCGGAGCAGGCATCGTCGCCGATTCCGACCCGGAGCGCGAGCTGGCCGAGACGCGGCTCAAGTTCCGGCCGATCGTCGAGGCGTTCGGCTAGCGGTCCGCCAGCCGCGCCTTCTGCTCGGCCACGTCGAAGTCGCCTGTCGGCCAGTCCTGGCGCAGGTCGCCCAGGGCGTCGAGCAGAAGCTGCTGCACGGCCAGGCGCGCGTACCACTTGTGGTCGGCCGGGATCACGTACCAGGGCGCCGCAGCCGTCGAGGTGCGCCGGATCGCGAGCTGGTACGCCTCCATGAACTGCGGCCAGAGCTCGCGATCATCGAGGTCGCCGGGGTTGAACTTCCAGTGCTTGGTCGGGTCGTCGAGACGCGCCTCGAGTCGGGCCTTCTGCTCGGTCGGCGAGATGTGCAGCATGACCTTGATCACGGTCGTCCCGCCGGTCGTGAGTTCGCTCTCGAAGTCGACGATCTCGCCGTAGCGCGCCTCGATCACCTCGGGCGCCGAGAAATGCCGCACCCGGTGCACGAGCACGTCCTCGTAGTGCGAGCGGTCGAAGACGCCGAGCATGCCGGCGGCGGGCAACTGACGACGGATGCGCCACAGGAAGTCGTGCGCCTTCTCGTCGTCGGTCGGCGCCTTGAACTGCGCGATGTGCACGCCGTAGGGGTTGACCGATCCGACGACGTGGCCGACCACGCCGCCCTTGCCCGCGGTGTCCATGGCCTGCAGCACCAGGAGGATGCGCCGGCGGTCGCCCGACAGCCCGTTGGCATAGAGCTTCTCCTGCAGCTCGGCGAGCTGCGCGGCTCCGGCGGCGAGCGACTTCTCGCCCTCCTTCTTGCCCCCGTCGAAGCCGGGAGTGGATGCAGGGTCGACCTTCGACAGGTCGAGACCGTCTCCGGCGCGCAGCAGCGGCTCGATCCCGCGGGCGTGAGTCATCCCGTCACGCTAGCGCGGCAGCGGGACCTCGATCAGCACCTGTCCGGGGGTCGGCGTGAGCGCGGGGTCGAGTTCGCCCCGGGTGGTGACGCGACGGTACTGCCAGCCGCATGCGGCTGCGAGCGCCTCGAAGTCGACGCTCTGGGGCGTGAGGAGCACGCGGTCGAGCAGCGCCGGATCCGCCGTGCCGGCGACCTCGAGGCCGTCGAAGATCGTGCCGCCGCCGTCGTTGCCGACGATGAGCTGGATGTTGGGGCGCTCCTCGCCCGCCCCGAACGCCAGCGAGCCCGCGTCGTGCAGCATCGCCAGGTCGCCGAGCAGCACCCGGGTGATCCCGCGCCGGTCGCCGGACCCGGCCCCGGATTGCTGTGCGAGGGCGACCCCGATGCCGGTCGCGATCGTGCCATCGATGCCCGCCAATCCCCGGTTGGCGTGCACGGGGATCTTCTTGCCGGGCGCGACCCGGTCGAGCTCGCGGATGAGGCGCGACGACGCCAGCACGAGCCGGTCGTGCGGCCAGCTGGCGTTCCACACCGCGAGGGCGAGGCTCCGCCGCGTGACCGGTGCCCGGAGCGCCTCGAGCTGGGTCAGGGCGAAGGCGGCGCGCTCGCGGTAGTCGTCGGTGAGGGCGGCGCCGGGAGCCGCGTCATCCAACTGCTCCAGGATCGCGCGCGAGGCCTGCACCCACCGCCCGACCCAGCCGCGGAAGGCGTCGATCGCGGCCGGGTCGTCGACGACCGTCACGGCATCCGCGAATCGGGACACGCGGCGGCCGGGGTTGTAGTCGTCGCGGCCCGGGTTCCGGACCACGATCGCCTCGACCCCCTCGCGCTGGATGAGCGCCGGCACCTCACGGCTGAGGGTCGGATGCCCGAAGACCACGACGCGCTCGACCCGGTCGCCGAAATTGCCGGCCGTCATCACCTCGCGGTAGGCCGCAACCAGGTTCGGCCCGAATCGCGCGCCGCTGGCGACCTCGGCCAGCAGCGGAGCGCCCAGAGCCCGGGCGGCGGCCTCGGCCTCGGCTCCCGCCCCGGTGCCGGCGACCACGATCGTGCCGGGCTCGGGCCGCAGCTCGAGCACCTCGAGCGCGGCGGGCGTTGGCGGCCACGAGTCCGGGGAGACGTCGGGCAGCAGCTGCGGCGACGACAGCGGCTCGCGGAAGGCGATGTTGACGTGACGCACGCCGCGGATGCCGGCCAGCACCTCGGCGACGAGCTCGCGCGCCTGCTGCTCGGAGTCGCCGTCGACGTCGGTCGGCGCGGGCACGTCCCATGACTTCTCGGGCGCGTCGCCGAAGATGCCCGGTTGCACGGTGGTCTGGTTCGAGCCGATCCCGCGCAGCTCGGCCGGGCGATCGGCGCTCAGCACGATCAGGGGAACGCCGGAATGCGCCGCCTCGAGCACGGCGGGGTGCAGCTCGGCGACGGCGGTTCCCGAGGTCGTGATGAGCAGGGCGGGGCGCTGCGTCTCGACGGCGAGACCGAGCGCGAGGAACCCGGCCGAGCGCTCGTCGATGCGCACGCGCAGTCGCAGCAGCCCGGCACGCTCGAACTGAGCCGCCGCGAGTGCGATCGCCTGCGAGCGCGAGCCCGGACTGACCACGGCGTCGGTCACGCCCGAGCGCACGAACTCGCCGAGCATCGCGGTGGCGAAGGTGCTGGCCGGCGAGCTCGAGGGCTCAGTCCTCTTGCTGGTCGACATCGCGGGGATCGCGCAACTCGTTGAGCTTCTTCTCGAGCTCGCGGATCCGATCCTCTTGCTCCTGCTCGCGGTGGAGCCGCCCGAGGAAGTCGGGATCGTCGTCGGGGGCGATCGGCCCGAGACGACGCGGCGCGGCTGCGGCCGCCGAGACCGATGTGCCCTCGCCCACCCGCAGGCGGCCGACGAAGAACCAGAGCACAGGCCCGACCACCGGCAGGATGATCGCGATGGCGACCCACACCGCCCGGGGCAGGGTGCGGATGCGCGCGCGATCGATCACTGCGATGTCGACTACCGCAAAGATCATCAGCAGCACGATGATCGGAGCGAGCACCTTGGCCATGTCAGGAGTCTAGATCGGCACTCAGCCGCGGCGCTTAGACTGGCGCCGTGCGCGCATGGATCCTCTACTCAGCCCTGCGCGTCGGCGTGTTCCTGCTGATCTTCGCCCTGCTGTTCGCGCTCACCACCACGATCGGCTGGAACCCGGCCTGGCTGATCTCGGCCTGCGTGGCGGCCGTGCTCGCCCTCTGCATCTCGTACATCTTCTTCCGACCGCTGCGTGAGCGGGTCGCGCTCGATGTCATGACCGCACGGACGGGCGCAGCATCGGCGAAGGCCCGGGCCGGAACGGACGAAGCCGCCGAAGATGCGGCGCGCGGAGACTGAACCGCCTCACTCGGCGGGCTAGAACGCGAGCGCGGCCGCGAGTCCCAGGCCGTAGAGGAACGCCGCGAACAGGGTCAGCCGCAGCGCCGAGACGTACTCGCCCGCCGTCTTGGCGAACAGCACGATCACGATGGCGGGAACCACCAGGAGCGCGACGAAGAACACGTACCCGGCGTTCAGGTAGAACGCCGTGTAGAACGCCAGCAGCCCCATGGGCACGAGCATCAGCACGACGTAGAGCGCGCGGGTGAGCCGGTCGCCCAGCAGCACTGCCAGGGTGCGCTTGCGGCTGATCGCATCCCGCTCGCGGTCGCGCAGGTTGTTCACGACCAGCACCGCGCACGCGAAGCAGCCGAGGGCCACGCCGCCGAGCCAGGCCTCGAGAGTGACCGTGCCGGTCTGGGTGTAGATGGTGCCGGCCACCGGAACGAAGCCGAAGAAGATGAAGACGGCCAACTCGCCCAGCGCGTAGTACCCGTAGGGGTGCTTGCCGCCGGTGTAGAACCAGGCGGCCGCGAAGCAGACCGCGCCGACCGCGAGCAGCCACCACTGGCCGCTCCGCCACACCAGGATGCCGCCCGCCACCGCCGCGATGGCGAAGAACACGATCGCCACCGTGAGCACCGCGCGCGGCTTCGCCCGGCCGGACCCGACCAGGCGCGGCGGACCGACCCGGTTGGTGTCGACGCCGCGGATTCCGTCGGAATAGTCGTTCGCGAAGTTCACCGCGATCTGCAGCGCGAGCGCCACGATCAGCGCGAGCACCGCGCGGAACCAGTGCTCGTACCAGTGCGCGAGCAGCAGGGATGCCGCACCCGTTCCGACGAGGACCGGCGCGATGGCGAGCAGCAGGGTCTGCAGTCGGGCTCCCGCGATCCAGGTGCTCAGGGTCGCCGGGCGCACCTCGCCGACCTTGCGACCCCCCGGGTGCCCGCTCCTGCCGCGGTTGCGCCCGGAGGTGGGCTTCGAGGGGGTCGTATTCGACTGCCTCGTCCGCTCGATCCGACGGGGGTCCATGCGCTGCTGCTTCGCCACGCGCGCAGTCTACCCAGTGCCGGACGGGCGGCCATCCGCGACCGCGAGTGCGCGCACCGCGAGCCGATCGACTTTGCCGCTGGGCAGCAGCGGAAGCGCCCGCACCGTCAGCACGCGGGCCGGCCTCGCGGGGCGGCCCAGTTCGGCAACCACTGCCGCGGTCGCCGCATCCTGGTCGACGTCGGTCGACGCCGTCACGGCGACCGGCACTTCGCCCCAGCGCTCGTCGGGCACGGCGACCACCACGACGTCGTGGAGCCCGGGCTGCTCGCGGAGCACCCGTTCGACGGCCGCGAGCGCCACCTTCACGCCTCCCGAGATCAGCACGTCATCGCGGCGGCCGGTCACCGTCAGAACGCCGCCCGCGAACGCCCCGCCGTCGGCCGTGCGGAACCAGCGGGCTCCGCCGTCGTCCGCGAACCGTTCGGCGGTCAACCCGGGGTCGCCGAGGTAGCCTTCGGCCAGACTCGGGCCCCCGATCCAGATCTCGCCGTCGACGACCTTCACGACGGTGGTGCCGATCGGGACCCCGTCGTACACGCAGCCACCGCTGGTCTCGCTCGACCCGTAGCTGCGCCGCACCCGGATGCCGGCGGCACTCGCCCGCTCCCGCAACGGGCCCGGCGTCGCCTGGCCGCCGACGAGCACCGCCGAGAATCCGGCCAATGCCCGCGACGACGCGGGATCGTCGAGCAAGGTGGCGAGCTGGGCCGGGACCAGGGCCGTGAAACGCTCGGGAAGCGACATCCGGTCCACGGCGGCGAGGAAGCCCGACGCCGTGAAGCGCTCGCCTTCGACCCTCACGGGCTCGGTCTGGGCAGCGAGCGAGCGCGCGAGCACGTTCAACCCGGCGATGTAGTGCGTCGGCAGCGCAAGCACCCACTGCCCGGGACCTCCCAGCGCCGACTCGCTCGCCGCCGCGTTGGCCAGCAGCGCGTCGGCCGACAGCGCGACGCGTTTGGGTCGACCGGTCGAGCCGCTGGTCTCGACGACCAGGGCGATGCGCTGCTCGACGGACTGCGGGATGTCGCCGCCGGCCGTCGGCGCGCCGGCAGTCGGGACGCCGGCCGAGCTCGAGACCAGGATCGCGTCGCCGCCGGCCAGCGCGTCTCGCAGGGCCGCGAAGACCTCGGGCCCTGGCGCGATCACGCGGAGCCGCTTCACCGGCCCGGCGCCTCCACGTCGAGGGGGCGCTGCATCACGAGCCGCCCAGCGCGCTCAAGCCGTAGAGCAGCACGAGGGGGTTGCCGAGCACGGCGACGACGGTTCCGGCGATGCCGGCTCCGCGGCCCCAGCGCTTGGCGATCGCGATCAGCCCGAAGACGAAGGCCGCGAGACTGAAGGCGATCGCTGCGTAGGCGGCGTAGCTCGAGAGCACCAACTGATTGTGAGAAGCCAGCTGGATCCCGATCGCCATCGACCCGAGCATCGCCAGCGCGAGCAGGCCCGACAGGATGCCCGGCCAGCGACGAGGGCCACGCACCCGGCGCACGATCGTCATCCCCGGTTCGAGCCCGTCGATCTGCGGGGGCGGCACCGGCCGCTCGGGCGACTCGGCGCTCGGCGGCTCGTCCATGGGATCCAGCCTACGGCGCGATCGCGTGGCCGACCGAAGACGGAGCGGCGACCGGCAGACCGAGCGGCTAGCTGAAGACCGACACCAGCCAGCTGATGACGAAGAAGTTGCCGATCAACGCGAAGATCAGGCCGAACCAGCCGAGTGCGCGCCCCACTCCGGCGATGATGGCGACCAGCGCGAACAGGCCGGCGACGACGCTGAGCGGCAGGGCGATGTCGCGGATCAGGGGCGATCCGATCCCGCCCCCGATGAACAGGAAGGCGATCGACGCCAGCCCCAGCCAGAACGCCGCCATCCCGGCCCACCGGGCGCGTTTCGCGCCGGTCGTGCGTCGGATGTCGCTGCGCCAGAACTGTCCGAGCGTCGGGGCATGCGTGATCACCTCGGTCTTGCCCGCGGCCTGCACCGGGATGTATCCGGACTGCCTGCTCTGCGGGGTGTTGTTGAGCGCGTAGCTGGCTCCGATTCCTGCCGGGCGGCTCGATCCCTGCCGGGGTGGAGGTGGAACGCTCATCGGGAATCCCTTCGAGGCGCGCCCTCCAGGGTGTGGCAGCCGTCGCCTGGGCTCAGCCTAGCCAGGCGGTCGCGCCCGGGGCAGGGTGGCCCCAGCGTCGGGGCGGCTGGTGCAGACTGTCACCCATGCCGTCGCCAGACGATCTGCCCCCACTCGATGAGTTGCTCGCCCACGCGCACCTGGTCGCGCTGCCGCTCGTCACGCGCTTCCGGTCGATCGAGTTGCGCGAGGCGATGCTGCTGCGAGGTCCACGCGGCTGGACCGAGTTCTCGCCGTTCACCGAGTACGACGACGCGGAGGCGAGCGCGTGGCTGAGCGCCGCGATCGACTTCGGCTGGCGCGAGACCCCCGCGGCTCTGCGAGACCGGATTCCGGTCAACGCGACCCTTCCGGCGGTTGCCGCGGATCGGGTCGAGGCGGTCTTGGCGCGCTACGCGGGCACCCGGACGGTGAAAGTGAAGGTGGCCGAGCCAGGGCAGACGCTGGCGGATGACGTGGCGCGCGTCAGGGCGACCCGTGCGTTCCTCGGCGCCGAGGGCCGCATCCGGGTGGATGCGAATGGCGGCTGGAACGTCGATGAGGCCGAGCACGCCGCGCACGCTCTCGCCGGATTCGACCTCGAGTACCTCGAACAGCCCTGCGCCACGGTCGACGAACTCGCGGAACTGCGCGCGCGGCTGCACGACTGGCAGCTGCCCATCGCCGCCGACGAGAGCGTGCGCAAGGCGGAGGATCCGCTGGCGGTCGCGCGCGCCGGGGCCGCCGACCTGCTCGTGATCAAGGCGCAGCCGCTCGGCGGCGTCCACCGCGGGCTGGAGCTCGTCGCCGAGGCAGGCCTGCCGGTCGTCGTGTCGAGCGCGCTCGAGACCTCGGTGGGCATCTCGATGGGCGCGGCGCTCGCCGCGGCGATCCCCGAGTTGAGCTACGACTGCGGGCTGGCGACGGTGGGGCTGTTCGAGGACGACGTCGCGGTCGAACCCCTCATCGCGGTCGACGGCGCGATCGAGGTGCGCCGGGTCGAGGTGAACGAACGGGTGCTCCGCGACCGCGCGGCGAGCCGGGATCGCGATAACTGGTGGCGCGCGCGGCTCGAGCGCTGCTATCAGCTCCTGCCGGTCGAGTAGCGCCGCTGCGCGGCTACTCGATCACCGAGCCGTGTCACAGCCCGGTGTAGGCGTGCAAGCCCTTGAAGAACAGATTCACGACCGTGAAGTTGAACATGACCGCCGCGAAACCGATGATCGCGAGCCACGCCGAACGGGATCCGCGCCACCCCCGCGTCGCTCGGGCGTGGATGTAGCCCGCGAAGGTCACCCAGATGATGAAGGTCCAGACCTCTTTGGTGTCCCATCCCCAATACCGCCCCCAGGCACGCTCGGCCCAGATCGCTCCGGCCATGAGGGTGAAGGTCCAGAACGCGAATCCGACGACGATCACGCGGTAGGCGATGTTCTCGAGCACCTCGGATGCCGGGAACGTCGCCAGGAACGGCACGCGAGCCAGTCCGCCCATCTCGCGACGCGTCTGCAGCAATTGGGCGATCGACAGACCGCCGCCGACCGCGAAGAATCCGGTGCCGAGCGTCGCGACGAAGACGTGGATGACCAACCAGGCCGACTGCAGCGCCGGGTTGAGCGGTCCGACCGGCACATAGAAATTGACGCTGGCCAAGCCGAGC
This sequence comes from Pseudolysinimonas sp., assembly GCA_035721225.1. Classification (GTDB taxonomy): domain Bacteria; phylum Actinomycetota; class Actinomycetes; order Actinomycetales; family Microbacteriaceae; genus Lysinimonas. The sequence continues at coordinate 11,493 of DASTNC010000044.1, forward strand.
AGCAGCACGACGATCGCCGTGATGTACGCGCCGAGGAACTTCACGTCGCGCCAGAGCTGGATGAAGATGAACACGCCGATCATGATCGCGGTGCCGGTCATCACGAACTCGTAGAGGTCGGCCCACGGCACGCGGCCGGCCGCGAGGCCGCGCAGAATGAGCGCCGTCAGGTGCACGGTCCAGCCCACGATCACCAGGGCGTACGCGGTGCGCTGGAAACGGGACGCCCGGCCGGCGGTCGGCGAGGCAGTCGGCTGGGCGGGCGGTGCGGGCTTGTCGATGACGGCGGTGGAGCCGGCTTTCTCGGCTCGAGAGCTAGCGGTCGTTGCGAGGGACAGGGACGCGGGCGCTTTCGCGCTCGCGAGCGCGCTCTGCGCGATCGCCGACCGCTTCGACAGGTCGAGCGCGAAGGCGACGAAGGCCAGCACGTACACGGTCATTGCGGAATACACGGCCACGACGGAGTACGCGGCGAGCGTTGCGGTTGTCACTCGTTCATCCTACGTTCGGCCGACGGGCGGTTCACCGGGCGGCGAGTCCCGCACCCCGTCGAGGTGCTGCTGATGGCGCTGGGCGAGCTCGGCGACGGCGCGGGCCAGAGTCGGGTCCTCGCCGCGGGCGAGCCCGGCGTATTCGATGCGCGTCGGCTGCTTTCCCCGGCCGGGGATCGCCTTGATCCACACCCGCCGACGCGGCACGAACAGGCTGAGCAGCAGCCCACCGAGAATCAGCATCGCGAACAGCAGGGCGTATGCAGGTGTCGGATCGTGATGGATGTCGACGCTCACGAACCGGTCGATCCCGGTGAACTCGATCGACCCCAGCCCGTTGGGCAGTTCGGCGGAGTCGCCGACGTGCAGGTCGAGGCCGGGCACGTCAGTGCGGAACCCGGCGATCTTGGTGAGCTTGTCTTCGTTGAGCGCGTAGGCGTTGACCGCGACGCCCTTGTCGAGACCGAGATCGCCGGTGAAGACCGAGAGCTGCAGCACGGGCAGCGCCTTGGCGTCCTTCGACAGGTAGGGCGAGATCGAGACGCATCCGGTGGGCGTCGTCACCGGGGTCGGGCAGAAGAAGCCCTGGAACGCCACCTGCTTCGCCAGCCCGTCCGGCACCTTGATGACGCCGCTGCTGGTCAGGTTGCCGTCTTGCGACAGGAAGGCGACCGGGCCGGCGTAGACGACCGTGCCGTTCGGGTCCTTGACCGTGACGACCGGGGCGAATCCGTTGCCGAGCAGGTAGACCTGGGTACCGCCGATCTCGACCGGCGAGTTCACCTTGAGGGTCTGCTCGGTCCACGACCCTCCGGGCACGCGCGTGCTGAGGTGGGCGGCGAAGTCCTCAGGCGCCCAGCCGCCGTTCTGGAACTGGTAGGTCGGCTGGAAGCTGTCGAGGCGCAACTGGAACGGCTGCAGCGAACTCTCCGTCGAGAATCGCCCGGGTTCAAAGGAGTCGTAGTCGCTGATCACGTTGGTGAAGGCCTCGCCCTGCACCAGGATCCGCTGCCCGGTGTACCCGTAACTCCCGAAGACGCCGACCGTGAGCAGCATGCCGACCAGGGCGATGTGGAAGATCAGGTTGCCGGTCTCGCGCAGGTACCCGCGTTCGGCCGAGACCGAGCCGTCGTAGCTCGCGACCCGGTAGCCCTGCCGCCGCAGCAGCGATCGGGCCTCTGCGACGGCGGTCGCGGCATCCGTCGTCGTGGTGACCGAGGTGAAGCCGACCAGCCGCTCGAGACGGGCAGGGGTCTTGGGCGGCTGGGCGCGCAGCGCGTCGAGGTGGTGCTTCAGCCGCGGGATGATGCAGCCCACCAGCGAGATGAAGAGCAGCAGGTAGATGGCCGAGAACCACGGCGAGGTGAAGGCGCTGAAGAGGCCGAGCGAGTCGAGGATCTTGAAGGTGTCGGGATTGTTCGCCTGATAGGCGACGACGCCGTTCGGGTCGGAACTGCGCTGCGGCACCAGCGAGCCCGGCACGGCGCCCAGGGCGAGGAGCAGCAGCAGGATGAGCGCGGTGCGCATGCTGGTCAGCTGGCGCCAGAAGAAGCGCAGGTAGCCGACGAGCTTCAGGCGCGGCTGGGTGACTCCGGCGCCGGCGTCGTCGGGCGTTCCGTCGATGTGGTCCGACGGGCGCAGCGGATCGGCGGCGGCCGAGGTGCCGTCATCGCGGGGGGTCGCACTAGAGCGCGGGCGCGAAGCCAAGGATCACCGTCCCAAGTGCCGAGATCATGCCGCGCCACAGCCCGGACACCATCAGCACGCCGATGAGGATCAACAGCACGCCGCCCGCGATGTTGACCGCGCGGATGTGGCGCTTCACCCAGCGCACCGAGCTGCCGACCCATCCGAAGCCGATGGCCACCAGCAGAAACGGGATGCCGAGGCCGACGCAGTACGCGACCCCGATGATCAGCGCCCGCCCGAGGTCGCCCTGATCGAGCGCGAGCGAGGACACGGCGATCAGCGTCGGGCCGACGCACGGGGTCCAGCCGATCGCGAACACGATGCCGAGCAGCGGCGCCCCGATCAGGCCGGTGCGCGGCTGCCAGCCCGGTTTGATCGTGCGCTGCAGAAAGCTGACCTGACCGATGAAGACGACGCCCATCACGATCACGACGACCCCGGCGATGCGCAGGATGACGTCGGTGTACTCGGTGACGAACACCCCGACCGTGCCCACCAGCAACGAGACCGCGAGAAAGACCAGCGAGAAGCCGGCGATGAACAGACCGACGCCGGCCAGCATCCTGCCCCGGGTCTTCTCACGGCCGCTCGTGACCCCGCTGACGTAGCCCAGGTAGCCGGGAACCAGCGGCAGCACGCACGGCGAGAGGAACGAGAGCAGTCCGGCCGCAATCGCGATCGGCACGGCGAGCCAGAGTCCGCCGCTGAGCACGACGGCGCCGGGATTCACGACGCGCTCACGACGACGACTCGGCGAGCGTCGCATCGATGACGGTGGCCACCAGCGACGGGCTCGTGATCAGTCCGCTGAATCGCGCGGCGACCCGGCCCTTCGCGTCGATGATCAGGGTGGTCGGCACGGCGGTGGGCGAGATCTTGCCGGTGAACGCCAGCTTCACGGCGCCCTCGTCGGCGTCGAGGATCGACGGGTAGCCGACGCCGTGCGCCTTCTCGAAGCTGAGCGCCGTCGGCGCGGTGTCTTGCACGTTGACCCCGAGAAAGACCACGCCCTTGGGCGAGTACGTGGCGTTGAGCTTCTCGAGACTCGGCGCCTCGGCGCGGCACGGCGGGCACGACGCGTACCAGAAGTTGAGCACCACGACCTTGCCGGTGTAGTCGCTGCTCGAGACCCTGGTGCCGCGATCGGTGGTGCCCGACCAGGTGACCGACGACCCGCGATCGGCGGGGGCGATCGTCTTGGTCGCCCCGTCCTGCGAGACGTAGTTGCCGGTCGCGTCGTTCGAGTTGTAGTCGGTGGCGAGCGAGTCGCTCGAGCATCCGGCAAGGGCGAGCGAGAGGGCGACCGCGATCAGCGCGACGGGCGTGAGGCGGTTCACACGGCTCCCAGATCGATGGACTGTGCCAGCAATGCTGCCGCAGGTTCCTGATAGTCGACCTCAGCAAAGGCGCCGGCGGCGGCGCGGCCGGCGCGGGGATCCCAGATCAGCGTCGTGATGCTCGAGAGGCTGCAGCGGCGGCGGCGCGGGTCGGTGGCGAGCGGCTTGCCCTGCACGGTTCTGGAGACCATCCAGATCGGCAGCTGGTGGCTCACGAGCACCACCTCGCCCTGGTCGACCGAGGCGTGCGCGTCGGCGACGGCAGCCATCATCCTGGCGGCGATCGAGGTGAACGGCTCGCCCCACGAGGGCTTCCAGGGGTTGATCAGCCGGCGCGCGAGCAGCGGGTTCGCGCGGAGCGCCCGGCGGATGTTGACGCCCTCGAACTTGTTGCTGGGCTCGATCAGGCGATCGTCGATCTGCAGCGGAAGGTGGAACTCGGCGGCCCACGGCTCGGCGCTCTCACGCGTGCGGGTGAGCGGGCTCGCGATCACGCCCGCGATGGGACGACCCGCCATCGAGTCCGCCGCCGCCTGCGCCATGCGCCGACCGAGCTCGCTCAGATGGAACTCGGGCAGCCGGCCGTAGAGCACCCCCGCCGGATTGAACACCTCGCCATGACGGACGAGGTGGATGAGGTCGGCGGGCACCCGTCGATTCTACGGTCGCCCGACCGGGCGCCATCCTGAGGGCGCCGTTGCCGGCCCGGTAGGCTCGAAGACCGTGACCGCTCGCACCCTCGTCAAGAACCTCGCCGCCGCTCCCGATGGGCCCGTTTCGGTCTCCGGCTGGGTCGACACCGTGCGCGATCAGAAGAAGGTGCAGTTCGTCGTGCTCCGCGACGAGTCCGGCGCGGTGCAGCTCGTGCACCCGCGGACCGACGTCGACGAGGGCTCGGAGCCGGATGCCGTGGCCGCGACGATCTCGGCGCTGACCACCGGCACCTTCCTCACCGTGTCCGGCGAGTTGAAGCACGACGAGCGGGTCAAGCTCGGAGGCCTCGAGGTCAAGATCGGCGAGCTCGAGGTCGCGGCTCTCGCCCTCGACCTGCCGATCGCCGAGGACTCGAGCGTCGACAAGCGCCTCGACTACCGCTGGATCGACCTGCGCCGCCCCGAGATGAACCTGCTGTTCCGGGTGCAGACCACCTTCTTGCACGCGCTGCGCACCTGGTGGGTCGAGCACGACTTCATCGAGATCCAGACCCCGAAGCTGATGGACTCGCCGTCCGAGTCGCGCGCCGAGCTGTTCCAGGTGCCCTACTTCGAGACCACCGCCTACCTGGCGCAGAGCCCGCAGCACTTCAAGCAGATGGGTCAGGCCGCCGGATTCGGCGGCGTGTTCGAGGTCGGGCCGGCCTTCCGCGCCGACCCGTCGTTCACCTCGCGGCACGCCACCGAGTTCGTCTCGGTCGACACCGAGCTCAGCTGGATCGACTCGCACGAAGATGTCATGGCCCTGCACGAGCAGCTGCTGGTCGCCGGATTCACCGCCATCAAGCAGAAGCACGGCGCCGAGATCGAAGCCCTCTTCGGGCTCGAGGTGACGGTGCCGAGCGTGCCGTTCCCCCGCATCCCCCTCGCCGAGGCCAAAGAGATCGTCGCGACGCGCGGCTACACCGTGCCGCGCGCCGACGCCGATATGGACCCGGAGGGTGAGCGCCGGATCTCCGAGTACGTCCAGGAGCAGTTCGGGCACGAGTTCGTGTTCCTGACCGACTACGCCTCGAGCATCCGCCCCTACTACCACCGCCGACACGCCGACGACCCCGGGCTGACCAACAGCTACGACCTGATCTTCAACGGCGTCGAGATCTCAACAGGCGCCCAGCGCGAGCACCGCATCGACGTGCTCATCGAGCAGGCACGCGACAAGGGGCTCAACCCCGACGAGATCGGCACCTACCTCGACTTCTTCCGCTACGGAGTGCCTCCGCACGGCGGATTCGGCATGGGGCTGTCGCGCGTGATCATGCTGCTGCTGCACCAGCCGTCGATCCGCGAGGTGGCCTACCTGTTCCGGGGGCCGAACCGCCTGGCGCCCTAAGACGGGCCTCTGCGATCAGGTCAGGTCTTCGACCGTGGCGCCGCCTGCGCCCTTGATGACCGATTCGACGGCGCTCTTCGCCGACGCCTTCGCCACATAGTTCTCGCTCACGGCCAGGGTCTGACCGTTCGCCGCGACGATCCGCCAGAAGTACGGCTGGGTCGCGCTCTTGCCTTTGACGATCTGGAACTTCATGGTGAGGGTCCTTTCGGGACTGGGGAAGCAGGGCTCCGTGGGCACAGCCTACGTGCGCGGCACCAGCCCGGCTACGTCGATCGCCTGAGAGAACTGCTCGAGCGCGATATCCAGGCGCAGGTCCAGCCCCGCCTCGACCACCTCGCCGTCGGGCAGGATCCGCGCGGACGCGCGCGACACCGAGACCGGGTCGACGAGCACCGCGTCGAGCGCGAGCAGGGTGGGAACCAGCGCGGCGAGTCCGCGGATGCCGCCGGTCTGGCCCGGCGAGGCGCTCATCAGCAGCACCGGCTTGCCGTACAGACCCGTGGAGCCCGCCAGCCAGTCGAGCGCATTCTTCGTCACGCCGGATGCCGCGTGCACGTACTCGGGCGACGAGATGATGGCGCCGCGAGCCGACTCCGCGAGCAGGCGGAACTCGCGCACCACCGAGGGCAGACGATCGGGAGCATCCAGGTCGGGATCGAGCAGGGGCAGGTCGCGGACCAGCTCGGCTCCCACCAACCGCAACCCGGGACAGCGGCGCTCGACCGCCGTCAGCAGGGCGCGGTGCAACGAGTCCTGGCGCAGACTCCCGCAGATCGCGAGAACGGTCGTGCGCTCCATGACGAGAGCCTAGGAGGGGCGGGCGGCGCTGTCGATGGCCGCCGTCTCGATGGCTGCTGCGAGCGCTGCACGCAGCCGGCCGGCGTCCACTCTCCAGATGGTGTGCACCCGATCGTCGATCAGCAGCACCGGGATCTCGTCGGCGTACGCCTCGAACAGCGCCGGCTCGTCGAGGATCGAGCGCTCGATCACGTCGACCCCGGGAAAATCGGCGAGCACCTCGTCGACCACGGCATGGGCGTCGTCGCAGAGGTGGCAGTCCGGTTTGCCGACGAAAGTGAGGCGGGTCACGCTCCGAGGTTACGCGCCGCTCGCCGGATAGCATGAAGCGATGTCCGAGCCGCCGAGCACCGCGCCCTTGCCGGCTCCGAGCGACCGCCCGATCCTGGCTTTCTTCGACGTGGACAACACGCTGATGCGGGGCACCAGCCTCTTCCAGCTGGGGCGCGAGGCCTGGGCCAAGCGCGTCATCCGATTCCGCGACGTCGCCCTGTTCGCCTGGCACCAGCGCCGCTTCATCCAGGTCGGCGAGAACGACGAGCATCTGGCGACCGCCCGCGAGCGCGCGCTCGGCCTGGTCGGGGGCCACACCCAGACCGAGATCCTCGAGCTCGCCGACTCGATCTGGGAGCACCGGATCAAGCCGAGGCTCTACCCCGAGACCGTCGATCTCACGCAGGAGCACGTGGCCAAGGGCCACGAGGTCTGGCTGGTCTCGGCGACCCCCTGGGAGATCGGCGACCTGATCGCCCGCCGCCTCGGTCTGACCGGAGCCCTCGGCACCCACATCGAGGTGGAGAACGGCGTGTACACGGGCGAGCTGATCGGGCACGTGCTGCACAACGAGCGCAAGGCGGCTGCCGTGCGGGAGCTGGCAGGCACGAGCGGAGCCGACCTCGCAGACAGCTGGGCGTACTCCGACAGCCGCAACGACATCCCGCTGCTCGAGCTGGTCGGGCATCCGGTCGTGGTGAATCCGGATGTGATCCTCGCCCATCACGCCCAGCAGCGCGGGTGGCCCGTGCTGAGACTGCATCCGGCGAGCATCCGCGAGGCGCAGCGGCGGGTGCGACGCGAGGCCCGCGCGGTGAAGAAGAGCGTGAAGAAGCAGCGCCCTTAACGAAGGAAGCGCCGAGCCGGCAGGCTCGACGCTGTCATCCCCGCGGGGACTACTTCTTGTTGCGACGCTGGTGACGCGTCTTGCGAAGCAGCTTGCGATGCTTTTTCTTCGCCATGCGCTTGCGGCGCTTCTTGATGACGGAACCCATGTTCACCTCATTCGTGTCGGACGTGGACAACCGCTGGTCCACAGACACGAACCACGGAAATCTAACCTGCCGAGTGTACCTGAGGGTCAGCCGACCTGGGAATCGGGCAGCGAAATGGCCGCCTCGACCGCGGACTCGGGGATGCGGAACGAGCGACCGAATCGGATCGCGGGCAGATCACCCGAGTGCACGAGACGGTAGACGGTCATGTTCGAGACGCGCATCATCTCGGCCACCTCGGCAACCGTGAGAAAACGCACGTCCGACAACTCGTTCGCCATGCCCGCCCCTGATCTGAGGGCACCCGGTGCCCGTCTCGCACCGCTCGCTGTCAGCAGTGTGACTCCTGTGACAGGAGTTCTGTCGCAACACTAGGGCTGGCCGCACGACCGTGTAAAGCACCCGAGCGCGTCACACCCGTTCGGGTGGAGCTCTCGAGGGGGCCGATCCGAGCTCCCGGCTACTCGTTGAACGGCAGTTGCTGAACGCGCGCGACGACCCGCTTCTGCGCGCCCTGCAGCTTCTCTTGCGCGGCCTCGAGCGCGACCCGCGCGTTGTGGGCGGTCTCGGCCGCGCGGCGTCCGACCCGGTCGCCGACCTCGGCACCCGCGCCCCAGGCGACATACACCGAGGATGCTGCCTCGCCCTCGCGGGCGGGCGCCGGGTGCTCGTCACCGCCCACGAACGGTGCGAGCCACCGCGTCAGCTCGCCCAGCGGGGCCGGATCGAGCCGGTAGTAGCGGTGCTGCCCCTCCTCGCGCACACTGACCAGCCCGTGGTCGCGCAGCACCTTGAGGTGCTTCGAGACCGTGGGCTGGCTGATCCCGAGTTCGGTCACGAGTTCGCTCACCGCCACCTCGCCCGGCTTGGTGCGCGATCCGGAATGCCGGAGGAGGTGAGTGAGCAGCTCGCGACGCGTGCCGTCGGCGAGCACGTCGAAGATGTCGGCCATCGTTCCAGCCTAACCAGGCAGACCTGCGGTGACCAGGGCAGACCGAGTCGTTCGGTTAGCCGTTCGTCGGCGAGGGCGCCGGACGGCTGTCTTGGCCGCCGTTCTGGCCGCCGCCGAGACCACCCGGGCGTCCGCCGTTGTGGCCGAACCCGTTCTGCCCGTCGAGCGGACGCATACGTCCGTTGTCGAAGGGCTGGATGAAGCCGGCGCGCGCCGGGTGCTCGCCGATCGCGAATCCGACGGCGACGCCGCCTCCGAAGAAGATCACCGCGACGAGCACTGCGCCGACGATGGCGGCGGGCAGCACCGGCACGGTCACGGTGCGGCGGGCGGGCGGAGCGACGGGGGTGGCGGGAGCCGCGGCGGCAGTCGCGCCTGCCTCGGACAGGTCTGACGTGGTCTGGGTGGTTTTCTCGGCCATGCAATCACTCCTCATCGATCGGGCGTATCTGCCCGGCACGATCACGATGATCGACGACCCCATGGGCCGACGATGGATTGCCTGAGAGACCGCCGAGAACGGCGCGCTTCTGAGCGCCTCGGGAGGAGCTACTCGCCGCGGGCCATCTCGGCAGCCCGCGCTAACGCCGCGGTCGTCGCCCGGTCGAACAGGTTCGTGAGATCCGCGGACTCCAGCACGGCGATGGCGCGCTCGGTGGTGCCCTTGGGGCTGGTGACCCGGCGCCGGAGCTCGGCAGGGCCGGCATCGGTCTGCGCGCGTTCCCGGGCGAGCAACTCGGATGCCCCGCGGAACGTCTGCTCGACCATGAGGCGCGCCTGCTCCTCGTCGAAGCCGAGACCGAGAGCGGTCTCGGTCAACCGCTCGATCAAGAAGAAGACGTAGGCCGGTCCAGAGCCCGAGATCGTACTCAGGGCGTCGATCTGCGACTCGGGAAGTTCGATGACGGCACCCACGGTCTCGAACAGCGCGCGCACGAGGGCAGCATCGGCTGCCGAGGCGCGATCGCCGGCCGCGACACCGGTCACTCCGAGCCGCACCAGCGACGGCGTGTTGGGCATCGACCGGAACACGACGTTCGGCACGAGCGCCTGCATGGTGGCGATCGGCACCCCGGCCGCCAGGCTCACGACGAGGGCGTCGGGTTCCAGCAGGTCGCGGATGCCGCCGAGCAGCTCGGGAACCATCGCCGGCTTGACCCCCAGCAGCACGAGGCGGGCGCCGCGCAGAGCCGTCGCGGTGGCATCCGGGTCGGATTCGAGCGACAACGACACGACACCCTCGTGACCCGACGTGGACTCGCGCAGCGCCGTCGCCTTGGCCTCGGTGCGATTCGTCGCGATGATCCCGTCCGTGTGCACCTCGGGCGACAGCAGCCCGGACAGGATCGCTCCGCCCATCGAGCCGGCACCGAGGACGGCGATCTGGGGCAGTGAGACGCTCATGCTCGAAAGTGTAGGTTGGCCGGGTGAGCACGAGCGGCGGAAATCGAGCGATTGTCGCCGCGATGCTGGCGAACCTGGGCATCGCGGTCACCAAGCTGATCGCCGCTCTGCTCTCGGGATCCGGGGCCATGCTTGCCGAGGCCGTGCACTCCTTCGCCGACACGATCAACCAGGTGCTGCTGCTGATCGGGGGCCGCCGGTCGCGCAAAGAAGCCGACGAGGAGCACCCCTTCGGCTACGGCCGGGCGCGGTACCTCTACGGCTTCCTGGTCGCGATCATCCTGTTCACGGTGGGTGGCGCGTACTCGATCTACGAGGGCGTGCACAAGCTGCAGAACCCGGAGCCGCTCGAGGTCGCCTGGCTGCCCGTCGTGGTGATCGTGATCTCGATGGTGCTCGAGGGCTTCTCGTTCCGCACCGCCCGCCGCGAGTCGCTGCCGTTCAAGGGGTCGGGATCCTGGATCTCGTTCATCCGCCGAGCCAAGGCTCCCGAGCTGCCGATCGTGCTGCTCGAAGACACGGCCGCGCTGACCGGGCTCGCCTTCGCCCTGCTCGGGGTGGGGCTCACCATCATCACGGGCAACCCGGTGTTCGACTCCATCGGCACCCTGCTGATCGGGGCTCTGCTGATCCTGGTGGCGCTGATCCTCGGGATCGAGACGAAGAGCCTCCTGATCGGCGAGGGGGCGTCGCCCGAGAACGTCGCGACGATCCGCAAAGCCATCAACGCCCACCCGATCGTCGAGTCGCTGATCCACATGAAGACCCTCTACCTCGGGCCGGACGAGCTCCTGATCGCCGCCAAGGTCGCCTTCCCGAAGGCGACCCGGCTGGTCGAGATCGCCACGGCGATCGACGCACTCGAGGCCGAGATCCGTGCCAAGATCCCCGCCGCCCGCGTGATCTACATCGAGCCCGATCTGTACCACCCGCCGGGCGAGGGCAGCCCGCCGACCGACGCCATCGTCATCAAGGGCAGCGACTAGACCGGGCCCTACAGCTCGCTCGGCTCCGCACCGCGGAAGAAGCCGGTCAGCAGCGCGGCGCTCTCGGCCTCGAGCACACCGCCGATCACCTCGACGCGGTGGTTGAGCCGCCGGTCGCGCAGCAGCTCGTGCACGCTCCCCGCAGCGCCAGCCTTCTCATCCCACGCGCCGAAGACCAGCCGCGGGATGCGAGCCGACAGGATGGCGCCCGCGCACAGCACGCAGGGCTCGAGTGTCACCACCAGGGTGGTGCCGGTGAGCCGCCAGTCGCCGCGCACCTCGGCGCCACGACGGATCGCCAGCACCTCGGCGTGCGCCGTCGGATCGTGCAGCTTCTCGCGCTCGTTGCGCGCCAGGGCGAGCACCAAGCCGTCGGCATCGAGCAGCACGGCGCCGACGGGGACGTCACCGCTCGTGTGCGCCAACTCGGCCTCGGCAAGGGCCGCCCGCATGGCTGCCTCGCGCGCGGCGGCGTCGAGCGGCGCGGCAGGCTCCGGGAGCTGCGACATCCGGACCCCCTCGCTCCCGGCCGGTGGATAGCATCGAGCCTATGCGAGTGCACGTTGCCGACCACCCCCTCATCACCCACAAGCTCACGGTGCTTCGGGATGAGAACACGCCGTCGCCGACGTTCCGAGCCCTCGCAGAGGAGCTCATGACGCTGCTCGCCTACGAGGCCACCCGCAACGTACGCGTGCATCCGGTGACCGTCACCACCCCGGTCGCCCAGGCCCGGGGCCTCGCGATCTCGGATCCGAAGCCGCTGGTGGTGCCCATCCTGCGCGCCGGCCTCGGGCTGCTCGAGGGAATGGTGAAGCTGATTCCGACGGCCGAGGTCGGCTTTCTCGGAATGGTCCGCAACGAGACGACGCTCCAGCCCGACATCTATGCCGAGCGCCTCCCTGACGACCTCGCCAACCGGCAGTGCTTCGTGCTCGACCCGATGCTCGCGACCGGCGGATCGCTCATCGCGGCGATCGACTACCTGTTCGCCCGGGGGGCGGTGGATGTCACGGCCGTCTGCCTGATCGGCGCCCCCGAGGGTCTCGAGGCCGTCAAGAAGGCGACAGAAGGCCGCGAGGTGACGATCGTGCTCGGCGCCCTCGATGAGAAGCTCAACGAGGTCGGCTACATCGTTCCGGGGCTCGGAGACGCCGGCGACCGGCTGTACGGCACCGTCTGAGTTGCATTTCTTGCGTGCGTGCAAGAAACTTGCAGGCATGACCGACCACTCGCGCACCCTGACCTCCCTCGAGGCTCCTGGGAACGCCGGCATGATGATGCCGGTGCGTGCGGTGGCGTGTTGTCGAATGTGTGCCTAGAGGCCACTCTCTCGCCGAGTTCCTGTCGTGCCTGACAACGTGAACTCCCGGACTCCCGCCGATGCCGGCGAGGAATCCGTTCCTCTGCACCCCGACGACACACCCGCGAGGCGTCCCGCCATGAAGGATCCGCTGCAGGATCCGGCTGCGACGTCCGCATCCGACCAAGGATTCGACACCATGTCCCTTGCCACTCTTGACGCCCTGCGTCCCACCGCTCGGCCGATCGTCCCGTCTGACGCCCCGTCCGCCGCACCTGCCACCGCCTCGCCACGGACGATCCGGGCGGTGCCCGAGGGCACCGAGGCCCGGGGCTTCGCCCTCTATGTCGGCATCGACGAGCTGAAGGCCGCCGCCGCCGGCACCGACCTGGGCGAGGTCGTCACGGCGCTCCGCCAGCTCGCCGCCGACCTCGTCCCCGGCGCCGAGACCTACGCCTCCGTCGCTCTCGCTCCGCAGGGGGCCGGCGGCCGCGATGTCGATGTCGTGCGCCTCGCGCTCCAAGATCCCGCGGCGCTCGCGAAGCGACGCCAGGAGGTCGCCCCGGCGGCGCCGGAGTCGAAGGGCGGCGTGGTGATCGACATCTCCCGCAAGCGCGTGCTGCTCGACGGCGAGGTCTCGCCGCTCACCTACAAGGAGTTCGAGCTGCTGCAGTTCCTGGTGCTCCGCGAGGGCCGCACCATCGACCGTCACGAGATCATCGCGACGCTCTGGGCCGAGGGCGAGGGCGACGACGTCCCGAACGAGCGCACCATCGACGTGCACGTGCGGCGCCTGCGCTCGAAGCTCGGCGCCTTCGAAGACATCGTGCGCACCGTGCGCGGTTCTGGATACCGGTTCGACCGTCACGCGGATGTCACCATCCGCTGGGCATCGACCCCGTCGCCGGACGTCTTCTAGCGCGACCGTCCCGGTCGTCGGGACTTTCGCTAGAAGGTGTCGGGCCGCGCGAACGCCGGCACAGCAGCCGAGCCGGCGAACTCGCCATCGAAGCGGAGGTGCATGGCGAGCAGCGGCAGGGTGCGCGTGATCGCGGTGTCGATGCGCGATCGCAACTCGGGCGAGTCGACGCGGTAGTCGGTGAAGTCCCCCTCGTTCGCGAAGATGCCCAGCGGCACCGTCAGCGCCTGGAAGAAGCCGAACAGAGGTCGCATCTGGTGCTCCACCAGCAGGGCGTGGCGGTCACTCCCGCCCGTCGCGGTGAGCACGATCGGCTTGTCGACGAGGGCGTGCTGACCGATGTGGTCGAAGAACAGCTTGAACAACCCGGTGTAGGTGGCCCGGTACGCCGGGGAGCCGACGACGATCAGGTCCGCCCCCTCGACCGCCTCCAACGCGTCGCGCGCCGCCGGGCCGATATCGCTGCGATAGGGCCCGGATGCCAGCTCGGCGAGCAGCGACGCCAACTCGATCACCGTCGCCTCGCCGCCCACCCGCTCGGCGAAACTCTCGGCCACCTGCTGCACCAGCACGGTCGTGCGCGACGGACGGGTCGGACTGCCGCTGACGCCGACCACCGAGAGGGAACGGCTCGCGGCACGACTCAGCGCGGTGATGTCGACCCCGTCCCCCCGACGCGAAACGTCGCGCCGTGGTGCTCATCGGGCAGCCGGTCGCCACGCCCGTGCAGCTTGTGACGCAGCGAGCCCGGCACGTACTCGGACGGATAGACCCCGCGCTCGCGAAGCACGGGGATCACGTGCTCGACCACGTCTTCGAAGGAGCCGGGGGTGATCGCGTATGCCAGGTTGAAGCCGTCGACGTCGGTCTCGTCGACCCATTCCTGCAGCTGGTCGGCGATCTGCTCGCCCGAACCGATGAGGAACGGGCCGAGGCCGCCGATGGCGCCCAGGCGACCGATGTCGCGCACCGTGAACTCCTCGCCATTCTCGGCGGACTCTGCGTAGTTGGCGATGACCGACTGGATCGCGTTGCTCTGCACGTTGCCGACCGGTTCGTCGAGCTCGTACTGCGAGAGGTCGATGCCCATCCAGCCCGACATGAACACCAGGGCGCCCTCGTCGCTCGCGTACTGCAGGAAGTCCTGGTGCTTGGCCTTCGCCTGCTCCTCGGTGGAGTCGGTGATGATCGTCAGCAGCGTGTAGATCTTCGCGGCGTATCGGTCGCGCCCGGCTGCTTCGAGGGCATCGCGGATCTTCGCGACCGAGCTCGCCAGCACCGCCTTCGTGGGCGCGGCGACGAAGATCGCCTCCGCGTTGCCTGCGGCGAACCGGATCCCGCGACCTGACGCCCCGGCCTGGTAGATCACCGGCGTGCGCTGGGTCGACGGCTCGGAGAGGTGGATGCCGGGAACCGTGAAGTTCTTGCCGCGGTGTCCGATCTCGTGCACCTTGGCCGGGTCGGCGAAGACGCCGGTCTCGCGGTTGCGCTGGACCGCGTCATCCTCCCATGACCCCTCCCAGAGCTTGTAGAGCACCTCCAGGTATTCGTCGGCGACGTCGTAGCGGTCGTCGTGCTCGAGCTGGTCGTCGTGGCCCATGTTGCGAGCCGCGGAGGGCAGGTATCCCGTGACGACGTTCCAGCCGACGCGTCCGTCGGTGAGGTGGTCGAGCGTCGACATCCGGCGCGCGAAGGGATACGGGTGCTCGTACGCGGTCCCCGCGGTGATCCCGAATCCGAGGTGCTCGGTGACGTGCGCCATCGCCGACACGAGCAGCACCGGGTCGTTGACCGGCACCTGCGCGCCGTGCCGGATCGCCGCCTCGTGGGAGCCGCCGTAGACGTCGTAGGTGCCGAGCACGTCGGCGATGAAGATGCCGTCGAAGGTCCCCCGCTCGAGCAGCTTGGCGAGCTCTGTCCAGTAGTCGAGGTCTTTGTAGCGCCAGGCCTGGTCGTCGGGGTGGCGCCACATTCCCGAGGACTGGTGGGCGACGCAGTTCATGTCGAACGCGTTGAAACGGATCTGGCGCGGCGAGGTCTGGTTCGGCATCCGGCCATCGTCCACGTTCCGCTGCGCGAGCGGCAAACCCGCGGGAAACACGACGACACAGACCGACACAGGGAGAAACACAGGGCGCGATCTCCATCCAACCGGCCCGCCTCTGCGCACCGGGCGCGGCCTCGGGACGCGCTCCGTGACGAGGGAGTGGACGTTGGGAGAACTCCCAGAAAAATAACGTTCCGGTAACTAGACACCGTTACCTTCTCGTTATACATTTCAAGAGCACCGGTTGTTTGCTGTGGCAGCCGGTGCGGAATGTGATTGCAGGACACTCTTGGTGCAAGGGAGAGGGTCGGCCGCTCGCCTCTGCGGCCGACCCTCAATCCGTTAAGGGCCGGGGCTGGCGACGCGTCAGCCCCGCCGCCCCGACAGCGTTACCTTGGATTCGTGAGCGATCGTTCCGACGCCGTGGATGCCTGGGAGGCGCTGTACCGCGCGCAGGTCGCCGTGCTGCGGCAACTCCGTGCCGAGTTCCCGGACGGGGGCATCTCGATCACCGAGTACGACGTGCTGTTCAACCTGTCGCGGCAGCCGGGGCACGCATTGCGCATCCGGGATCTCAACCGGCACCTGCTGCTCACCCAGCCCAGCGTGAGCCGACTGCTCGACCGGCTGGCGGCCAAGGGCTTCGTCGTCAAGAACGGGGATCCGGATGACGCGCGCGGCACCGTCGTCAGCCTCACCGAGGCGGGCCTCGGCGAGTTCCGCCGGGTGGGCGCCCGGCACAGCCGCTCGATCGCCGCCCGGATGAGCGCCCTCACGCTGGACGAACTGCACCAGCTCGCCCGGCTCAGCGACAAGCTGCGCGCCGGTTCGCCACCCGCTCCGGGGCGAGAGTGACGGCTCGCCCCTCGATCGTCTGGCTGCGCGACGACCTGCGCGTGGCCGACAACCCCGCCCTCCGTGCCGCGGTCGACCGCGGCGGCCCGGTCGCGGTGGTCTACCTGCTCGACGACACCAGCCCGGGCATCCGCCCCCTGGGCGCGGCGTCGCGATGGTGGCTGCACGGCAGCCTGAGCGCTCTCGCCGCCGAGCTGGAGGCGCGGGGAGGCCGCCTGACGCTGCGGACCGGCCCGGCCGAGGCGGTGCTGCCGGCACTCGTGCGCGAACTGCACGCCGACGCGGTGTTCTGGAACCGGCGCTACGGCGCGAGCCGTGAGATCGACGCGCGGCTGAAGACCGCGCTGCGCGCCGAGAGCATCGAGGTCGAGAGCTTCTCGGCCAACCTGCTGGTCGAACCGTGGACCGTCACCACCGGCACCGGCGGGCCCTATCGGGTCTTCACGCCGTTCTGGCGGGCGGCCCAGGAACTGCCGTTCCGGGATGAGATCGCGGCTCCCGGCCGGATCGACGGAATCGCGATCGACAGCGACCGCCTCGACGACTGGCACCTGCTGCCGACCCGGCCCGACTGGGCGAGCGGGCTGCGTGCGACCTGGACTCCCGGCGAGGCAGCTGCACGTCGGCGGCTCGAGCATTTCGCGCGTCACGAACTCGCCGACTATCACCGGCGCGACGAGCCCGCCGTCGATGCGACATCCCGGTTGAGTCCTCACCTGCGGTTCGGCGAGGTGAGCGCCGTGCAGATCTGGCACCGGATGCACGGCGACCTCGCTGCGGACGCCCGGCGCAACGCACCGAAGTTCCTCAGCGAGCTGGGCTGGCGGGAGTTCAGTTGGAACATCCTCTTCCACGCGCCCGACCTGGCCATGAAGAACCTGCGGCCCGAGTTCGACGCCTTCCCGTGGGGCGAGCCGAGCCGCGCAGATCTGTCGGCCTGGCAGCGCGGTCGCACCGGCATCCCGCTGGTGGATGCCGGCATGCGCGAGCTCTGGAGCACCGGCTCGCTGCACAACCGCGTCCGCATGGTCGCCGCGAGCTTCTTGATCAAGAACCTGCTGATCGACTGGCGCGTGGGCGAGCAATGGTTCTGGGACACCCTGGTCGACGCCGACGAGGCCAGCAACCCGGCCAACTGGCAATGGGTCGCGGGCAGCGGCGCGGATGCCGCGCCGTACTTCCGCGTCTTCAATCCCGAACTGCAGGCGGCCAAGTTCGATCCGCACGGGGAGTACCTCGACCGCTGGGTGCCCGAGCGGCACGGGCCCGATTACCCGGATCCCCTCGTCGACCTGGCCCAGTCCCGCCGCGACGCCCTCGCGGCGTACGAGCAGATGAAGGCGAGCGCGGTCAGATGACCGGCCGGCCGCCGATCACCATCACGGCCCGCGCCGCGACCAGGATGCCGGCCTGCGCCGCGCGGACCGGCTCTCGGTCCATCACCCACGAGTTCAGGAAGCCTGCGGACATCGCATCGCCGGCTCCTGTCGGATCGATGCTGCGCACCTGAGGAACCGGGACGCTGACCGGCTTCGACCCCCGTTCCGCAACGAACACGCTCTCAGGCCCCTGGGTGATGACGGCGAGGCCGTAGCGATCGGCCATCACGCGAGTGATCCGTTCGGGATCGGTCTCATCGCACAGCAGGGCGGTCTCGTGGACGTTGGCGATCACGATGTCCACCCCCTCCACCGCGGAGACGAACTCGGCGGGCCCGAAGTCGGCGATGAAACCGGCGGAACCCGGATTGAGCGAGACCACGGCGCCCGCCGCGTGCGCGCGATCGATGAGGTCGCGCATGCCCGCCTGGCGAGGGCCGTCCATCAGGGCGTATCCGGTCAGGTGCAGAACGGCGGCCTGCGCGAGCAGTTCATCGGTCACGTCGGCAGCTCGCAGCGCTCGATTCGCCCCGCGCTCGGTGAGCATGGTGCGATGCTCGCCCTCGACGAGGATCACGATGGTGCTGGTGGGCAGGCCCGGTGCCGTCGACAGGTGTGGCACGACACCCTGCGCCCGCAGCTGCTGCACGTGATAGTCCAGATCGGCGATGCCGACGCAGCCGACGAAGTCGACCGGGCTGCCCAGGGATCCGAGCCAGGCCGCGGTGTTCGCCGCGGACCCCCCGGGGCGGGGCCTGATGGTCGAGATCGTATCGGTGTCGCGCCGGACGGCGGCCCGAGGGACGGCGACGATGTCGTTGACGATGTCGCCGAAGGCGACGATGCGCGTGCGCTGCCCGGGGAGCCCCGCAGGGTCGGCAGCCATCATGCCGTCGGCCGGAGTGCCGACCAGGCGGCGGCGATGTCGGCCGCGACCCGGATGTTGTTGCGCGCCAGGTCGAGATTCACCTCCAGGCTGCGCCCGCCAGAAGCGTCGACGATGAACCCGAGGAGGAAGGGCGTCACGGCCTTGCCGTGCACACCGGCCTTCTCGGCGGCCGCGAAGGCCGTGGCGAGCACGCGATCGTGCTCAGCCGGATCCCACTGCTGCTCTGCGGGGATCGGGTTCGCGACGAGGAGGCCGGACCGAGATCCGAGGTCGTCGCGGGCGGCCATGATCGCCGCGACCTCCACCGCCGAGTCGACGGACCAGTCGAGTTCGTGCCCGGAGTCCCGCAGCCAGAAGGCCGGGAACTGCCGGGTGCCATAGCCGACCACGGGAACGCTCAGCGTCTCGAGCCGCTCGAGGGTCGCGGCGATGTCGAGCACGCTCTTGACCCCGGCGCTCACCACGGTGATCGGGGTGACGGCGAGCGTGGGCAGGTCTGCCGACTCGTCGAACGTCTCGGCCGCGCCCCGGTGCACGCCGCCGAGGCCGCCCGTCGCGAACACCCGGATGCCCGCGAGCGAAGCCAGGTGGGCGGTCGCCGCGACGGTGGTTGCTCCCGACACCCCCCGCGCGGCCAGGATCGGAAGGTCGCGGACGCTGGCCTTGGCGAGGTCGTCCTCGGCGATCCTGCGGACGCCGTCGGCGTCCAGACCGATCTGGGGCACCCCGTCGAGCACGGCGATGGTGGCCGGGGTGACTCCGCGATCCCGCAGCATGGACTCGAACTCGACCGCGGCCGCGAGGTTGCGCGGGCGCGGCAGGCCGTGGGAGATGATCGTCGATTCGAGGGCGACGATGGGGCGACCGGCGCGCTGGGCGTCGGCCACCTCGGACGAGACGGTGAAAGCGGTCATCAGCACCACGCTAATGCTTCGCCGGGCATGACCCGGTCAGGCATCCTCGGCGAGAGCCGAGCGCCTCAGCGGGTCGTGAGCGTCTCCTTCGCGTCGCTGACGATCTTGCGGGGGTTGAAGTTGTCGCCGGGGTCGACCGCCCCGAACAGCCCGCGCATGACGGCGACGCCCTGGGGCGAGATGTCCTGCTCGAGCCACGGCGCGTGCTCGACGCCCACACCGTGGTGGTGCGACAGCGAACCGCCGTTGTCGATGAAGGCCTGCTGGATGGCGCGCTTCACGACGTCGTACTCGCGGATCGGGTCATCGCCCATCACGAAGGCGAAGGTGAAATAGAGGCAGGCGCCCGAGTGGTACGAATGCGACAGGTGGGACATGATCCACCCCTGGATGCCGATCTCGTCGAACGCCCGATCGGCCGCCACCCGCACGGCGTCGTGCAGCTGATTGACCTTCGACCACGGCATCGCCGACTCGGACACGTCGCCTGCAGCACCCCGGTCGAGCAGGAAGTCGCGCAGGTACGGGGTGTCGAACTTCTTCTGGTCGTAGAGCACCCCAGGGCCTTTGCCGACGCCCATGCCGCCGTGCTTCTTGACGATCCTGTCGACCAGCTTCTTCTGGCGCTTGGCATGCGCCACGCCGCCCTCGAAGCCGATGAACGAGAGACAGATGTTGTTCTCGATGCCGCCCGGCTGCTTGGCCCAGCCCTTGCTCTTCATCAGGGCGGGGAGCACGGTGCCGGCGGCGAACTTGTCGAAGCCGTGCCGCTCCTTGCTGGTGGCGAGCGAGAAGCCCGTCTCGCGGGCATCGGAGATGCGGGTGATCGACGGCGTGGCGTCGCTCTCGGAGATCTCCTGCATCGCGGCCGTTCCCGCCTCCCAGTTCGGGAAGAAGTAGCCGTAGACATCGCGCTTGGCCGGGATGCGGTGCACCTGCACCGTCGCCTCGGTGATGATGCCGAGCCGGCCCTCGCTGCCCACGATCATCTCGCGCACGCTCGGCCCGGTCGACGTGCTCGGGATCGCGCGGATCACGAGGGTCCCGCCCGGACGCACGACGCGCAGTCCGCGCACGATGTCGGCGATGTCGCCGTACTTGTCGGACTGCATGCCCGACGAGCGGGTCGCGATCCAGCCGCCCAGCGAGGAGTGGGTGAAGCTGTCGGGGAAGTGCCCGATCGTCCAGCCCTGGGCGTTCAGCTGCTGCTCGAGGTCGGGCCCGAGGGCGCCGGCCTGGATCACGGCGAGCCGGGACTCCTCGTCGATCGAGATCAGTTCGCGCATCCGCCCCATGTCGAGCGAGAGCACGGTGCGGGTCTCGTCGGCGCGCGGCTCGAGGCTGCCGGCGATGTTGCTGCCGCCGCCGAACGGGATGATCACGACCTCCGCGGCGACCGCCAGGTCGACGACGCGCTGCACCTGGTCTTCGTCGGCCGGGTAGACCACGACGTCGGGCGTGCGCTCGATCTGATTGGCACGCACCCGGATCAGATCCCGGATGCTCTTGCCGTAGGTGTGCACGACCCGTTCCATCTTGTCCGTGCTCACGTTCTCGTCGCCGACGACGCCGGCCAGGGATGCCACGAACGCGGGCTCGGCCCGGGAGGCGGCGACGTCCAGCTTGTCGAACTCGGGCATGCCGACGACGGGAGCGGTGTGCAGGTCGAGCCCCACCGCGTATTCGACGAACGGCGCGAAGCCAGGCTTGTCCTCCCAGTGGAATCCGACGCCCTCGACGCCCCAACCCCACCACTTCATATGCTGCACGTCGGTCACGATGCTTCTTTCTCTGAGTCATTCCCCAGCGGCTTGGTGCCCAGAATACGGGCGGAATGCTGTTCGAGCAGGTCGGCGATCACCGCGCGCACCCGTGCCATGAACTCGGTCGGGTTCTCTTTCTCGGCAGCCCGCATCGGCGCGCCGAACACCACCGCGACGGGCAGGCCGGCCTTGGGCCACTTCGACCCGCGCGGGTGCGCCTCATGCGCGCCGATGATGGCGATCGGGATCACCGGCACGCCGGTCGCGGTCGCCAGCGCTGCGCCTCCCGGCTTGAAGTGCCCGAGCCGGCCGTCTTTGGAGCGCGTGCCCTCGGGGAAGACGAGAACGGGCACGTCGTGCTGCAGCAGCATCTTGGCGTTGATGTTGCGCGGGTTGCTGCCGCTGCGATCCACCGGGAAGGCGTTGAAGAACAGCGCCGTGAGCCCGCGGCGCCACCAGACGTCGAAGAAGTAGTCGCCGGCCGCCCCGGCGGCGAGATAGCGGGCGAGCGGGCGAGGGAGGGCGCCCATGATGAGGGGGGCATCCAGGTGACTCGAGTGGTTGGCGACCGCGACGAACGGGCGCTTGACGCCCTTCAGCTTCTGCTTGTCGATGACCGTGACCCGCATCATCCCCCAGACGACACCCTTCAGGATGCCGCGCTGCGCCACGAACCGCGCCGCCGCCTGACTGCGCGAGGTGAAGCGGTTCCGCGGTGTCTTCTCGGGCATGCGCTTCCTTCCTGACTTCGTGCCACGGCGGTGCAGGTGCGGGTCAGTCGGCAGCCGCGTTGCTCCGACTCAGGCTAATGCCGCGCGACACCCACCGCACGGTGGCATCCGGCAGGTGCTTGACCAACCAGGAGAGGAACTTGTACCGAATGGTCGGTATGGAGATCACTCGCCCCTTGTCGACGTCGCGCAGGCAGTCGCGCACCAGGAGTTCGGGCTCGAGCCACAAGAAGTTCGGAATCCCCCCGCGCCCGGCCTCGCCCTTCGTCGTCCCGGCACGCTGATGGAACTCCGTTCGCACCCAGCCGGGCATGAGCGCCGTCACGGTGATGCCGCTTCCCCGCAGTTCGTTGGACAGGCTCTCGCTGTAGACCCGGACCCACGCTTTGATGGCCGAGTATCCGCTCAGCCTCAGCTGGCCGTTGATGCTCGCCACGTTGACGATGGCGCCGGATCCCCGCTCGCGCATCGCCTGCGCCGCCGCCCCGCCGAGCACCAGCACCGCCCGCACCATCACGTTGAGGGCGCGGTCGTGCTCGGCGACATCCGGACTCGCCAGGCGGCTGCTGACCCGGAATCCGGCGTTGTTGACGAAGAAGTCGATGGGATGCCGCCGGTCGCCCAGGCGCGCCGCCACGCGATCGGTGTCCTGCGCGTTCGCGAGGTCGGCCACCAGGATCTCGACGGCGGTGGGTCGCTCGCGGCCCGACTCCCGCAGCTCGGCGGCCATGGCATCCAGACGGGTCGTGTCGCGCGCCACCAGGACGATGTCGTGGCCCCGCGCCGCCAGTTGGCGGGCGAACTCGGCTCCGATGCCCGATGTGCCGCCCGTGATCAGAGCCGTACCCATGGTCGTTACGATACGGTGCAACGGAGCACCGTTCCCGCCGCGGGCGGCATCGCCCCGACCAGGAAAGGCCTCGATCAATGACCCGGCGCAGCTCGCATCACGAATCCTCGATCGATTTCGTCGCCGACGAGATCGCGTTCGAGCCGCCGCTCACCGATGGGCGCTCGCTCGAAGACGGCAGCTTCGACGTGCGCGAGTTCGCCCGGACCGCGCGGGCCAGCCATCGCGGCGAGCTCGACCTCGATCAGATCACGGCATCCGGGCTGACGGCCGACGCGATCCGGCTGCTGAGACTGCTTCGCGACCTCGAGCGCTCGACGATGCAGCGCATGCGCAATGTGCTCGTGACGGCGACTCACAAGGATGCCCGGGTCACCGCGTTTCTCAGCACCTGGGCGTTCGAGAAGTACTGGCTGGCCGACGCCCTCGACGCCGTGCTCGAGGCGACGGGCGACGATCTGCACTCCTCGGCCCCCGCCGGCGGCCTGCGCACCGTCGTGCTGGAGCGCCGCGAGCGCCGCGGCGCCGTGATGCGCGCCATCCAGGGCAACATCGACGGGCCCCAGATCGTCGCGGCCCACGTGACGACCGGACTCATCGACGAATGGATCACCCAAGCGGCGTATCGGCGCCTGGGCGAGCTCGCCACCGGCCTCCATTCGATCGTCGCCCTGATCAACGGGATCAAAGACCGCCACATCGCCTTCCTGTCCGAGGAGGCCACGCGCCGGCTCGCCAGTTCGTCGCGGGCCCGCACGCTGGCCCGGCGCGAGGTGAAGCACGCGGTGTGGCCGATCGGGGCCGTCGAGCACTCCGACGACGACCGCACCTTCTTCGACCAGATCGTGTTCGGAACCGAGAACGGGCGGGCCGAGGTCTCGCAGATCGAGGCGCTCGTCGCCGCTCTTCCCGGGCTCGCGCCCGTGGCCACGACCATTTCTGCGAGACTCATTCCGTGACACCTGCGCCTTCGAGATCCCAGCGAGCGACGACCGATCTCGGATCTGCGCACGTCTTCCTGACCGGGGCCACCGGTTTCGTCGGGCAGGCCGTGCTCGAACGACTGCTCTCGGCGCATCCCGAGACCACCGTCTCGATCCTGGTCCGCACGAAGGCGGGCGAAGACCCGAGCGCCCGCGTCGCCGAGCTGCTGGCCAAGCCGGTCTTCCAGTCGTGGCGCAACGCGGTCGGTGACAAGGCCGTCGAGAAGGCCGCGAAGGAGCGCATTCGGATCGTCGAAGGGGCGATGGGGTCGATCCCTGAGCTTCCGAAGGATCTCGACGTCGCGATCCACTCGGCATCGGTCGTGAGCTTCGACCCGCCGATCGACGAGGCGTTCGACACCAACGTCAACGGCGCGATCAACCTGTACGAGCGGCTGCTCGAAACCGGGGGCGACCCGCGGGTCGTGCACGTGTCGACCTGCTACGTCGGCGGCCTGCGCAAGGGGGTCGCGCCCGAGGCGCGGCTGACCCACGAGGTCGACTGGCGCACCGAGTACGCGGCGGCCAGGGCGGCGCGCGAACGGGTCGAGATCCTGTCGCGCGAGCCGGATCGGCTGCGCAGCTTCATGGATGCCGCCCGCGCCAAGCACGGCAAAGAGGGCCCGCAGGCGGTCGCCAAGGCGAGCGAAGAAGCGCGGATCAGGTGGGTCACCGCCGAGTTGGTCGACGCCGGCCGCACCCGCGCGCAGTCGCTCGGCTGGACCGACGTCTACACCCTCACCAAGGCCTTCTCCGAGCGCGCCGCCGAAGAGCTGTGGGGCGAGAACGGGCACCGGCTCTCGATCGTGCGCCCGGCCATCATCGAGAGCGCGCTGAAGCACCCGTTCCCGGGGTGGATCGACGGCTTCAAGGTCGCCGATCCGCTGATCATCGCGTACGGGCGCGGGCTGCTGCCCGAGTTCCCGGGGCTTCCCGACTCGATCCTGGACGTCATCCCCGTCGACTACGTGGTCAACGCGATTCTCGCAGCGGCCGCCAACCCGGCCGAGAAGAACGCGCCCGAGTACTACCACGTGGCATCCGGCGCCTCGAACCCGCTGCCGTTCCACCAGGAGTTCGGCTACGTCAACCGCTACTTCACCGAGCACCCGATGAAGAACAAGCAGGGCGAAGACCTGGTGGTCCCGACCTGGAAGTTCCCGGTCGGCAACAAGCTCGAGAACGACGTGCTCCGCAAGGAGAAGCTGGCGGTGCGTGCCGAGAAGCTGCTCGGCCGACTGCCCGACACCGAGCGCGTGCGCCGCTGGCACAACCAGATGATCCGCAACATCACTGATCTCGAGACGCTGCGCAACTTCACCCAGCTGTATCGCGTCTACGTGCAGACCGAGATCATCTTCGACGACCGCAACCTGCGCGCCCTGCATGATGCCCTCCCCGCGAACAAACGCGCCGACTTCGGATTCGACATCGCCGCGATCGACTGGGAGGACTACATGCTCAACGTCCACTTCCCGGCGATCATCGCCTTGACGACGGAGTTCTCGGCCAGGCGGGCGGCCAAGAAGGCGGCCGCCGTCGCCGCGGCGCCTCCCTCGGACGAGCTCGCCGCGCGATCCGACGTGCTCGCCGTTTTCGACCTCGAAGGCACCGTCGTCGACTCGAACATCGTGCAGCAGTACCTGTGGGTGCGCTCGGCGGGCGTGCGCAAGGCCGCCTGGCCGGGCGAAGTGCTCTCGATCCTGGGATCGCTGCGCGGCTACCTGCGCGCCGAGAAGCGCGACCGCGGCGAGTTCATCCGCTCGTTCCTGCGCCGCTACGAGGGGATGCCGGTGGCCCGCCTCGAGCGGATCGTGCACGGCGGCTTCGCCGACACCATGTACCGGCACACCAGCCCCGCCGCCATCCGGGCCATCAAGGCTCACCGCGACGCCGGGCACCGCACGGTGCTGGTCACCGGATCGATCGAGACCCTCGCCGAGCCGCTTGCCGGCCTGTTCGACGAGGTCGTCGGCGGGCACATGCACGAGAAGGACGGCGTGCTCACCGGCTACCTCGCCAAGCCGCCGCTCGTCGACGAGGCGCGCGCCGCGTGGGTGCGCAGATACGCCGAGGAGCACGGGCTCGACCTGGCTGCGTCGTACGGCTACGGTGACAGTCACGCCGACCTGGTGTGGCTCGAACTGCTCGGCAATCCGCACGCGGTGAATCCCGACACCCAACTCGCACGGGAAGCGCAACGAAGAAACTGGGAGATCGACAAATGGAAACGCGGCACACGTTCACCGAAGCGTGATGTGATGGTCGCCACAGCACTGCACGCCGATCGCGCTCCCGGCCACGCGAACTGAAGGAACCCCATGGCATTCGACATCGACAAGTACACGACGAACTCCGCCGCCGTCGCCTGGAGCGATCTCGACTTCGACACCTTCGACAGCCAGCCTCTGCCCGCGTCGACGCTGCGCACCCTTGTTTATATGTGCAATGTGGAATATCACACGGTCTGCTACCTGCGCGATCTGCTGACCACTCCCTCGCACAAGGAGCCCGAGATCGGCGCCTTCATGACGATGTGGAACCGCGAGGAGTTCTGGCACGGCGAGGCCCTCGCCGCGGTGCTGGCCAAGCACGGCATCGAGATGAACTTCGATGAGCTGAAGGCCAATCGGCTCAAGCTCGGCTGGAAAGACCGGCTCGACCCGATCAAGCAGTCCCTGCTGGGCGGACTGGTCGGCATGGACTTCGTGGCCGTGCACATGGCCTGGGGCGCTGCCAACGAGTGGTCGGCCAACGCGGCGTACCTCCGGATGGCCAAGCAGGAGAACCACCCCGTGCTGGGCGAGCTGCTCAAGCGGATCGCCGCTCAAGAGACCAAGCACGTCGCCTTCTACGCGTCGCAGGCCCGTGACCGGCTCGCCGCCAGCAAGAAGGCGCGCGTGATCGCGCGCTTCGCCCTCAAGAAGTTCTGGGGGCCGGTCGGATCGACCATCTCGACCGAAGAAGAGGTCACCCACGTGATGGGTCAGCTCTTCAGCGGAGAAGAGGGGCGCAAGCTGATCCGCGATGTCGACTCGCACATCGCGAAGCTGCCCGGCATGGAGGGCCTCACGATCGTCGAGACCTCGCTCGATGCGCGCCGCATCCCGGCTACCGGCCCGGGCGCCCACGAGCGCGAACTCGTCTCCGCCGCGTAAGAGAGCGCGCCCCTAGCACGGGATCGTGATCCTGAAGACGGCACCGCCGCCCGGCGAACTGTGCGCCGAGATCGTGCCGCCCATCCGCTCGATGAGCCGCGCCGCGATCGAGAGTCCGAGTCCGCTGCCGACCGGGCGGGCGTCGCGGTAGCGCTCCCGCAGCACGCCGCGCTCGAAGGCGTGGGCGGCGTCCTCCGCGGTCAGCCCGGGCCCGCCGTCGGCGACGTCGATGACCGCCGCGCTGCCGGTGCTCTGCGCGGAGAGCGTGACGCGTGATCCGGGTGGACTGACCCGCAGCGCGTTCTCGATCAGTCCGTCGACCACCTGGCGCAACCGCGCGCCATCCGCGGTCACCATCAGCGAGGCGGATGCCGCGACTTGCACCACGACCCCGCCGGAGGTCGCGGCCGCCCGCCAGGCCGCGGCTGCTCCCGTCAGCACCGAGACCGCGTCGACCTCGGCCGGCTGGAGCGAGAAGTCATCGGCCTCGAGTCGCGCCAGCGCGAGCAGATCCGTAGTGAAGGACGTGAGCCGCGCTGCCTCGGCCTCCAGAGTCTTGCCCACCTCGGTCAATTGGTCGGCGGGCACCATCCCGTCGCCGAGAGCTTCTGCGTAGCCGCGGATCGCCGTGAGCGGGGTGCGGAGTTCGTGCGAGATCGACAGCAGGAACTCGCGCTGCCGGCCCTCGGAGTGCACCAGCGCGCTGTCCAGAGATCCGAGCGCCGCTTCCACGTCGCCGACCTCGGGGATGCCGCTCGGCGTCAGCGACACATTGCGCTGACCTGCGGCCATGCGGCGGGCCGCCGCCGCGAGATGGACCAGCGGCTTGGCGAGGGCGCGGGCGACGAAGAACGCCGCCACCGCGGCCAC
Organism: Pseudolysinimonas sp.; assembly: GCA_035721225.1. Lineage (GTDB taxonomy): Bacteria > Actinomycetota > Actinomycetes > Actinomycetales > Microbacteriaceae > Lysinimonas. The sequence goes on from DASTNC010000044.1 coordinate 39,128, forward strand.
CACGAAACCGATCGCGAGTGCGAGCAGGATGCGGCCGAGCACGGTCGGCGTGAGCGTGCGGACGGTCCCGATGTCTTGAAGGGCGACCACGCCTCCCCCCTGCGCCGTCGGACGCCCCTCGAGCAGATAGGAGGTGGTGCCGCTGCGCAGGGTGGTGGAGACATCCCGTCCGGCGCGGAGTTGCAGCACGACGCGACGGGGAACCGCGACCGAGCCGGTCACGGTTCCGGCCGCCGAGACCATGACCACCAGCGTGCCGGGGTTGTCGAGCTGCGAGAGTCCCGCGATGATCGCCTCCCGGGTGGCGGGCTTGGCCGAGGCGAGGCGGTCGACCTGCACGCTGAGCTCGGCGCGGGCCGAGGTGGTGTCGATCGAACGCACCAATTGCAGGGCGGCGAGCGCCGTCGCCAGCACCGCGATCAGGGCGACGATGACGGTGGCGGCGAGAATGCGCGTTCGCAGCGAGACGCCGCGCGTCGGCGGGGGCGTCGTCGTCGACGTCACGCCGTGCCCTCCTGGAAGGAGTATCCGACGCCCCGCACCGTGCGGATCGGGTCGGGCTCGCCGAGCTTGGAACGCAATTGGGCCACGTGCACGTCGACCGTTCGGCTGCCGCTGTAGTCGGCGATGCCCCACACCGACGACAGCAGCTGCTCCCGGCTGAAGACCTGACCGGGATGCGCGAGCAGGTGGGCGAGCAGATCGAACTCCGTGGCCGTGAGATCGACGACCCGCCCCTCGACCGCGACCCGGCGGGCGCGCTCGTCGAGTTCCACCCGACCCGCGCGATGGACGCCGGGTGCCGACGGAAGCGCCGCACGGCGGACCAGGCTCTTGACCCGCGCGACGAGCTCGCGCGGAGAGAACGGCTTCGTCAGGTAGTCGTCCGCTCCGAGCTCGAGGCCGACGACGCGGTCGATCTCGGAGTCATGGGCGGTGACGAACACGACGGGCACCCAGTTCTGCTCCGCCCTCAGGGCGCGCACCAGGTCGGTGCCGTCCATCCCGGGCAGTCCCACGTCGACGATGACGGCGACGGGGGCCAGCCGGCGGATGTCGGCGAGACCCTGAGCACCGTCGGGCGCGAGATGCACGCCGAAGCCCGCCTGGGTGAGATAGAGCCGCTCCAACTCGGCGATCGTCCGCTCGTCTTCGACGATGACGACCATTCCGCGCGCGCCGGTCATGGGGTCATTCAACCCCATGACGCGGGGCGTGTGGATCACGGCTCGTCACCGGTTGCCGCCGCCTGATCCCCTGCCGTCGCGTCGGAGTCCGCCGCGGTGTTGGCGGATGTCGCGGCGTCGAGATCCTTCGCGATCGCGTCGAGCGAGCCGGAATCGTCGGCCGCCGGCGCAGACGCGGCCGGGCTGCTGGTCTCGGACGATCCGCCCTGCCCCGTGCCTGACCCGGTGCCTGCCCCCGCGCCCGGCCCGGCGCCCTGCCCAGAGGCGAGGTGGCCGCATCCGGTCAAGGCGACGAGAAGAGCCAGCGTCACGGCCGGCGCGAACAGCCGCGACGGGCTGCGGACGATCATTTCAGCGCCGCCATGATCGCGCGGCCGTCCTGAGCGGCCGCCTTCGTGTCGTCCAGGGCGGCGCGAGCGGCCGCGCGGTCGTCGGTCAGCACGGCGTGGTTCGCGTTGAAGGCGGCCGGCGTGACCGCCAGCGCGGCCGCGGCCAGTCCGGCGGTCTTGCTCGCGGCATCCGCGGTCTTGGCCTGCATGTCGGCCAGCTTGGCTTGGAGGTCGGACGTGACCTTGTCGGGGTGGGCGGCGAAGTAGGTGGAGATCCTCTGCTCAGCCGACTGCAGCTTCGGGATGGCGGTGCCGGTCAGGCCGTCGGCGACTGCGGCGATGTAGCTCTGCCGGATCGCGACGGCGTACACCCGGTAGTCGGTGAAGATGCTCCGGTAGTCGGTCCAGGCCGTTGCCGCCGAGGCGTCGGCCGCGATCTTGGTCTGGAGGCTGTGCATGGCGGTCAGGTCGGCGTTGAGGGTACCGAGCACCGTGGACTTGTCTGCGCTGCTCAGCCTCGTACTCGAGTTCACCGTGCCGATACGGGTCGTCAGCGAGGTGATGCGCTTGGCGGTGGCGGCGGCACCCGCCTGCTGGATGTCGCTCAGGCTGGAGTGCGCGGTCGGCGTGGGTGAGCCGTCGGTCACCGAGGCGAGCGCCGGAGCGGCGCACGCGAGCGAGCCCAGGGTCAGGGCGCTGGCGGCCGCGGCCACCGTGATGATGCGGAACATGAGAACTCCCTACGGTCGTGATGCACGAAGTGTGCAGGAGTCACGATGCCGAGAGCTCGTTCGCAGCGGATCAGCGCAATGTACGGGCCAGGTAAGGCGGCCAGAGGGACGTCTGCTAGACCTGGCCGCTGCGCTTCAGGCGCGCCCGCTCAGCCTCTTCGACCAGTTCGTCGCGGGTGACCTCGCGCGTGGTCTCGCGGTCGGAGGTGCCCTGCGCGGTCAGGCTGTTCTCGATGTCTTCGGACTGCCCGGAGTCGACCAGATCGTAGGTGACCGCGGAATCGGATTCGTTGCCGCTGGCGTTGGCGCCTGGGTCGTTGGGGTCGGTGCTCATGCCGCCAGTCTGCCACCTCTTCGGGGGAACGGCCGGGCTGCGAGACGTTCAGGGCAGCAGAACCACTTTGCCCCCCGCGTGGCCGCTCGCCACCAGGGCCATCGCCTCCTGCACCCGCTCCAGCGGGAACTCGATTACCGGGGGCCCGACCAAGAGCCCGTCGCCGGCCAACTGCAACAACGGCAGGCGAGCGCTCTTGCGCAGTTCGGTGCCCGGGTCGGCGCCAGTCCCGCTTCCGAGCAACCGGATGCCGAGCTCGGCCGCGCGCGCGAATCCCGCGACGGTCACCACCCGGCTGCGATCTCGCACGAGGGCGACCGAGGCGTTGAGAGCCTCGTCGGAGCCGACTGTATCGAGGGCGGCATCCGCCCCCTCGGGCAGGAGCGCCCGCAAGCGCTCCTCGAGCCCCGGGCCGTAGAGAACCGGCACGGCCCCGAACGCCCGCAGGGCCTCCTCGCGGCCGGCGCTCACCGTGCCGATCACTTCCGCGCCGCGCAGGCGCGCCAGTTGAACGGCGGCCGACCCGACGGCGCCGCTGGCGCCGTGCACGATCACCCGGTCGCCCTCGGCGATGCCGCCGACCTCGACCAGGTGGTAAGCGGTCACCGCGCCCAGGAGCAGTCCCGCCGCCTCAGACCAGCCCAGCCCCGACGGCTTCGGCAGCACGGCGTCGGCGGGGGCCGTGAGCTCTGCGGCGAATCCGCCCGAGACCGGGTAACCGACCACCTCGTCACCGACCGAGAACCCGCCGGCCGGGCCGACCGCATCCGGCGCCACCTCGGTGACCACCCCGCTCACCTCGGAGCCGAGCCGCAACGGCAGCGACTTCTCGTTGCGGCCGAACTCGCCACGCAGACGCTTCAGATCCGCCGGGTTGATCGCGGCTGCTGTGACCGCGATTCGCACGCGCCCCGGCTCGAGCGGTGCCTCGGGCAGATCAGCGAGCTCCAGGTCGGGGATGCCGCCGTACTGCCGGGCGATCACAGTGCGTGCCATGGTCTGCCTCCGCTCCATCGACGAAAGGCCCCCGCGACGTGCGAGGGCCTTCGTGGATGGTGCGCCCGAAGGGATTCGAACCCCCAACCTTCTGATCCGTAGTCAGATGCTCTATCCGTTGAGCTACGGGCGCGATCGGCGTCGACCCGAAGGTCAACCTGACGAGTGTATCAGCGCGGCCGGACGTCGTCAGCGCGGCAGAGGCCGGGCGCGGCCCGCCGCGCGCGAACCCGAGTCACGAGACCTCGGCGCCCGCCTGCTCCGTCTGTTGAACCCGTTCGACCAGGCGCGCGAGCAGGGTCGCATTGGCCAGCGCTCGGGCGGACTTGGTCGCGGCGGGCTTCTGGTGCAGCAGCTGGTGGGCGCTCAGCACGTCATCGCCCTCCCCGGACATCGCCAGGTAGGCCGTGAGCGGGCAGCGCCGGCCCGCGAGGTGGTCGGGCCACTCTCCGCCGCCGTGCGACCAGTGGTAGGCGAGCGCGCCCAAGGCCGTGGTCAGCTCGCCCTCTCGATACGGCATCGAAAACTGCTCGAGCCAGGGTCCGACCTCCTCGGGGGGCATCGGGCGGGCGAAGAGGAAGCCCTGGCCGGCGCGCGCGCCGAGCACCGCACTGACCTCGAGGCGTTCGCGGTCTTCGATGCCTTCGGCGACGGTCCCGTAGCCCGAGTCGGCGCCCAGCTTGGTGAGCGCCGCGAGGACGGTCAGCACTTCCAACGGCCGCTTGTGCGCCTGGTCGAAGATGCGTCGGTCGATCTTGATGACGTCGAAGGGGATGTCGGTGAGGCGCTTCAGCGTGCTGAACCCGGAGCTCAGGTCGTCGAGGTGCATCTTGACCCCGAGTCGCACCAGTTCGCCCACGGTCGTGTCGCTGGCGCCGAGTTCGATCTCTTGGGTTTCCAGCACCTCGAGACTCAGCCGCTGAGGGTCCACCCCGTGTCGGGCGAGGGTGCTGGTGACCCATTCGGCGCTGTTCGGGTCGTTGAGCAATTCGGGCGGCACGTTCACCGACACATTCAGTGCGACGCCGGCGCTGTCCCACCGTGAGGCCCACGACAGCGCCTGGTCGAGGCCCTGTTTGAAGACGTCGACCAGCTGGTCGCGAGAGTAATGGGGCAGAAAGGTATCGGGTGTCTTTAGCTCGCCCGACGGAGTGCGCAGCCGCGCGAGAGCCTCCACCTGGCTGACCCGACCCGATCGGAGGTCGACGATGGGCTGCATGAACATCACCAGCTCGCCGACTACTCCGCGGGTGCTTGCGGGCTCGCCCGCGCGCGCGCCGATGGCCGCGCCGGTGACCGAGGAGTCCCACCATCGCGGGCCGCCCTTGTGCCGTTTGGCCCGGTAGAGTGCGGCATCCGCGGTGCGCAGCAGTTCCCGCCCCGTCGCCCCGTCCCGAGGGAACAGCGCGACTCCCATGCTCATGCCGATGGATCGCGAACCTGCGTCATCGAGGGGAAAGGGAGTTTCGACGGCCTCGTGCAGGCGCTCGGCGATCCCCGCGAAGTCGGCCAGCGGATCGGTCGAAGACAGATCCGACACGACCACGACGAACTCGTCACCGCCGACGCGCG
>DASTNC010000045.1:0-45280 GCA_035721225.1 Pseudolysinimonas sp.
ACGTTGAGCGAGCCGTTCGTCGTCCACAGCAGCACGGCCATGCCCGACATCCACGCTGCGGTGCGGTACCAGGGCCAGCGATCGCCGCGACGCCTCAGCCTCAGCACGGCAGCGGCGTAGAAGAAGATCCCGAAGAGGCAGATGATCGCCCAGAGCAGGTCGAGGTTCCAGGAGGTGAAGAAGCGCTGGGGCGTGAGCTCGGGCGGCAGTGGGGTGCCCGTGAGGAACTCGGCGGGCGAGGCCCCACCCAGCGAGGCCGCAGACACCGCCTCGATCGGAGGCGCGGACACGGCGAGCGCCGAGGCGACGCCCTCCGCGATTCCCATGAACGCCAGCTCTGCGGTGGCAAGGAGCCAGAACAGTTTGCGGAAGTTCTCGCGTCTGAGTCGCGAGATGATCGCGCGGCGGTAGACGGCACCGAACAGTCCCAGTGCACACAGCGCAGTTACCTTCGTCAGGATCAGCACGCCGTACGGCGTCAGCAGATTCGGCCACGTTCCGACCCGGATTGCGGCGTTCACCGTGCCGGATGCCGCGACGATCAGGAAGGCGATGAGCGCGATCGTCGAATAGCGCGGAAGGATCGCAGCCATCCGTTCGCTACTGAGAGTTCGCCGCAGGACCACGAGCGTCAGCAGGCCGCCCAGCCAGAAGCTCGCGAACAGCACGTGCAGCCAGATCGAGGTGATCGCGGCATTGTGGGTCGAGCTGTCGCCCGCGTGACCCTGCTCGGACAGCGGAATCAGGCCGATCACCGCGAGCACGGTCACGAAGCCCAGCACGGTCACGTTGCGCACCGCGAAGCACAGCACCGTGAGAGCGGCGCCGATCAACGTGGTGGTGAGCCACGCGCGGCCGAGCGGGATGGTCGTCAGGAAGTCGCCGAGAGATTGGCCGAAAGCCTGGCTCATGCTGAGGGGTGTGCTCGCGGTGCTGGAGAAGACGAGGATCGACGACGCGGCGGATGCGACCGTCCAGACGCCTGCGCCGGCAGCCGCGAGGTCGAGGGCCGCGCCGAACTCGGCTTCGCGCGAGCTGAGCGCGAAGATACCGAGCGCCAGGGCTCCGAGGGCGAGCGCGATCGACAGGTCGACGACGAGCTTGGCGATCGGGACCCCGTAGCGCACGACGGCCCCCGGGTCGATCGCGATCCCCGGATTCGCCCCTCCCCCGAACGCCAGCGCCGCGAGCAGAGCGCAGAAGGCAGCCAGCAGCAGGACCGCCGGCCCGCTGATTCTCGCGATGCGTTTCACCCTTCGAGCGTAGGCGAGCGCACTGAAGCTTCGCCCACACGCACGAAGGGCACCGACCGTCCTGGTCGATGCCCTTGCGTGGGTGTCGCGTGGTTACTTGGCGGCGGCCTTCAGCTTGCTGCCGGCCGAGACCTTGACGCCGTAGCCCGCGGCGATCTGGATGGTCGCACCCGTGGCGGGGTTGCGGCCCTCGCGCGCAGCGCGGTGCGTGCGCTCGACGCTCAGCCATCCCGGGATGCTGACCTTGGTGCCCTCGCCGACCGACTTCGCCAGCACGGCGAACAGCGCGTCGACGACGCCCGAGACGGTGGCCTGGCTCTGGCCCGAGTCGGCGGCGACCGCGGCCACGAGATCGTTCTTGTTCAATGTCTTGTCAGCCATGAGTGTCCTCCTCGGACCTAGTGCGTTGCTTGTGGCATGTGCGGCTCGTGGGCTTCGCGCCCTGAACCGCCCCTGAAACTAGCAGCAAACACCGGCATTTTCGGCCAAGTCGCGCCGGTGCGCCCGATCCCGGGAAAACTCGCAGGATTCCTCCCGGACGCGGAAAAGAGGCGCCGGATCACTCCGACGCCTCTCGTCACACTCGCTGAGTGATTACCAGCTGGACTTCGTGATGCCGGGCAGTTCGCCCCGGTGGGCCATGTCACGGAAGCGCACGCGCGAGATGCCGTATTTCGTGAGCACACCGCGGGGGCGGCCGTCGATGGCGTCGCGGCTGCGCAGGCGCACCGGCGAGGCGTTGCGCGGCAGCTTCTGCAGGCCGACGCGGGCGGCCTCGCGGCTCTCGTCGGTGCCCGCCGGGTCGACGAGAGCCTTCTTCAGCTCACGGCGCTTCGCGGCGTAGCGCTCCACGATCACGGCGCGCTGGTTGTTGCGCGCGATCTTGCTCTTCTTCGCCATGGTTAGCGCTCCTCGCGGAATTCGACGTGCTTGCGGACAACCGGGTCGTACTTCTTGAGCACGATGCGGTCGGGATCGTTGCGGCGGTTCTTGCGGGTCACGTAGGTGTACCCGGTGCCCGCCGTAGAACGCAGCTTGATGATCGGACGGATGTCTTGCGCCTTCTTGGCCATCAGATCTTCTCCCCACGCGCCAGGATGTCTTTGACGACGGACTCGATGCCGCGCGCGTCGATCACCTTGATGCCCTTAGCGGACACGTTCAGGGTGACGCTGCGACGCAGAGACGGGACGTAGTAGGTCTTCTTCTGCACGTTCGGGTCGAAGCGGCGCTTCGTCCGGCGGTGCGAGTGCGAGATGTTGTGTCCGAAGCCGGGAACGGCCCCGGTCACCTGGCACACGGCTGCCATGGTTCCTCCAATAAGTACTGCGGCTACCGTGGAGCGAGCGCTCCACCCAAGGTCACTTGTCGGCGTGTCGATCCGGTTCTCACAGGGAGACTCGGGGCACACAGGGTGCTGCACACGAGTGCGCAACCTGACAAGACTACGCGATCACAGAGCTTTGGAACAATCGACGCAGTATCCGAAGATGTCGACCACGTGATCGGGCCGCGTGAACCCGTTCTGGGCGGCGACCTCGTGCGCCCACTGCTCGACCGGGTCGGCGGCGATCTCAACCGTGGTACCGCACCGGCGGCAGATCAGGTGATGGTGGTGCGAGCCCGGTGTGCAGGCCCGGTACAGGCTCTCGCCCTCCTGCTGCAGCGAATCGGCGTCGCCCTCCACGGCCAGGTCGGCGAGCGCCCGGTACACGGTGGCCAGACCGACCGACGATCCGGAGTCTCGCAGCCGAGCGTGCAGGGCTTGAGCGCTGACGAAGCCCTCGGTGGTGCCGAGCGCTTCGCGCACGGCCTCGCGCTGCCAGGTATGGCGCTTCACGATGCCGCTCCCACCCGTTGCCGTCGGTCGCGCCCGCGCCGGGACCGGCGCACCGAGCCCACGCGGCAGACCAGGTAGATCAGGAACGAGATCGTGGTCACATAGGGGCTGATGGGAACGCTCGACCCCAATGCGAGCAAGATGCCGCCCACCAGCGACACCAGTGCGAACACGGTGCTGAGCACCGGCACCCAGAACGGCGACGCCGAGACGCGCAGTGCGGCGGCGGCGGGGGTGACCAGCACTGACAGCACCAGCAGAGCTCCGACCACCTGCACGCTCACCGCGACGGCGAGCCCGAGCAGCAGCATGAACACGAGCGACAGGGCCCGCACCGGCACGCCGCGGGCTGCGGCGACGTCGGCGTCGACACTGGCGAAGGTCAGAGGCCGCCACACGAGGAACAGCCCGACGACGACGATCAGCGAGATGAGCGCCAACGAGTTGAGTTTCGGATCGTCGACCGCCACGATCTGCCCGGTCAGCAGGCCGAACTTGTTCGAGGTGCGCCCCGGATAGAGCGCCAGGCACAGGATGCCGAGGCCGAGGCCGAACGGCATCAGCACCGCGGTGATCGAGTTGCGATCGCGCGCCCGCGAGCCGAGCAGGCCGATCACCGCGGCCGCGATGATCGAGCCGACCACGGATCCCTCGACCACTCCGACGCCGAGCAGCAGCCCGGCCGCCGCGCCCGCGAAGCTCAGCTCGCTGATGCCGTGCACCGCGAAGGCCAGGTCGCGCGACATCACGAAGACGCCGATGAGCCCGCCCACGACTCCCAGCACGGCTCCCGCCAGAATCGAGTTCTGCAGCAGCACGAGCAGCTGGCCGTAGTCGCTGAAATTGAACAGCTGGCTCCACCAGTCGGTGCCGGCACCCAGCACGGCGGTCACGGCAGGTCCTCCGCATGATCGTGCTCGTGGCCGTGCGCGTGCGACTGGTCGGGGGCGCCGACGATCACCACGCGTCCTCGTGCGCGGATCACATCCACCGGTGACTGGTACAGCTCGCTGAGCACCTCGGAACGAAGCACCTCGTCGGGCGTCCCGATCCGGAACCGGCGGCCGGCCAGATACAGCACGCGATCGACGGCGTCGAGCACGGGATTGATGTCGTGCGTGACGAAGAGCACCCCGAAGCCGCGCGAGCGCCGGTTGTCGTCGATCAACCTGCTGACGACACCCTGCGCCCGCAGGTCGAGCGAGAGCAGCGGTTCGTCGCAGAGCAGAAGAGCCGGGTCTCCGGCGAGCGCCTGCCCGATCCGCAGCCGCTGCTGCTCCCCTCCGCTCAGGCTCGAGATCGGCGCCTGGGCGTAGTGCCTCGCACCGACCGCGTCGAGCAGACCGTCGATGCGCGCCCGACGCGCGCGGGTCGGCAGCGCAACGCCCCAGCGGTGACCGTCCAGGCCGAGTGCGATCAGGTCGCGGCCGCGCAAGGGCGTGCCCTCGTCGGCGAGACGCTGCTGGGGCACGTAGCCGATCCTGCGATCCCCGTGCCGCACCGGCTCTCCGAGCAGCGTCGCCGTGCCCGCGCTGAGCCGGTGCTGGCCCAGCACGGTCTTCAGCAGGCTGGTCTTGCCCGAGCCGTTCGCGCCGAGCACGGCCACGAACTCGCCGGGTGCGACGTCGAGGTCGAGGGCGGTCCACAGAACACGGCCGCCGAGGGTGAGCTCGGCGTCGCGCAGCGACAGCACAGGCGGTTCGGATGCCATCGGCTCAGTGCCCCAGCGCCTGCGCGATGGTGGCCAGGACGCCGCGCTGCCAGGTGACGTAGTCGAGCCCGGGCGGGAGCGTCTCAGAGACCGGCACCGCGGGGATGCCGGCCTTCTTGGCGGCGGCGAGCACGGCATCCGACTGCGGTCCGCCGGCCTGCACGTTGTAGACGAGCAGTTTCGCCGCGCCGGAGGTCAGGGTCTCCAGGGTCTGTTGGAGCACGGTGGCCGGCGCGTCGGTGCCCCGGTCGACGGCTTCGCTGAAGGCGATCGGGGTGACGATCGTCATCCCGAGGGCGGCGAGCAGGTAGTTCGGCACCGGTTCGGTGATCGCGACGCCGACTCCGGTCGTCGCGCCCGAGAGGTTCAACTCCGACTGCTCGAGCGCGCTGAGCTTGCGCTGCAGCGCCGCACCGCGATCGGCGAAGAGGGCGCGGTGACTCGGGTCGGCCTTCGAGAAGTCGGACACGATCGCGTCGACCACCTTGCCGACCGTCGCGTAGTCGTAGAACACGTGCTCGTTGAAGTCGGCGATCGAGCTGTCGTAGCCCGAGAGCTTGACGGCGTTGATCAGCGCGGCCTTCGCGTTGCCCGATGCCCCCAGCATAGTGTCGATGAAATCGTCGTACCCACCGCCGTTCTCGATCACGACCTGCGCTCGTGAGACGGCGAGCTGGGTGCGGGCGTCGGCCTGATACTCGTGAGGATCCTTGGCCGGGTCGTCGATGATCGACGTGACACTCGCCTGCGCGCCGCCGATGGTCGTGGCGAGCGAGCCGTAGACGTCAGTGGACGCGACCACCCGGATGCCGGCAGGCGGATCGTACGCCGAGCCCGAGCAGGCGGTGAGGGCCAGCCCGAGGGTGAGCATCGAGACCACTGCGGCCGCAGCCCGCGCGGTCAGCAAGGCGCGGTGCTCGGGCATGCCCCCGACCCTAGCCCTTATCGAGAATGATTGTCAAAAACGCTCAGGCGCGGCCGGCAGGTGCGCCGCAGAAGCGGCGGCGCACAAAAAGGTTCAATCGAGCAGCAGGGCCGGTTCCTCGAGCACACTCGCGATATCGGCGGTGAATCGGCTGGCCACATCGCCGTCGACGACCCGATGGTCGAAGCTCGCGCCCACAGTCGTCACGTACGCGGGTCGCACCTCGCCATCCACCACCCACGGCTTCAACTTGATCGCCCCGAGCGCGACGATACCCACTTCGCCGGGGTTCAGGATCGGCGTGCCGGTATCCATCCCGTACGACCCCAGGTTGGTGATGGTGACCGTGCCCTTGGCCATCTCGGCAGGCTGCGTCTTGCCGTCGCGCGCCGTGATGGTCAGCTGCTCGAGCGCCTGCGCGAGTTCGAGCAGGCTGAGGTTCTGGGCGTCTTTGATGTTCGGAACGATGAGCCCGCGCGGGGTCGCGGCCGCGATCCCCAGGTTCACGTAGTGGTGGACGACGATCTCTTTGTCGGTCCAACTGGAGTTCACCGTTGGGTTGCGGCGCACCGCCCAGATCACCGCCTTCGCCATCACGAGCAGCGGACTGATCCGAACGCCGGCGAAATCGGTCGAGGCCTTCAGCCGCTTGACGAACTCCATGGTGCGGGTGGCGTTGATGTCGCTGAAGACGCTCACGTGAGGCGCCGTGAACGCACTCTGCACCATCGCGCTCGCGATCGCCTTGCGCACCCCCTTGACCGGGATGCGCTCCTCGCGATCCTCCGGCCACTCGGGCGTCTGCAGATTGCGGAACACGCTGACCTGCTGCGCCTGCCGGATGACATCGTCGCGGGTGATGTCGCCGATGGGACCGGTGGCGGTCACCGCGGCGAGGTCGACGTCGAGATCCTTGGCGAGTTTGCGGATCGGCGGCTTCGCGATCACCGGCCCGACCGATGCGGCAGGGATCGAGCTCGGCTTGCGTGCCGGCGCGGCGTGCGTCGCGGGCGCACCGACGGTCGGCCGTTCGGCCTGCCCGGGGGGAACCGCGCCCGGCCGCCGCCGGCGAGTGGTCGCGTGACCGCCCTTGGATCCATAGCCGACCAGCACGGCTCCCGACGGCTCGGCAGAACCTTCGGCCGCCCCGATCGACGCGGCCGTGTCGGCGACCTCTCCGAACGTGTCGCCGGATGAAGGGGCCTGCAGCTCGATCGCCCCGCCCTCGGAGTCGACGCGGATGATCGGCGAGCCGACCTCGACGGTGTCGCCCTCGGCGGCGAGCAGCTCGGTCACCGTGCCGGCGAAGGGCGACGGCAGTTCGACGAGCGACTTGGCGGTCTCGATCTCGACCAGCACCTGATTCACGGTCACGATGTCGCCCGGCTTGACCTTCCACGCGACGATCTCGGCCTCGGTCAGGCCTTCACCCACATCGGGCAACGGGAACTCGGAGTGGGTCACGGTCGTTCCTCTCAGTAGGCCAGCGCGCGGTCGACGGCCTCGAGGATGCGGTCGGCATCCGGCAGATAGACGCCCTCGAGCTTGGCGGGCGGGAACGGGGTGTCGAAGCCGCTGACCCGCAGCACGGGCGCTTCGAGCGAGTAGAACGCGCGCTCGGCCACCGTTGCCGCGATCTCGGAGCCGACGCTCACCGAGCCGGGCGCCTCCTGGGCGACCACGATGCGGCCGGTCTTCTGCACCGACGCCAGGATCGGGCCGTAGTCGATCGGCGACAGCGACCGCAGGTCGATCACCTCGGCGCTCGTGCCCTCGTCGGCCGCGATGTCGGCCGCCTGCAGCAGGGCGGCGACCATCGCGCCGTGCCCGACCAGGGTGACATCGGTGCCGGTGCGGACCACGCGGCTCGCCTGGAACTCGCCGGCGGGCCCCTCCCGGTCGACATCGCCCTTCTGCCAGTAGCGGCTCTTGGGCTCGAAGAACATGACGGGGTCGTTGCCGGCGATCGCCTGCTGGATCATCCAGTACCCGTCTTGCGGGGTTGCCGGGCTGACGACTCGCAGGCCTGGGGTGTGGGCGAAGTACGCCTCTGGGCTCTCCTGATGGTGCTCGACCGCGCCGATGTGCCCGCCGTACGGCACCCGGATGACGACCGGGAATTGCAGCGCCCCCTCGTGCCGGTAGGTCAGCTTGGCCAGCTGCGAGGTGATCTGATCGAAGCCGGGGTAGATGAATCCATCGAACTGGATCTCGCACACCGGGCGGTATCCGCGCATCGCGAGCCCGATCGCCGTGCCGATGATGGCCGACTCGGCCAGCGGCGTGTCGATCACGCGATTCTCGCCGAACTCGGCCTTGAGCCCCTCGGTGACGCGGAACACCCCGCCGAGGGTGCCGATGTCCTCTCCCATCAGGAGCACCCGCGGGTCGTCGGCGAGCGCCTTCTGCAAACCGAGGTTGATGGCCTTCGCCATCGTGAGCTGCTCGATCATGCGCCGACCGCCTGCTCGTCGAGTTCGGCGTCGTCTGACTCGTCGAGCGATTGCTCGTAGGCGGCGAGCCAGGCCGCCTGGGCCTCGATCAGCGGATGCGGGTCGCTGTAGACGTGCGCGAACACCTTGGTGCTCGGCGGGTCCTGCAGGGTGAGCGTGCGGGCGCGCACATCGGCCGCCAGGTCGTCGGCTTCGGTTGCGACCTCGGCGAAGAAGTCGTCGCCGACTCCGAGGCTGCGCAGGTAGGTCTCGTAGCGGGCGATGGGATCCCGCGCTGCCCAGTATTCGACCTGCTCGTTCTCGCGGTACTTGGTCGGATCGTCGCTCGAGGTGTGCGCGCCCATCCGGTAGGTGAGCGCCTCGATCAGCCGCGGACCGTGGCCGGTGCGCGCCGCCGTCAGCGCGGCCGACGTCGCCGCGTAGCTGGCGAGCACGTCGTTGCCGTCGATCTGCACGCTCGGGATGCCGAATCCCTCGCCTCGCAGATACAGCGGGGTGCGCGATTGACGCTCGACCGGCACCGAGATGGCCCACTGGTTGTTCTGCAGGAAGAAGACCTGCGGCGTCTGGTAGCTGGCGGCGAAGGTGTACGCCTCGCTCACGTCGCCCTGGCTCGAGGCGCCGTCGCCGAAATAGACGAGCACCGCGGGATCCTTGCCCGAATCGACGGCGCCGCTCGCGGTCCCGGTGAGCCGGTCGAGCGCGATCCCCATGGCGTAGCCGGTCGCGTGCAGCGACTGCGAACCGATCACCAGGGTGTACAGGTGGAAGTTGCCGGTCTCACTGGGCACCCAGCCGCCGTGGCTCAGGCCGCGGAGCATCTCGATGATGCGCATCGGATCGAGTCCGCGAATGCGGCCGACGACGTGCTCGCGGTACGCCGGGAAGATGTGGTCCTGCGGCATCGCGGCATAGCCGGAGCCGACCTGTGCCGCCTCCTGGCCGATGCTCGGGATCCACAGCGCGAGTTGTCCTTGTCGTTGCAGATTGCCGGCTTCGATGTCGAACCGGCGGATGACGGCCATCTGCCGGTAGAAGTCGCCCAGCCGCGTCTCGTCGAGCGCCTCGATCAGCGGCAGATACTCGGATGTCCGATCATTCCGCACGAGCGTTCCGTCGGGCGTCAGCAATTGGAGCGCAACGTCCGAGGACATGGTCACTACCCTAGCCCGGCCGTTCCGACGTCTTCGCGCAGGGTAGCGACAACCTCCGCGGCCGCCTCTAGGACCTTGTCCACAGATTCGGCTTCGCCGATGGAGATCCGGATGCCGTCGGGAGCGAACACGCGCGCCACGATCCCGTGCGCCTCGAACACCTCGGCAGCGGCGGCGGTCGCCTCGCCGGTGGGGAGCCAGACGAAGTTGCCCTGCGGCTCGGGGAGGTGCCAGCCCTGGGTTATGAGGCCGTCACGCACGACCGTGCGCCGTGTCACGAGTTCGGCGACCTGCGCGAGCAGCTGCGACTCGGCATCCGGCTCGAGGACGGCGAGGGCGGCGCGCTGGGCCTGCTCGGTCACCGAGAGGGCGATCATGGTGGCGCGGGCGGCTTCGAGCACATACGACGGTCCGATCGCATAGCCGACCCGCAAGCCGGCGAGGCCGTACGCCTTCGAGAAGGTGCGCAGCACGACCAGGTTCGGGTAGCGCTCGAGCAACGGCAGCCCATCGACCGCGTGCGGGTCGGTGACGAACTCGCGGTACGCCTCGTCGAGCACCACCAGGACGGTCTCGGGCACCCTCGACATGAACGCCTCGAACTCACGACCGGTCACGATCGCACTGGTCGGATTGTTCGGCGTGCAGACGATCACGACCCGGGTGCGATCCGTGAGGGCGTCGGCCATGGCGTCGAGGTCATGGCGGCCATCGGGCAGGTTCGGGACCGTCACGCTGTTCGCGCCCGCGACGGTGACGACGCCGGGGTATGCCTCGAACGAGCGCCAGGCGTAGAGGACCTCGTCGCGGGCTCCTGCCGCCGCCTGCACCAGCTGGTGCAGGATCGAGACGGACCCGGCACCCACGTGCACCTCATCGACGGTGACGCCCGCGCGCTCGGCGAGCCGGACCCGCAGTGCCGTCGCAGCTCCATCTGGATAGCGGTTGATGTGCGCAGACGCAATCGCCTCGAGCACGCTCGGCACCGGGGGGAACGGGCTCTCATTCGACGAGAGCTTGAACGCGTCGGCGGCCGCGGGCCGACCCTGGCGGTACGGAGCGAGCGCAGCGATCTCGGGGCGGAGGGTCACAGGCACACGGATCAGATTAGCGCTGTCTGATCGAGAGCGGCCCCTCGCGGACGGCCGAGCGGGGGATGCTCCCGCGGAGGGTTCGCTGCCACAATGGGCGCATGGGACGCCTCCTCCTCCGCCTGCTGATCAATGCCGTCGCCCTCTGGTTGACGACTCTCATCTTGAATCCCCACGTGACCATCCAGCCGTACGACCAGGGTCCGGTCGCCTTCATCCTGACCCTGCTGCTGGTTGCGGCGATCTTCGGCATCGTGAACGCCATCGTCGGCGGCATCGTGCGGATCGTCGCGCTGCCGCTCTACATCCTCACGCTCGGTCTCATCTCGCTGGTCGTCAACGGCTTGCTGCTGCTGCTCGCCGCCTGGCTCTCGGGCCTCGGCGGTTTCGGCCTGCACGTCGAGAACTTCGTCTGGGGCGTTCTGGGGGCGCTGGTGCTCGGCATTCTCGCCTGGCTCATCGGCGTGCTGCTTCGGCCGTTCACCGGTGTGAAGAAATAGCAGGAGCCTGCATCGTCACGTCGCGCGGGTCGAGCGGCTTCGTCGGGTTCGAAATCCGCTCGCCGTGGTAGATCATGGCCGTCAGCGTCGATCCGGGTCGGCTCGCGTAGTCAGCCGTGAAGGAGTTGAGCGCGGCGTTCTGATCCCGGACCGCCGAGGAGGTCGCTTCATCCACCGCGGTCGCCGTGGCCATGTACGCGTCGCGCTGGTGCGCGGGTGCCGCGTGATACGTCGGAAGGGGAGTGCCCTCGGCGAAGGCCCGGCGCTCCACTTGGAGCACGTGATGGTCGAGCTGCGGCCCGGCCAGCAGCGGAATGAAGTCGTCGGTGTTGCGCACGGCCATGCCGCTCAGTCCCTCGGGCAGCTCGATGTTGCCCGCGGGCGCGCCGAACGTCTGCAGTCCCGCGGCGTTCCATTGACCGGATCCGGCGAGCATGGTCGCGATGAGGCCGCCCTGCGAGAAGCCGACGAACTGAACCTGGTCGCCGGATTCGACGCCGGCATCGTGCATCGCCAACTCTGTGGCGCGGAACGAACCGACAGCGAGCCCTCCGACTCCGCCGACGTTGCTCGTCAAGTCCCAGGGCTCGTGGTCGGCGACCGGCGAGAAGGTCTCGGTCGGCCCGACGTAGACCACGAATCGGTTCGGTTCACCCGGCGCTGAGTACTTCTCGATGCGCACCTGATCGCCTTCCGGAACGCGGTCCAACCGCTCGGCAGCACCGACGGGCGGGGAGGTGATCTGGGTCGTCGACGTGCGCTCCACCTTCACCGGTGTCTCGCGGAACAGGCCCACCAGGGGCCCCACCGCGAGCAGGCCGCGCGCGCTGGTGCGCACTCCGGTCACCCCGGCTGCCCCGAGCGCGAAGGCGAGGGGGGCCGGCATTCCCAGAACGGAGTCTGTGGTCTCATCGAGGCTCTGCGAGAAGAGCCGCACGCCTTCGACGAACGGGGGCCCGGTGATCAGGCCCGGATGCTGCAGGAAGAACCGACGGATCGCGGTGGCCCGCTCGCCTCCCGGGTCGGGCAGCTTCGACGCCAGGAATGCGAGTGCGCCGAGCATGGCGATGCTGGGGAGCAGCACGCGAATGAACGGGCCGCTCTCGGCACCCAGCAGCGCGGCCCACAGGTCGACACTCTTCAGGGCCGCACTCTCGGCCGCGTCGTATCGGGCGATGGCCGCGCGAATGGCGCCCCGCAGCCGCAGCGTGACGGTGTGCGCCTTCCGCACCGACACCAGGGCGGCCTCGAGCTCGGACTCGCTGCGTCGAGCGGCCGCCGGAGCCCCGGGGACGGCCGACCAGACCGCCCCTGCCTGCACGGCGAGGAGCGCACGGACCTCGATCGCGAGGTGGTCGCCGAGAGTCGTGAGGCGGTCGAGGTGGGCGTACAGGGCGTCGGTCGCGACCGCCGTCGTGCCGACCGGGGTGACCAGCAGCGGACCGCCCATCTCGGGTGTCGTTCCCCGATGGACTCCGGGTTTCGCCCGGAAGCTCGGCGGCTGCTCGCCGTGCGGCATCGTGGCGTGCCCGCCGTGCGGCACCGAAGCCGGCTCCTCGAACACGTCGGGCCCGAGCGCGGGGCCGGGAACCGGGTCGGGGACGGCCACGGTCAGCCTCCCAACTCGGCGAGCGCGGCGCGGGTGTTGCGCGCGGCCGCCGACACGGCATGGTCGCCGGCGAGAAGGGCGTGGCGCAGCTCGTCCTGCAATCGCAGGCAGGCGTCGGCGGCCTCACCCCGCCAGTCGTCGGGCGAGAACTGAGGCGGATGCGCGGCGGCCGCCTCGAGAACTCTGGCGATCGGCGCGAGCTCGCTCTGCTGACGTTCGAGCGCGGCGCGAAGCGCGCCCGGATCCCATGACGGCATGGTCAACTCCTCCCGCGCCGACCACGGTCGGCGTCGCAGTCAGCTTCGACGACGACGCACCCGACGCAGACCGCGGGGCGGGCATCCCGGGACCGGGTGACAGAACTGGCGACTGTGGAGGAGGCGGTCACGCAGCAGAATGAAGCATGAGCTTCGACCAGGCAGCCGCCGCGCCGTCGCCCTTTCGCATCTGCTTCGTCTGCACCGGCAACATCTGCCGCTCGCCGATGGCCGAGGCAATCTTCCGGAGCCTGATCCTCCAGGGTGGCTACGCAGGCCGTGTGAGCGTCGGCTCTGCGGCAACCGGCGACTGGCACGTGGGCGAGCCCGCGGACCCACGGACGATCTCCGCCCTCGCGGCCCGGGGGTACGACGCGACCCGCCACCGGGCTCGGCAGTTCGATCCGGAATGGTTCCCCGACCTCGATCTCGTGGTCGCGTTCGACCGGGGCCAGGAGCGGACCCTGCGAGAATGGGCGATGAGCGACCAGGATCGCGCGAAGGTGAACCTGCTCATGTCGTTCGAGCCCGACGAATCGGGCACCATGGATGTGCCGGATCCGTATTACTCGGATGCCGCCCTGTTCGACAGTGTGCTGGCCACGATCGAACGGGCGAGCACCGCCCTCTTCCACCAGCTCGAACCCGGAATCCGACAGGGAGTCTCATGAGTCCGCTTCCCCCGCAGCCGATCAGCCCGCTCGACGGCCGCTACCGTTCGGCCGTTGAGGGGCTCGGCGAGCACCTCTCCGAGGCGGGGCTCAACCGAGCGCGGGTTCACGTCGAGGTCGAGTGGCTGGTGGCGCTCACCAACCGGCACATGTTCGGATCGCAGCCGCTCGCCGCCGAGCAGGCCCGTGCGCTGCGGTCATTCGCATCCGATTTCGGCCAGCGCGAGATCGACGAGCTGGCGGCCCTCGAAGCCATCACCCGCCATGACGTGAAAGCCGTCGAGTACCTGGTGCGGTCCAAGCTGACCGAGCTCGGCTTGAACGGGATCGCCGAGCTCACCCACTTCGCCTGCACGAGCGAGGACATCAACAACCTCGCGTATGCACTCACGATCCGCGCCGCGGTGCGAGAGGTGTGGCTGCCGCGGCTGCGGGATGTCGTCGCCGGGCTGCGGTCGATCGCCGTCGACGAGCGGTCCACGCCGATGCTCGCCCACACCCACGGTCAGCCGGCGACTCCGACCACGGTCGGCAAGGAGTTCGCGGTGTTCGTGGCGCGCCTGGAGCGTGGGATCGGCCGGATCGACGCGGTCGACATCCTCGGCAAGTTCAGCGGAGCGACCGGCACCTTCGCCGCCCACGTCGCCGCCGACCCGGAGGCCGACTGGCCGGCCATCTCGCGCGAGTTCGTCACGTCGCTCGGCCTCACCTGGAATCCGCTGACCACGCAGATCGAGCCCCACGATTGGCAGGCCGAGTTGTTCTCGGCGATCAGCCGCGTCAACCGGATCCTGCACAACCTCTGCACCGACGTGTGGGCGTACATCTCGATGGGATACATCAGCCAGATCCCGCAAGCCGGCGCCACCGGATCGTCGACCATGCCGCACAAGATCAACCCCATCCGTTTCGAGAACGCCGAGGCGAACCTTGAGCTCTCGTCGGCGCTCCTGGACTCGTTGGCGGCGACCCTGGTCACCAGCCGACTCCAGCGCGACCTGACCGATTCCACGACCCAGCGGAACATCGGGGTCGCACTCGGACACTCCCTGCTGGCCCTCGACAACCTCGCTCGCGGCCTCGGCGAGATCGCGATCGCCCGCGAAGCGATCGCCGCAGACCTGGGCGCCAACTGGGAGGTGCTCGGCGAGGCGATCCAGACGGTGATCCGGGCCGAGGTCACCGCAGGTCGCAGCTCGATCGCGGATCCCTACGCACTGCTCAAGGAGCTGACCCGCGGTCATCGCACCGGCGCGGACGAGCTGCGCGAGTTCGTCCAGAAGCTCGACATCGGCGACGCGGCCAAGGCACGGCTGCTCGAGCTCACCCCCGCAAGCTACCTCGGGCTCGCGCCCGAACTGATCGACCTGCTGCCCGACTGAAGCGTCCGGCGGCCGACCGCGGCGGCTAGTGTCCGACCGGGCCGTCGTCGTCGGGGTCGGGACCGGTCTCGTCCGACGACGTGGCGGCCAGCGACAGCATCGCAAGCACGACCAGGCTGACGATGAAGACCGCGCCGAAGAAGACGGCGGCCAGGATCCACTCCCGGGTCGAAAGGCCGACCACCAGGCCCACGAAGACCCCGATGGCGCCCGCGAGCCCCACCAGCTCGAGCGGACGCATCCTGTCGCGGCGGGTCGGGACCACCGCATCCTTCTCGCGGTCTGTCATGATGCCGCCTTCGCGGCGGCGGCCGCGGGGGACGGCCGCGGACCGCGCGCCGACACGGCGGCGATCCCCAACAGGACCCCCGCCACGATCGCCCACGCTCCGAACATGCCGACCAGCACGACCGACGCCGTCAGCTCGCCCGAGACCTGCTCGATACCGCCCAAGGCCTGGCGGTAGTCCGGGGGCACCACGAGGAACGCGATGGCGAGGATCAGCGTGAGGCCGCCGAGGATCACCCCGTCGCGAGCCGCGGCCGTCCGACCGCGAGCCCGGATGCCGCTGACCAGCTCGAGCGCGCCCGTCACGATCGCCCAGGCGCTCACCACCCAGACGAAGTAGTGCACGCCGCCCTCGGGGAGCACCAGGGCGGCGACGCCGGCGACAACCGTCAGAGCGCCCTGCAGAACGAACAGTCCGCGCGATCGTCGCTCGGCTCGGTCACCGAATGCGCCGGCGGCAACGATGGCGCCCGCGACCACGGCGAACAGTCCGAACGCCACGAGCCCGAACCCCGCGGAGTGGGCGGGCGTGAAGGTGATCACGAATCCGACGACCAGAGCGACGATCGCGCGCAGAGCGGGGACCACCCACGCCGCGAGCCCCGTGCGGCTTTCCGCGGCAGCCGCGGACGTGCCCGAACCAGCTGACACGAGTGACTCACTTTCCCGAACGGATGCCCGCCCCCGAGTCTACGTCCGCCACCCCAGACCCGCGGCACGCGAGTGCCTTCGGCCGGCCGAACCGCGTTGAACGAAAGAACTACAGCCGCGGCATGTCGCTGAATCGCGAGTACATCCCGCTGAACGTGACCGCGATCGTGTCCTGCTGGCCATTCCGGTGCTTGGCGACGATCAGATCGGCTTCGCCCACACGGGAGCTGTCTTTCTCGTAGGCATCTTCCCGGTGCAGCAGGATCACGATGTCGGCATCTTGCTCGAGCGAGCCCGACTCGCGCAGATCCGAGAGCGCCGGCTTCTTGTCCGCGCGCTGCTCGGGGCCGCGGTTGAGCTGCGAGAGCGCGATCACGGGCACATTGAGCTCCTTCGCCAGCAGCTTGAGCGCGCGCGAGAACTCGCTGACCTCCTGTTGGCGGGATTCGACCTTCTTGCCGGAGGTCATGAGCTGCAGGTAGTCGATGACCACCATCTTCAGGCCGACTTTCTGGCTCAATCGGCGGCATTTGGCGCGGATCTCGACCAGGGTCATGTTGGGACTGTCGTCGATGTAGAGCGGCGCGTCGGCGATCTGGCCACGGACGTTGGCGAGCTTGTCCCAGTCGCGCTGCTCCATGTTGCCCTTGCGCAGCGTGCTCATCCCGATGGACGACTCGGCAGCGAGCAGGCGCGTCGCGATCTCACTGCGGCCCATCTCGAGCGAGAAGAAGATCGTCGGCAGGTGGTGCTTGATAGTGGCCGATCTGGCGAAGTCGAGCGCCAGAGTGGACTTGCCGAGACCGGGTCGCGCGGCGACGATGATCAGCTGGCCGCCGTGAAGGCCGTTCGTGATCTCGTCGAGTCGACTGAAGCCGGTCGGCACCCCTGCCATCTGCCCGTCGCGGCCGCGCGCGCGCTCGATCTCGTCGACGGCCGTGTCGATGGCCTCGACGAGGGGCACGTAGTCTTCCGCCTCGACCCCACCGGTCACCGCGTAGATCTCGGCCTGGGCGTTGTTGACGAGGTCGACGACCTCGCCCTCGCTCGCGTAGCCCATCTGCACGATCCGGGTGCCCGCTTCGACCAGGCGCCGAAGCACGGCCTTCTCGGCGACGATCGAGGCGTAATAGCCGGCATTGGCCGCCGTGGGGACCAGGCCGGTCAGCGTGTGCAGGTATTCGGCCCCGCCCGCCCGCTGCAGCTGCCCGGTCTTGGTCAGCTCGTCGGTGACCGCGATGACGTCGGTCGGCTCGCCGTGCGAGTAGAGGGTGAGCACGGCCTCGAAGACGACCTCGTGCTTGGGGATGTAGAAATCGATGCCCCGGACGGTCTCGACCACGTCGGCCACCGCGTCTTTGCTCAGGAGCATGCCGCCGATGGCGCTCTGCTCGGCGAGCAGGTCGTGCGGAGGCGTGCGCTCGCCCTGCCAGCCCTCGGCGGCGGGGCGCTGGTCTCCGGCCGGGTAGCGCTGGTCCGCCAGACCCAGATGGGCAATGGACACGGGGAGACCTCCTGCGGCTCAGGCTACGTGCGTCGAGAATGGCAGCGGCCGCCGACACCCCGGCGCCGCCCACCGATCGTGCGGCACGGATGCCGAGGACGCTGCGCCAGGTTAGAGACACACTCGGGATGCCGCCAACCGGCCCTGTGGACAACCCTGTGAGAAACCAGGGCGAAACGCCGGACGCAATGTGAAAAAGGTGTGGATCGTTATGTGGACAACTTGCGACTTGTCATTCGGATACCGCTGCTGACCTGCGCTTTTCACGAGTTTGCTCTGTGTGTAGAAACATGTTTAGAGTGGCGCTTGAACGTTGAGGACATCACGCTGCGCCTGTGGACGAAACTGGGTTCAGCCCTTGACTTCCCGGGCACGCACGAGTAGCGGCGCCCCACGATCGGGACGCCGCTCATCGATGCATTCGCCTACTTGGCGGCGACGACCTCGAGGGTGATCGCGGCCACGACGTCGTTGCGCAGACGCACGGTCGCCTCGTAACGCCCGGTGCCCTTGATCGGGGCGGACAGCTCGATGGTCTTCTTGTCGATCGCGCCGATGCCGGCCTTCTCGACCGCCTCGGCGATGTCGGAGGTCTTGACCGAGCCGAACAGTCGGCCCTCGCTGCCGGCCTTGACGGTCAGCTTCACGGTCGTCGACTCGAGCTTGGCCTTCAGCGCCTGCGCCTCTTCGAGCGTCGCGTGCTCGCGAGCGGTGCGAGCCGCCTTGATCTGCTCGATCTGCTTCTCGCCCCCCTTGCTCCACTGCACGGCGAAGCCCTGCGGGATCAGGTAGTTGCGGGCGTAGCCGTTCTTGACGTCGACCACGTCACCGGCCGAACCGAGGCCCGAGACCTCGGAGGTGAGGATGAGCTTGGACATGGTCTACCGCCCCGATCCTGCGTAGGGGAGAAGTGCCATCTCGCGCGCGTTCTTGACGGCGCGGGCGATCAGCCGCTGCTCCTGCACCGAGACGCCGGTGATGCGACGGGCGCGGATCTTTCCCCGCTCCGAGATGAACTTGCGAAGGGTGGCGACATCCTTGTAATCGATGATGCCGACGCGCACCGACTTCGCGGGAGCGGCGTTCTTGCCGCCCTTCGCGCTGACGCGCTTGCGGCGATCTCCGCCGCTGCTGCTGCTCTTGCCTGCCATGTTGTGGTCCTCTTAAAGAATCAGGTTGTTCTGATGATCAGAACGGGGTCTCGTCGTTGTAGTTGCCGGGCGTGTTCCAGACGTCGTCGCCACCCGAAGCGGGAGCGGAGGCCGCCCACGGCTCGTCGGCCACGGCGCCGCCCTGGGGGCGTCCGCCGCCCGAGGAGGAACCGCCGGATGCACGGGTCACCTGGGCGGTCGCGTAGCGCAGGCTCGGACCGATCTCGTCGATCTCGAGCTCGATGCTCGTGCGCTTCTCGCCCTCCTTCGTCTCGTAGGAGCGCTGCTTCAGGCGACCGGTCGCGACGACGCGGCTGCCCTTGGTCAGCGATCCGGCGACGTGCTCGGCGAACTCGCGCCAGCAGGAGGCGCGGAGGAACAGCGCCTCGCCGTCCTTCCAGTCGTTCGCGGCACGGTCGAAGGTGCGGGGCGTCGAGGCGATCGTGAAGTTCGCGACGGCCAGCCCGCCCTGCGTGTAGCGCAGCTCGGGATCCGCGGTGAGGTTGCCCACCACCGTGATGATCGTCTCGCCGGCCATGAGCTACTCGCCCTCGGTGGTGGCCGACTCGGCAGCCGCCTCGGCGGCGGGCTCTGCCTCCGCCGCGGGAGCGGCCTTGGCCTTCGGTGCGGCCTTCGGCTCGGCGGCAGCCGTGCTCGTTGCCGCGGGAGCGGCAGCCGCAGCGGGCTTCACCGGCGACTTCGCCGCCGCAGCGGCCTTGCGCGCCGCGCGCTTCTCGTCTTCGGCGCGCACCGAGATGGCACGTGCGACCGCCTCTTCGGCGCGCAGCACCTTGGTGCGCAGCACGGCCTCGCTGAGCTTCAGCTGCCGATCGAGCTCGACCGTGGATTCCGAGGTCGCCGTGAAGTTGACGACGGCGTAGATGCCCTCGGACTTCTTCTGGATCTCGTAGGCCAGCCGGCGGCGTCCCCAGATATCGATGTTCTCGATCGTGCCGCCATCGTTGCGGATCACGTTGAGGAACTTGTCCAGGCTGGGTGCGACGGTGCGCTCATCGATCTCGGGATCGAGGATCACCATCAGTTCATACTGGTGCGTCATAAACCCACCTCCTCTGGTCTAGAACGGCTGCAGACGTGTTCTGCAGCAGGAGGGTAGTGACGGTGCTCGCACACGAGGCGCGGGCAACCTGTCGAGTATAGGCCACCAGCCGAAGCAGCCTCAACCGGCCCGGCGCGCGCTCCACCAGACGCGCAGACGACGCTCCGCCTCGTCGGCGCCGAGCGGCCCGTCCTCCAGGCGCTCCTCGAGCAGGAAGCGGTAGGCCTCGCCCACCTGACGGCCCGGAGCCAGGTTCAGGATGCGCATGATGTCGTCGCCATCGAGGTCGGGACGGATGGCGGCGAGCTCCTCCTCGGCGGCCAGCGTCGCGATCCGCTCCTCCAGGTCGTCGTAGGCGAAGTCGAGTTCGTCGGCCTTGCGACGGTTGCGCGTCGTGACGTCGGAGCGCGACAGGATGTGCAGCCACTCCAGCAGCGGACCGGCATCCCTCACATAACGGCGAACCGCCGAATCCGACCAGGCGCCGCCCGCGTAGCCGAAGAACCGCAGATGCAGTCGGATCAGCTCGACCACCGCCTTCACGGTCTCGTTGTCGAAGCGCAGCGCACGCAGTCGCTTGGCCGCGAGCTTGGCGCCGAGCACGTCGTGGTGGTGGAAGGTGACGACGCCACCCGGCTCGATCACACGCGTCGCCGGCTTGCCGATGTCGTGCAGCAGCACGGCCAGGCGGAGCACGAGGCTCGGGGCGTGCCCGCGGGAGGCCTCCAACTCGATCGCCCGGTTGAGGGCGGTGAGGCTGTGCTCGTACACGTCCTTGTGGCGCGCGTGCTCGTCGATCTCGAGGCGGAGCGCCGGGATCTCGGGCAGGACCTGCTCGGCGGCGCCGCTGTCCACCAGCAATCGGATGCCCGCCACCGGGTCGGCGGCGAGCATCAGCTTGGCGATCTCGGCGCCGATCCGCTCTGCCGAGACGATCGTGAGCCGATCGGACATCCCGCGTGCGGCGGCGAGCGCCGCAGGATCGAGCACGAACCCGAGCTGCGCGGCGAAGCGTGCGGCGCGCAACATGCGCAGCGGATCGTCGCCGAATGACACCTCGGGCGCACTCGGCGTGCGCAGTGTGCGGGCGAGCAGGTCATCCACACCGCCGGTCGGGTCGACCAGTCGGGGTTCGGCGTGCTCGGCATCGGGCAGGCGCAGCGCCATCGCGTTGATCGTGAAGTCGCGCCGGACCAGATCGGCTTCGAGGTCGTCGCCGAACAGCACGTCGGGCTTGCGGCTGTCGCGGTCGTAGGCGTCGCGCCGGTACGTGGTGATCTCGAAGGTGTGCTTGCCGAGACGGGCCCCGATCGTGCCGAACTCCCGGCCGATCTCCCACACCGCATCCGCAGCCGGATTCACGATCGCCAGCGTCTGGTCGGGGGTGGCATCGGTGGTCAGGTCCAGGTCGGTGACCGGGCGGCCCAGGAACGCGTCCCGCACCGGACCGCCGACCAGCGAGAGCTCGTGCCCCGCGGCGGCGAACGACCGCGCCAATCGCGCCAGCTCGGGCATGGCGGCCAGCCGATTCAACCGCTCGACGGCATCCGCCACGCTCTCCATGGCACCCAGGATGGCACAGCGCCACGGGGCGACCGCCGACAGCTGAGCACATCTGACGCCCGGGTCGGTCGGTCTAAACTCGTGGGCATGTCGGCCGAGCGGAACCCAGGCGTCCCGCCGTGCCCGTGACCCCGCTGCGGCGGATCGCGATCGGGGCATGGGCCGGCCTCGTCGCGCTGGCGCTCGTCGCGGGGCCCGCGCTCGGCGCCGCCCCCGTTGATCAGCCGACCTCCGGCGATGGCTCCTCGGCGACGTCACCGACTCCGGTCTCGCTCGCGGTGCTCGTGCCCCTGACGGTCCGGCCCAGCGCACCCGGACTCATCGATGCCGCAACCCTCGCGGGCTACACCGCGCCCCTAGGCGTGCTGACTCGGCAGCTCGACGCGGTGATCGGCACTCCTGCCGTCATCGGGATCGACCCGATGATCATCGCGTCGATCCGCGTTCTGGGCTCGTCGGCGCCCGCCTCCGCGACGAGTTGGCTCGAACGGCTGCGGACATCGGGCAACGAGGTCTTCTCGCTCGCCTACGCAGACGCGGATCTCGCGGCGCTGGCGCGGGCGAACGCTCTGCAGCTTCGCGATCCTGTCGGATTCAATTTCGCCCTCAACCCCCGCAACTTCGGTCCCGCGCTCACCGCCACCCCGACCCCGAGTGCCTCGGCGAGTTCCACGGCCCAGCCGGCGGCCGGCACCGGCAACCCGCCCCTGCCGACCACCACGGCCGAGGTGCTCGCGTGGAGCTACACGCTGGCGAGCATCGCGTGGCCGGCCGACGACACGGTGGTCGGCGGTGACCTGCCCGTCCTCGCGGGAGCCGGCTACCGGAGCGTGGTGCTGAGCTCGAGCAATGTTTCGGCCACCGCGTCCGGCTACGTCGATCTGCCCGGGATTCACGGGATCGTCGCCGATGCGGGCATCACCTCCCTGGTGCGGGCCGCCGTGTACTCGAGCGACGCGGCGGGCCCGCAGGAAGCCCTGGATCGCGTCAACTCCGCCCTGCGCGGAATGGCTGCCGTCTCACCCGGCCGCACGGTCGTCGCCACGCTGGACCGCCGTTGGCCGCTCGGCGCCCTGAACCTGCACGCCCTGTTCGACGACCTCGCCGGGCAGTCGTCGGTGAGGCCGGTCGGACTGACGGCGGTCTTCGCCGGGTCTCACCCGAACGCCACGGTCGTCGACGAGCCCGGCGACGCGAGCCGCGCGAGCCAGATCTCCCTGGCGGTTCAGGCGATCGCCACGGAGGCTGCGTTCTCGAGCGTCGCGACCGACCCCACGGCCATCACCGCTCCACGCCGACTCGCTCTGCTGGCCCTGCTCGCCGTGTCGTGGCTGCGCGGCACCGACGATTGGGCCGGCCAGCTGACGACCTTCCTCGGCGACTCTCAGACCCTGATCGATTCGGTGCAGATCGTGGCAGGAAGCGATCTTGTCGTGGGATCCGGATCCACCAACATCCCCGTCACCGTCAGCAATGCCTTGAGCGTGCCGGTCACGGTCTACGTGAACGTCGACTCGCCCAGCTCTGTTCTGCAGGTCCGAGCCGAGAACGTGCCCCTGACGGTCGAGCCCGGGTCGTCGAACAAGGCGGCGATCCCGGTCGCGGCCCTCACCAACGGCAAGGTCGACACGACCATCACCCTGACGTCGGCGACCGGGGTCTCGATCGGGGTTCCCGACTCGGTCAGCGTCGACCTGCATCCGGGGTGGGAGAGCGTCGGCACGACGATCGTCATCACCCTGCTCGTGCTCATCTTCGGCGGCGGACTCGCCCGCAACATCGTGAAGCGTCGCGCCGCGCGCCGCGCAGACCCGGCAGAGGCCGACGGGGACTGACTCTCTCGACAAGAGCCCCTCGGCGCGAGTCGATGCCCCGGATGCCGTCGCGGCGCCCAGGAGCGGCCTCTGTCGCGCGAGTGCCGCCCGTGCCTCGGCTCGGTCTGCCGACCGCCGGCCTCTCGCCGTGCGTCTGACCCGCTCCTGACCGGGAATGGCGCGCGCCTACACTGGGTTGAACAGCTCTGTCGGGCCATCTGAAGGAGTGCTGACGACATGCGTCAAGTCATCATCGTCGGGTCGGGTCCCGCCGGGTACACCGCGGCGATCTATGCCGCGCGTGCCAACCTCGCTCCGCTCGTCATCGCCAGCTCCGTGGAGTTCGGCGGCGAGCTCATGAAGACCACCGAGGTCGAGAACTTCCCCGGATTCCCCGACGGGATCATGGGTCCCGACCTCATGGTGAAGATGCAGGAGCAGGCCGAGAAGTTCGGCGCAGAGATCGTCTACGACGATGTGGTGAAGCTCGAGCTCGACGGCGACGTGAAGCGGGTGACGCTCGGGAACGGCGAGGTCCACGAGGCGCTCACGATCATCTACGCGACAGGCTCGGCATACCGCAAGCTCGGCCTCGACGACGAGACGCGCCTCTCGGGCTACGGGGTCTCGTGGTGCGCCACCTGCGACGGCGCCTTCTTCAAGCAGAAGAAGGTCGCCGTGATCGGCGGCGGTGATTCCGCGCTCGAAGAGGCCACCTTCTTGACCCGCTTCGCCGACAAGGTCTATCTGGTTCACCGCCGAGACAAGCTGCGCGCGTCGGCCGCCCTGCAAGACCGCGCCTTCGCCGATCCCAAGATCGAGTTCCTGTGGAACGAAGAGGTCGCCCACGTCTACGGCGAGGAGAAGGTCACCGGGATCGGGCTGCTCGACACGACCTCCGGCGACGAGAAGACCCTCGATGTGAGCGGGATGTTCGTGGCGATCGGTGCCGACCCGCGCACGCACCTCATCCACGGCC
The DNA here is from genome assembly GCA_035721225.1 of Pseudolysinimonas sp. GTDB lineage: Bacteria > Actinomycetota > Actinomycetes > Actinomycetales > Microbacteriaceae > Lysinimonas. The sequence continues at coordinate 23,857 of DASTNC010000045.1, forward strand.
AGCTCGAGCTGAGCCCGGAGGGGACGATCAAGGTCGACGGACGCAGCTCGCGCACCAGCCTGCCGGGTGTGTTCGCCGCCGGTGACGTCATCGACCCCACCTACAAGCAGGCGGCAACGGCTGCCGGCTCGGGCGTCGTCGCCGCTCTCGACGCCGAGAAGTACCTGGCCGAACTCGACCCCGCCGTGCTCGCGCAGGCGACGTCGGTCGCCGTCTGATCCCACCGACTGCGGGAATGGCGCGGCCTGCCGCACTGTTCTCTTCAGCAGACCTACGAAAGAAGGAAAGATGTCCACTGCGAAGGATGTGACCGACGCCACGTTCCAGAGCGAGGTGCTCGACTCTGACAAGACGATCATGGTCGATTTCTGGGCCGAATGGTGCGGCCCCTGTCGCGCAGTCGGACCGATCCTCGACGCGATCGCGGCCGAGCACGCGGAGAAGATCTCCATCGTGAAGCTCAACGTCGACGACAACCCGGAGACCGCGATGAAGTACGGCATCACCTCGATCCCTGCGATGAAGGTGTACCGCGGCGGGGAGGTCGTCAAGACCGTCATCGGCGCCAAGCCCAAGCCCGCCCTCGAGGCCGACCTGGCCGAGTTCCTGGCGTAGGCACCCGGCACGCGCCGAGCGGGCCGCCACCGCACTTCTGGCCCCTTCCCCGTTCGCGGGGAGGGGGCCTTCGTGTTTCTCCGGATACCCTGGAGCGCATGAACACGGCCCACCCCGAGCGGCAGCAGGGCAACAACCTCGATCCCTGGTACTCGCAGTACGCGGAGCGCACTGCAGGACTCGCCGCGTCTGAGGTCCGAGCCCTGTTCGCCGTCGCCAGCCGCCCCGAGGTGGTGTCATTGGCGGGAGGCATGCCGTTCGTGTCGGCGCTCCCCCAAGAACTCCTTCTCAACGCCGTCGATCGAACCGTCCGCAACCACGGCGCCGTCGCGCTGCAGTACGGCTCCGGTCAGGGATCGCCCCGTCTGCGCGAGCAGATCCTCGATGTGATGGCTCTGGAGGGCATCCGCGCGGGTGTGGACGACGTGGTCGTCACCACCGGGTCCCAGCACGCTCTCGAACTCGTCTCCAAACTCTTCCTCGACCCGGGCGACGTGGTCATCGCCGAGGGCCCGAGCTACGTGACCGCTCTCGTCGTGTTCCGCAGCTTCCAAGCCGAGGTGGCGCACGTCGAGATGGACGAGCTCGGGCTCATCCCCGAGTCGCTGCGCGAGACAATCGCCCGATTGCGCGAGCAGGGGCGCAGGATCAAGTTCCTCTACACGATCCCGTCGTTTCAGAACCCGATGGGCGTCACCCTCACCTGGGAGCGCCGCATGGAGGTGCTCGAGATCGCACGGGAGAACGACATCCTGGTCGTGGAGGACAATCCCTACGGGCTGCTCTACTTCGATCAGGCGCCACCCCAGGCGATGCGCTCGGTGGATGACGCGGGCGTGATCTACCTCGGCACCTTCTCGAAGACGCTGGCTCCGGGTCTGCGCGTCGGGTGGGCGGTTGCCCCCCACGCCATCAGAGAAAAACTCATTTTGGCGAATGAGGCCGCGGTACTGTCACCGAGCTCCTTCTCGCAGACCACCGTGTCGGAGTACCTGTCGACCGCCGACTGGAAAGCACAGATCGCGACCTTCCGCGACGTCTACCGCGACCGGCGAGACGCGATGCTGGCCGCGCTGCACGAGCAGTTGCCGACGCTCCGTTGGACGGTCCCGGACGGCGGGTTCTACGTCTGGCTGACCCTGCCGGACTACCTCGACTCGAAGGCCATGCTGCCGCGCGCCGTCAAGGAGCTCGTCGCGTACACGCCGGGCACGGCCTTCTACACCAACGGCGGCGGCCGCAACGCGATGCGGCTCTCGTTCTGCTACCCGACGCCCGATTTCATTCGAGAAGGCATCCGGCGCCTGGCAATCGTGATCAATGGCGAGCTCAGCCTGCTGAACGAATTCGCTCAGACCGATCCTCTGACCGCGCAGCCCGAACGGCACGAAGGCGTGCTGCCCCCGAACGTCGGCTGACGTCGATGAGCGAATCACTCCGACATGTCGTCGTGCTCGCCGGCGGGATCTCGCACGAGCGCGACGTTTCGTTGCGTTCCGGGCGCCGAGTTGCCGACAGTCTGCTCGAGCACGGCCTGACCGTCGAGCTGCGCGATCCGGATGCGCGCCTGCTCGCCGCGCTGCGCGCCGATCGCCCCGACGTGATCTGGCCGGCCCTGCACGGGGGGTCGGGCGAGGACGGTGCGTTGCGCGGACTTCTCGAGTTCCTCGGCATCCCCTTCGTCGGGTCGCGGTCGGATGCCGCGCGCCTCGCCTGGGACAAGCCGGTCGCCAAGATCGTCGTCTCGCGAGCCGGCGTTGCCACCCCACGATCCATCACTCTGCCGCGCGACGCCTTTCGAGAACTCGGCGCCAACGCGGTCTTCGAGGCGATCGCCGACGAGCTGCCGGTCCCGCTGGTCGTCAAGCCCGCGCAGGGCGGCTCGGCCCAGGGCGTCACCATTGTCGACGACCGCGCGAACCTGCCTCGGGCCATGGTCGACGCCTACACATACGGAGACGTCGCACTGGTCGAGCAACGGATCACCGGAACCGAGATCGCGGTGGGCATCATCGACACCGGAGACGGCCCTGTCGCCCTGCCCGCCGTAGAGATCGAGCCGCTCTCAGGGGTCTACAGCTTCGAGGCCCGGTACAACGCGGGCGAGACCCGGTTCTACGTGCCTGCTCGGATTCCCGACGAGTGGGCGGATGCCGCAGCGCAGGCCGCGATCACGGCTCACCGTGCTCTGGGCCTGCGCCATCTCTCGCGGGTGGACCTGATCGTCGACGGCGCCGGGACGCCGTGGTTCCTCGAGGCCAACGTGCTTCCTGGCCTCACCGAGACCTCGCTGCTCCCCCAGGCCCTGGAGGCGGCAGGCCACGATCTCGGCTGGGTCTACTCGGCCCTGGCCGAAGCGGCCATCCGCGACAACTAGTTCGGCTCGACGCCGAGCTCTTCGACGATCCGGTTCAGGTCGGCCACCGTCGCGAACTCGATCGAGATGGTTCCCTTCGCCGTCCCGAGGGCGATCTTGACCCGGGTGTTCAGCTTGTCACCGAGGCGCTCCGCCAGGTCGTCGAGGTGGTGCTGACGACGGCCGGGTGTCGGCTTGGCGGCGCGCGCCTTGGGCGGAGACACCAGGCCGGCCGCGGCCTCTGCCGCTCGCACCGAGAGGTCCTCGTTGACGATCTTGTCGGCGAGCCGCTCCATGGCCGGAGCATCTCCGACCGACAGGATCGCCCGGGCATGCCCCGCGGTGAGGACGCCAGCAGCCACGCGCCGTTGGATCCCCTCGGGCAGGCGCAGCAAACGGATGGTGTTGGTGATCTGCGGACGCGAGCGTCCGATTCTCTCGGCAAGTTGCTCCTGCGTGATCCCGAAGTCGGCGAGCAGCTGCTGGTAGGCCGACGCTTCCTCGAGCGGATTCAGTTCGGCACGGTGCAGGTTCTCGAGCAGGGCATCCCGCAGCATCGCATCGTCTGCGGTGTTCTTGACCACCGCGGGGATGCTCTCCAACCCGGCGATCTTGCTCGCCCGAAGACGGCGCTCGCCCATGATGAGTTCGTACTGCGGTTCGCCTGCAGCCGCGCCGGTGCGCGGGCGCACGACGATCGGCTGCAGAAGCCCGAACTCGCGAACGGAGACGACGAGTTCGTTGAGTTCCTGCTCGCGGAACTCGCGACGCGGCTGGTGCGGGTTCGGAACGATGTCGTCGGGCGACAGGCTCGCCAGCCGCGCGCCGGGCACCGTCACCAGACCGTCCATCGAGGCGGAGCTGGCATCCGGGCCCGAGGGGAAGAACACGTCGACCGGCCGCTCGCCGTCCTCTGCCGTCGGGATCAGCGCGCCGATACCGCGACCCAGCCCGGTGCGCTTCGGTCCGGCGGCCATCAACGCTCACCCCGTCGGGCGATCTCGGACGCCGCCTCGCGATATGAGAGCGACCCCGGCGAGTTGCCGTCGTAGGTGATGACGCTCTGACCGTAGCTGGGCGCCTCTGAGATGCGTACCGACCTCGGGATGACGCTCTGCAGCGTCTCGATCGGGAAGTGCTCCCGCACCTCCCCCACCACCTGGTTGGCCAGGTTGGTGCGCGAGTCGAACATGGTGAGCAGGATGGTTGACACCGCCAAATCGGGGTTGAGGTGGCGCTCGATCAGCTTGATGTTGTTGAGCAACTGGCTCAGCCCCTCGAGCGCGTAGTACTCGCATTGGATCGGGATGAGAACCTCACGTGCCGCGACGAACGCGTTGATCGTCAGCAGGCCCAACGAGGGCGGGCAGTCGATGAACACGTAGTGATAGGGATGCTCGTTCTCGGACTCGGCGAGGAAGCGATCGAGTGCTCCCCGCAACCGCTGCTCGCGCGCAACCAGCGAGACCAGCTCGATCTCGGCCCCGGCAAGGTGGATCGTCGCGGGCACGCACGACAGGCCTTCGAACTCGGGGCTGGTCTGCACCACATCGCGCATCGGGACATCGTTGATGATCACGTCATAGACGCTCGGGGTCTCGGAGCGGTGCTCGACCCCCAGAGCGGTCGACGCGTTGCCCTGCGGGTCCAAGTCGATGACGAGCACGCGTGCGCCTGACTGGGCCAGCGCTGCGGCGAGGTTGACCGTCGTCGTGGTCTTGCCCACCCCGCCCTTCTGGTTCGCGACCGTGAAGACGCGGGTGCGCGTCGGGAGCGGCAGGCTCTGCTCGGCCAGGGCGACCCGCCGACGCGTCAAGTCGGCGATCTCGCGGGCGAGAGGGGTTTCGTCGTATCGGTTCTCGGTGCTCACGGGAGCGAGGTGCCTCTCAGCTGGTGTGTTTCACGTGAAACATCTGTGATCCGTGCCGCAGGACGCGGCGTTGCGCTGCCGCGGGCGAGAAGGGGCGTTACGGCGTGTGCCGGGCATGGCCTCCGCTCCCCGATCCAGCGCGCCGCCTGCGGGTCAGTCCACTGTAGCCCGAAAGACCCGCGTGACCTCGGGGACGATCCCCACCCCGAGCACCAGCACCTCGACCGTGCTGAGATGTGCCGCACGTATCTGCTTCGAGGCCGCGGTCACCTCGTCGGAGACGCGCGCGCCCTTCATGAACAGCAGCTCGCCGCCCCTGCGCGCAAGGGGTGCCGTGATCGGGATCAACTTCGACAGAGAGGATACGGCGCGCGCCGTCACCTGGTCGAGCCTCTCGACCAACGGTGCATCCTCCGCGCGGGCGCGTTCCACGCGCACGTTGCCCAGCCCGAGCCGCACGGATTCGGACCGCAACCATTCGACGCGGCGCTCCATCGGCTCCACGAGAACGAACTCGACGTCAGGACGCGCGATGGCCAGGACGATGCCGGGAAGTCCGGCTCCACTCCCGATGTCGCCGACGAGTCCCGGGCGGAGCAGGGGAGCCGGCAGCACGCAGTTGAGAATGTGCCTGGACCAGATCCGCGCCGCCTCGAGCGGGCCGATCAACCCGAGTGACTCGCCGCGCTCGCCGAGTTCACGGGTGAACTCACGAGCGAGTTCGATGCGATCACCGAACAGGGATGCGGCGACCGCCGGCTCAGGCTCGATCACAGTGCAGCAATCCCTCGGCAATGTTTCACGTGAAACTACGGACGGGTGATCACCGTGTGGCGATCGCGTCCTTCGCCTTCCGACTCCGAGGCGAAGCCGCGCTCGGCGACGATGTCGTGCACGATCTTCCGCTCGTAGCTCGACATCGGCGGGAGCGACGCCGAGGCCGCGCCCTCCTCGATGCGAGCGACCGCGCGGTCCACCAGGGCAGCGAGTTCCGCCGCGCGCTGATCGCGTGAACCACCAATGTCCAGGATCATCCGAGAGAACCGACCCGTCTTGTTCTGGACGGCCAATCGTGCGAGCTCCTGAAGGGCTGCGACGGTATCCGGCTTGGAGAGCAGGCGCAGGTTCGCACCCTCGGTCGCCGTCACGGACACATACGCCCGGCCGGACCTCGCATCGATGTCGATGTCACCGTCGATGTCCGTGATGTCGAGCAGTTCCTCGATGTAGTCGGCGGCGATGTCGCCCTCATCGACCAGATCCTGCTCGCTTACGGCTTCATCGGTCGACGGCGTGTGAACGAGCAACGGATCGTGCGCGCTCGTCTCGTCGCCGGGAGCCGTCTCGGTCTCGGTCGCGTCACTCACTTCTTGCCACTTCCCGTCTTCTTGGCGCGGTTCTTGCCCACCGGCTGCGAGCGCTGGGTGGTCACCGGCTTCTTGGGCTCATCGATCGCCTCCGACTCGGCGAGTGCTGCGGCGTCGTCGGTCATCTTGCGCCGGTTGCGCTTCGCCAGTCGCGCCTCACGGGCGAGGGCCGCCTCGCTGCCCGGGGTCGGCATGTTCCGAATGACCAGGAACTGCTGCACCATCGTCCAGATGTTGGATGTCAACCAGTAGAACATCACGCCGATCGGGAACGCGAAGCCCGAGAAGGCGAAGACCAATGGCAGGATGTACAGCAGCACGCGCTGCTGACGGTACATCGGGCTGGCCTTCATCTCGGGCGACTGGTTCTTCGACGCCAGCTGCAGCTGGGTGATGAACTGCGACGCCGTCATGATGACCACCATCGCCGCGGCGATGATGACCACGACGACCTGTACGGGATGCGCGGCCAGCGCAGACTGGATGCTGTACTTCAGCGGGGCGATGTCGAAGAGCGAGGACCGGCCGAACTGCTTCGACAACTCGACGGTGAGGAACCCGACGCCCTGCTTCCCCTCGCGGGCCTCCGTGAGCACCGAGAACAAGCTGAAGAAGATCGGCATCTGAATCAGCAACGGCAGGCACGACGAGAGCGGGTTCGTTCCCGCCCTGCGATACAGCTCCATGGTCTCGCGCTGCATGGCCTCGCGCGAGAACTGGTCCTTTTTGCCCTTGTACTTGTCCTGGATCTTCTTGAGCTGCGGCGCGACCTCCATCATCTTGCGCTGGCTCTTGATCTGCCGCACGAAGATCGGGATCAGCGCGGCGCGCACGACGAGGACGAGACAGATGATCGAGAGCACCCAGGTGAGGCCGGCCGCAGGATCCATGTGGAACACGTTCTGGAAGACCCAATGGAAGCCGACGAGGATGGCCTCGATGACCCATTTGATCGGCGTCAGAACGACGCCGAAGAAGTTGATGATGCCGTCCACGAATTAGGCCTTTCCGTGGCTCGCCGGGAAGACGAAGCCGAAGTGAGTGAGCTGGTAGCGGGGGGTGCGGCGCTCGGGAACGTCATCCACCCCGCCTTTCGCCCAGGGGTGGCAGTGCGCGATGCGCCAGGTTCCGAGCGCGATGCCCTTGAATACTCCGTGCTGCTGGATCGCGCCCAGCGCGTATGCGGAGCAGCTGGGGTAGTACCGGCAGACATCGCCGTACAGCGGCGAGATCACCGCGCGATACAGACGCAGGATCACCACGCAGATGTTGCGCGGAAGCAGAAGCAGGAACGAGACGGCACGCAGCATCACGGCATCACTGGCTTGCTGAGAAGGGACGGATCCAGGGCGGTGTGCATGTCATCGGCGAGGGTAGCCCAGCTGCGTTGTGCCGCGCCGGGGAGTGCGCGCACCACCAGGTCGTTGCCACCGGCGCCGGCCTCGATGAACTCGCGGCCCAACGCGCGATAGCGACGACGGACCAGGTTGCGCGCGACGGCGTTGCCGACTGACCGCGCCACGATGATGCCGACCCGTAACGGATCGCCGGGGTGCCGCTCGAGCCGGTAGTAGATCGCGCTGGGCGTCACCGAGCGGCGGCCGCGGCGGACAACCATCCGGAAGTCATCGGCGCCGACGATCCGGTTGGCCCTGGCCAGCACCGGACTACGCGGAGAGCTCGGTGCGCCCCTTGCGGCGGCGGGCACCGAGGATGGCACGACCGGCACGCGTGCGCATGCGCAGACGGAAGCCGTGCACCTTGGCGCGGCGCCGATTGTTCGGCTGGAAGGTTCGCTTGGTCATGCTGGTATCTCCAAAACCCGGTGCCGTGCGCCGGGAAGAACGGGGACCGCCTCGGGGCAGTCGTCAACTGATTAAAAATAGGCGGTTAATGGGCCCCGGTCAAACCATCACGCGCAACCAACCATTCTCCACACCGATCCGACGATCCGTTGGTCACGGCGCGCCCACGCGAACTAAGGTGAATCCGCGACCGACCAGCGCCGCCCAGAGCAGAGAGAGCACATGACCGACACCCCGGATCCCACCCGAGAACTCTGGGAATCCGTGCTGGTCATCCTGCACGCCGACGATCGCGTGACTCCCCAACTGCAGGGCTTCCTGAACCTGGTCGAACCCAAGGGCGTGCTCGCCGGCACGCTCTACCTCGAGGTGCCCAACGAGCTGACCCGCGGCATGCTCGACCAGCGCATCCGCGTCCCTCTGCTCAACGCTCTCAGCACCATCGATGGAGAGCACGGCATCACGAATTTCGCGATCGTGGTGAATCCCGAGATCCAGCACGCCGGCATCGGGCCCGCGCCCGAAGCCGGCAATCGTGACGACACCCCGCACGAGTCCGCCACGCCGCCCGCCCCGAACACCGCATCCGCCGCCGCATCCGGAGAACAGGCCCGGCGCTCCGACACGCGCCTCAACCCCAAGTACAACTTCGACAACTTCGTCATCGGCGGCTCGAACCGATTCGCGCACGCGGCCGCGGTCGCCGTCGCCGAGGCGCCGGCGAAGGCATACAACCCGCTCTTCATCTACGGCGACTCCGGGCTCGGCAAGACCCACCTGCTTCACGCCATCGGGCACTACGCCGAGCGCTTGTACCCCGGTATCCGGGTCCGGTACGTGAGCTCGGAGGAGTTCACGAACGACTTCATCAACTCGATCGCCAACAACCGAGCCGCAGCTTTTCAAGCGCGCTACCGCGAGATCGACATCCTGCTCATCGACGACATCCAGTTCCTGCAGCGTGCCGTCGAGACCCAGGAGGCGTTCTTCCACACGTTCAACACGCTCCACGATCACAACAAGCAAGTGGTCATCACCAGCGACGTGGCGCCGAAGCACCTCAATGGATTCGAAGACCGGATGCGGTCGCGCTTCGAGTGGGGCCTCGTCACCGACGTGCAGGCGCCCGACCTCGAGACCCGCATCGCGATCCTCCGCAAGAAGGCGCAGAGCGAGAAGCTCCAGGTGCCTGACGAGATTCTCGAGTTCATGGCCACCAAGGTCTCGTCGAACATCCGCGAACTCGAGGGCACGCTCATCCGGGTGACCGCCTTCGCCAGTCTCAACCGCACACCGGTCGACCTCCAGCTGGTCCAGACCGTGCTGAAAGATCTGATCACCCTCGACGACGACAACGTAATCGCGCCGGTCGACATCATCAATCACACCGCCGACTACTTCAAGCTGACCGTCGACGATCTATACGGCTCGAGCAGATCACAAGCAGTGGCGACCGCGCGTCAGATCGCCATGTACCTCTGCCGCGAAATGACCAGCCTGTCTCTGCCCAAGATCGGACAGCTCTTCGGCAACCGCGATCACACGACCGTCATGTACGCGAACAAGAAGATCAGCGAGCTCATGAAAGAACGTCGCTCCATTTACAACCAGGTCACCGAGTTGACCAGCCGGATCAAACAGAACCAGCGATACAACAAGCTCTGAGGCTTGCCTGGGCGGACTTTCCGGTCCACCCCCGTTCGGGGGCCTGGACAAAGCCGCTCGAAATACCCGATTGCACAAGGTGTGCACAACCTGTGGATAACTACCGATCAGGCTCTGAATCCCATGTTGAAAAGATCAGCCTGGTTGTGGATTCGCCCGGCTCCCAGCGACGTGTATCCCGCACCTCGATCCATCCGCCCACCGCTTGCTCACAACTTGCACGGCTGTAGTTCCCTGTTCGACGCGACAAGAACGAACCTTCTCCACAGATCCCACAGGGGTTAAGAAGATTAACTCTCTCTCTCCCTCATCATCGGCTCGACCACAACCCCCAGCCGCTTGCCACCGCCTTTTCACCCCGAACGGACAGCGGGACTACCTGTGCCAGGATCGGGGTGACAGTATTGACGCCCCCGCACATTTCGCATGACAAGGAGTCCCCGTGAAGTTCCAAGTCAATCGGGACGTGTTCAGTGAGGCCGTGTCATTCGCCGTCAAGCTTCTGCCGCAGCGCACGACTCAACCCATCCTGAGCGGGGTTCTTCTCGAGGCAGCAGACGGGGTCCTGATCCTGTCGTCCTTCGATTACGAGGTCTCGTCGCGCACCGAGATCGCCGCGGAGGTCGACGAACCGGGCACCGCGCTGGTGTCCGGACGACTGCTCGCCGACATCGCGAGTCGGCTGCCGTCCGCTCCTGTTCAGTTCTCGAACAATGACGGGAAAATCGCCGTCAGCTGCGGATCCGCGAGGTTCACCTTGTTGAGCATGCCGGTCGAGGAATATCCGACCCTGCCCGAGGTCGCCGATCGCACCGGGGTCCTGCCCTCGGAAGACTTCGCTGAGGCGGTCTCGCAAGTGGCGGTCGCGGCGTCGCGCGATGATGTCACGCCGGTCATCACCGGGGTCCAACTCGAGGTCGGCGACAACACGCTCTCGCTCGTCGCAACTGACCGGTATCGAGTGGCGGTGCGCGAGATCGACTGGGATTCCGGAGCCTCCTCAGCGGAAGGCACCACCGCGCTGATTCCGGCCCGCACCCTGTCAGAGATCGGCAAGACCTTCGCGCATAGCGGCACCGTCGCCGTCTCGATCGTGCGCAGTGACGACCGCGAGCTCATCGCCTTCAGCGCCGACAAGAAAACCGTCACCTCGTTGTTGATCAAGGGGAACTTCCCGCCGGTGAAGCGCCTCTTCCCCGAGGTGGTCGAGAACTACGCGGTCGTCAACACCGCTGAGCTGGTCGAGGCGACTCGTCGGGTCTCGCTCGTGCTCGAGCGCGAAGCAGCGCTGCGCTTCAGCTTCTCGATCGACGGCTTGACGCTCGAGGCGGCCGGCTCGGAGCAGGCTCAGGCGTCGGAGACCATCGAGGCGCACCTCCACGGTGACGACACCGTCGTGTCGCTGAAGCCGTCGTTCCTGTTGGACGGGCTGGGTGCTGTCCACTCCGAATTCGTCCGGATCTCGTTCACGAAGACCGAGAACCCCAACAAGCCGGGCCCCGTGCTGATCACGAGTCAGTCCTCGAAAGAGCAACCGGGCGCTGACAACTACAAGTACCTGCTGCAGCCCAACCTGCTGCTGCGCTGATACGGAAGGCGGGCGCCATGGCCATGCACATCGGACTTGTCGGGCTCGGCCGAATGGGCTTCAACATGCGGGACCGCCTTCGCCGGAACGGGATCGAGGTCACCGGGTACGACCCGAACCCTGATGTGACCGATGTTCCGACGCTGGCCGACATGGTCAAGGCGCTGCCGACGCCGAGAGTGGTGTGGGTGATGGTCCCGTCCGGGCAGATCACCGATGGGGTGATCAGCGACCTGGCCGGGGTTCTCGAGAAGAACGATCTGGTGATCGACGGAGGCAACTCCCGGTACACCGACGACGCGGTGCACGCCAAGCAGCTCGCCGAGAAGGGCATCCGGTTCGCGGATTGCGGAGTTTCAGGCGGGATCTGGGGACTCACGAACGGATACGGACTCATGGCGGGCGGCGACGCCGCCGACATCAAACTCGCCATGCCCGTGTTCGACGCCCTGCGCCCGGTCGGTCCCCGCGACGAGGGCTTCGTGCATGCAGGATCGGTCGGAGCCGGCCACTACGCGAAAATGGTCCACAACGGCATCGAGTACGCCCAGATGCAGGCCCTCGGCGAGGGATACGAGCTCTTGGAAGCCAGCAAGGAGATCATCCACGACGTCACCGGGGTCTTCAAGGCATGGGAGCGCGGCACCGTCGTGCGCAGCTGGTTGCTCGAGCTCCTCGTGAAGGCCCTCGAAGAAGACCCGGAGTTCAAGCAGATCGAGGGCTACGTCGACGACTCCGGCGAGGGGCGCTGGACGATCATCGAGGCTCTCAACCATGCGGTGCCGGTGCCGACCATCAGCGCGTCGATCTTCGCTCGCTTCGTGTCGAGACAGAAGGATTCGCCCGCGATGAAGGCCGTCGCCGCGTTGCGCAACCAGTTCGGCGGTCACGCCGTGCGCAAGTCCTGATCCATCGGGTGTCGAGTCCCGTCGGGTGATCGTCTCCCATCTGAGCCTCAGCGACTTCCGGAACTACGAGTCCGCCGAAGTGGAACTGGGCCCTGGCCCGAATCTCTTCGTGGGCAGCAACGGGCAGGGAAAGACGAATCTCGTCGAATCGATCGGGTATCTGAGCACCTTGGCGTCTCACCGCGTACCCACAGACCAGGCGCTGATCAGGCAGGGCGCCGACCATGCCATCGTCCGCGCCCGATTGGAGCACGCCGAGCGGCAGGTGCTCGTCGAAATGCAGCTGAACCGCTCGGGCGCGAACCGCGCACAGGTGAACCGTGTCGCGGTGAAGCCGCGCGAACTGCCGCGATATATCGCGAGCGTGTTGTTCGCTCCCGAAGATCTCGCTCTGGTTCGCGGAGAGCCCGCGGGCCGGCGTCGGTTCCTCGATCAACTGCTTGTTCAGTTGATCCCGCGGTTCGCCGGCGTGATCTCGGACTACGACCGAGTTCTGCGGCAACGCAACTCGCTGCTCAAATCCGCGCGCGGCGCTCGAGTGGGCGAGGGCCAACTCTCGACGCTCGAACTGTGGGACGACCGCCTCGTCGCGCTCGGCAGCGAGATCATCGTGGGTCGCCAAGAGCTGGTCGACCGGCTTCGCCCGCCCGTGGCCGCGGCCTATGCGAGCATCGCCGGCGACGAGCACCGCGCAGAACTGGCTTTCCAACTCAGCATCCTGGGCGCGCGCCCCGATGAGGAGCTGGCGCATGATGTGCCGGCGGTTGGCGGTCCCGAGCCGAGCGAAATCGTGGACATGTTCCGCGCCGCGCTCGCGCGCGTGCGCCGAGACGAATTGGATCGCGGCCTGACCCTGATCGGGCCGCATCGCGACGATCTGCTGCTGATGCTGAACGGCCTCCCCGCGCGCGGCTACGCCAGTCATGGGGAATCCTGGTCGTTCGCGCTCTCGCTGAAGTTGGCGTCGGCCGCGGTTCTCAGGGCGGAGTCGCCGGTCGGCGACCCGGTTGTGATCCTCGACGACGTCTTCGCCGAACTCGATGAGGGGCGCCGCGCCAAGCTCGCCTCGGCGATCGGCGACTACGAGCAGGTGCTCATCACGGCTGCGGTGTTCGATGACGTTCCGGCTCCGCTCGCCGCCCGCACCGTGCACATCCTGGCCGGCCGGATCGTGAGGGAGTCGTCGTGAACGACGAACTCGGCGAGCCGGAGCATGTGAATGTGTTCCGCCGCATCCGCCGCAATTTCGGCGACCCCTCGCTTCGCTCGGGGGACGCCCGTCGTCGTCGGCGAGCTGCGGGCGATGAGACGAGCGTCCCCTATGGCGTCGGACGGGAACCAGCGGGCCTCGGAGAAGTGCTGGGAGCACTCAGCTCGACCATGGGCTGGGATTCACCGATCGCGCGGGCCGAACTGCTCGCCGACTGGCCCGGCATCGTCGGTGCGGACACGGCGGCCCACGCGGAGCCGATCGGCATCGAAGACGGAATTCTGACGGTCCGATGCGACTCGACCGCGTGGGCTCAGCAACTGAGGAGCATGCGATCAGCCGTGGCGGCGCGCATCGCCGAGAAGCATCACGCGGCCGGCATCGAGTCCGTACGCTTTATCGGGCCCGACACCCCCTCATGGAAACGCGGCCCCAGAGCAATCCCAGGCCGCGGTCCTCGCGATACCTACGGCTGATAAGGCAAATCAGGTCAAGCGGCCCACGAAATCTCCCCAGACGGGCGTTGAGGCCCGATTCCGAGACATGCTTGCGGTAGAATCGGGAAGTGACATCGTCGACCCCCGCGCCCGACCCGAACGACTCGTACGGGGCCTCAGACATCCAGGTTCTCGAAGGCCTCGAGGCGGTCCGCAAGCGGCCAGGAATGTACATCGGGTCCACCGGTCCGCGCGGCCTCCACCACCTGGTGCAAGAGATCGTCGACAACTCGGTCGACGAGGCCCTCGCGGGCTACTGCGACCACATCGAGGTGACGCTGCTGGCCGACGGCGGAGTGCGCTGCGTCGACAACGGCCGCGGCATTCCGGTCGACATCCACCCGGTCGAGAAGAAGTCGACCGTCGAGGTCGTGCTCACGATCCTGCACGCCGGCGGCAAGTTCGGCGGCAGCGGGTACGCGGTCTCCGGCGGCCTGCACGGCGTCGGCAGCTCGGTGGTCAACGCTCTGTCGAAGACGCTCGACATCGAGGTGCGCCGGCAGGGCAACATCTGGACGCAGCAGTACCACGACGGAGTGCCGGTCGCCCCGCTCGCGAAGGGCGCCGCGACCAACCAGACCGGCACGACGATCACCTTCTGGCCGAACGACCAGATCTTCGAGACGGTCGAGTGGGACTACGAGACGCTGCGCACGCGCTTCCAGCAGATGGCGTTCCTCAACAAGGGCCTGCGCATCGCGCTGACCGACGAGCGGGAGGAGGGGCGTCAGGATGACGGAACCCAGCGAACCGACGTCTTCCTCTACGAGCGCGGCCTGGTCGACTACGTCGGGTACCTCAACTCGGCGAAGAAGATCGAGGTCATCCACGACGAGATCATCTCGTTCGAATCGGAGGACACAGAGCGCAGGATCGCGCTCGAGGTCGCGATGCAGTGGACGACCGGGTACTCCGAGAGCGTGCACACCTATGCGAACACGATCAACACGCACGAGGGCGGCACGCACGAAGAGGGGTTCCGCGCCGCGTTGACCACGCTGGTCAACAAGTACGCGCGCGAGAAGGGCCTCCTCAAGGAGAAGGACGAGAACCTGACGGGCGACGACATCCGCGAGGGTCTCACCGCCGTCATCTCGATCAAGCTCGGCGAACCGCAGTTCGAGGGTCAGACGAAGACCAAGCTCGGCAACACCGAGGCCAAGTCGTTCGTGCAGAAGGTGACCGGCGACCAGCTCAACGACTGGTTCGACCGCAACCCGAGCCAGGCACGCGACATCATCCGCAAGTCGGTTCAGGCGGCAGCGGCACGCATGGCCGCCCGTAAGGCACGCGAGCAGACCCGGCGCAAGGGCCTGCTCGAGGGCGGCGGCATGCCCGGCAAGCTCAGCGATTGCTCGAGCAAAGACCCGTCGCGCAGCGAGATCTTCCTGGTCGAGGGCGACTCCGCCGGCGGCTCCGCGAAGACCGGCCGCGACCCCGAGACGCAGGCGATCCTGCCGTTGCGCGGCAAGATCCTCAACGTCGAGAAGGCACGGCTGGATCGCGCGCTCGGCAACGCCGAGATCCAGGCCATGATCACCGCCTTCGGCACCGGCATCGGCGAGGAATTCGACGGCGAGAAGGCCCGTTACCACAAGATCGTCCTGATGGCCGATGCCGACGTCGACGGTCAGCACATCACGACCCTGCTGCTCACCCTGCTCTTCCGCTACATGCGGCCGCTCATTGAGATGGGCTACGTCTACCTCGCGCAGCCCCCGCTGTTCCGGCTCAAGTGGACGAACGCCGACCACGAGTACGTGTACTCCGATCGCGAACGGGACGCCCTTCTCACGGCGGGCCTCGCCTCCGGCAAGCGCATCGCCAAGGAGAACGGCGTGCAGCGCTACAAGGGTCTCGGCGAGATGAACCACCAGGAGCTGTGGGACACCACCATGAACCCGGCGACCCGGACGCTCCGTCAGGTCACTCTCGACGACGCGGCCATCGCCGACGGGGTCTTCTCCACGCTGATGGGCGACGATGTCGAGTCGCGCAGGCAGTTCATCCAGCAGAACGCGAAAGACGTGCGTTTTCTCGACATTTGATTTCGACACGCTGCTTCGCAGCTCCTCCCTCAGCGATAGGCAGACATGACTGACACCACCGGTACCGGACTCGATCCCGATCGTCACGACAAGATCGATCAGGTCGACCTCCAGCTCGAGATGCAGCGGAGCTACCTCGACTACGCGATGAGCGTCATCGTCGGCCGCGCCCTGCCCGATGTGCGCGACGGGCTGAAGCCGGTGCACCGCCGCGTGATCTACGCCATGTACGACGGCGGCTACCGACCCGATCGCGCGTTCTCGAAGTGCACCCGCATCATCGGCGACGTCATGGGGCAGTTCCATCCGCACGGCGATCAGTCGGTGTACGACGCGCTGGTTCGGTTGGTGCAGCCATGGTCGCTGCGCTACCCGTTGGCGCTGGGCCAGGGCAACTTCGGCTCGCCCGGCAACGACGGCGCCGCCGCCCACCGATACACCGAGACCAAGATGGCCCCGCTGGCCATGGAGATGGTCCGCGACATCGACGAAGACACCGTCGACATGCAAGACAATTACGACGGCCGCACCCAAGAGCCGACCGTTCTGCCCGCGCGCTTCCCGAACCTGCTGGTGAATGGATCGGTCGGGATCGCCGTCGGCATGGCCACCAACATCCCTCCGCACAATCTGCGCGAGGTCGCCGATGCCGCCCTCTGGGCGCTGCAGAACCCGGGTGCCACGCGCGACGAGCTGCTCGACGCGATCCTCGCGCGGGTGAAGGGCCCCGACTTTCCGACCGGCGCGCAGATCCTCGGAGTCAAGGGCATTCAGGATGCCTATCGCACCGGCCGCGGCTCGATCACCATGCGTGCCGTGGTGAATGTCGAAGAGATCCAGGGCCGCACCAGCCTGGTGGTGACCGAGCTGCCCTATCAGGTCAACCCCGACAACCTCGCCGTGAAGATCGCCGACCTCGTCAAGGAGGGCAAGCTCGCCGGCATCGCCGACATCCGCGACGAGACCTCCGGCCGCACCGGCCAGCGCCTCGTCATCGTGCTCAAGCGCGATGCTGTCGCGAAGGTCGTGCTCAACAACCTCTACAAGCACACGCAGCTGCAGGAGAACTTCGGCGCCAACATGCTCGCCATCGTCGACGGGGTGCCGCGCACCCTGCCGATCGACGGGTTCATCCGCCACTGGATCGAGCACCAGGTCGAGGTGATCGTCCGGCGCACCGCGTTCCGTCTGGCCAAGGCCGAGGCCGACGCGCACATCCAGCGCGGCTACGTGCTCGCGCTCGACGCGCTCGACGAGGTCATCGCCCTGATCCGTCGCTCTCCCGATGTCGACGAGGCCCGTCAGGGGCTGATGGCGCTGCTCGGCGTCGACGAACTGCAGGCTGATGCGATCCTCGCCCTCCAGTTGCGCAGGCTCGCCGCGCTTGAGCGCCAGAAGATCCAACAGCGTCTCGACGAGTTGGAGCGCGAGATCGCGGAGTACCAGGCGATCCTCGCCAGCGAAGCACGGCAGCGCGAGATCATCACCGAGGAGTTGACCGACATCGTCGCGAAGTTCGGCGACGACCGGCGCACCGAGATCATGTACGGCTTCGGCGGCGACATGAGCGTCGAAGACCTCATTCCCGAAGAGGAGATGCTCATCACCATCACCCGCGGTGGCTACATCAAGCGCACCCGGAGCGACAACTACCGCAGCCAGCATCGCGGCGGCCGGGGGGTCAAGGGCGCCCAACTCCGAGCGGATGACGTCGTCGAGCACTTCTTCGTCACGACCACGCACCACTGGCTGCTGTTCTTCACGAACAGCGGTCGGGTCTATCGCGCCAAGGCGTACGAGGTGCAAGAGGCCGGACGTGACGCGAAGGGCCAGCACGTCGCGAACCTGCTCGCCCTGCAGCCGGGAGAAGAGATCGCGCAGGTGCTCGACATCCGCGACTACGCGGCGGCCACCTACCTCGTGCTCGCGACCCGCGGCGGTCTGGTGAAGAAGACGGCTCTCACCGAGTACGACACCAACCGCACGGGCGGCATCATCGCCATCAACCTGCGCGAGGGCGACGAACTGGTGTCGGCGATGCTCGTCGAGAACGACAGCGAGGTGCTGCTGGTCTCGCGGCTCGGCATGTCGATCCGCTTCACAGCGGATGAAGAGGCGATGCGCCCGATGGGCCGCTCGACCTCCGGGGTGATCGGCATGCACTTCCGAGGAGAAGACCAACTGCTATCGGCATCCGTCGTGGCCGACGCCGGATCGGTCTTCGTCGTGACCGAGGGCGGCTATGCCAAGCGGACCGGCGTCGACCAGTACCGCCCGCAGCAACGGGGCGGATTGGGAATCAAAGTGGCCAAGTTGAACGACGAACGCGGGGTGCTCGCGGGCGCTCTGATCGTCGAGGACGACGACGAGGTTCTCGTGGTTCTTGCCAGTGGCAAGGTGGTAAGGTCTGCCGTGGCCGAGGTCCCTGCCAAGGGCCGAGACACCATGGGCGTGGTTTTCGCCCGATTCGACGACGACGACAAGATCATCGCCGTCGCCAAGAACAGTGAACGCAATCTGGACGCCGCCGAACTCGAAGACGCCGCGGCCGACGCCCCCGATCCCAACTCGACCGTGACCGAGATCGAGGCCAACGACCGAGAGGACGACACCGAATGAGCAGCGTCGCCGAAAAACTTCAGCGCAAGGATCAGCGCAGCACCGCCGCCAAGCAGGTGCGACTGAAGTTGGTCTATCTCGACTTCTGGTCGGTCGTGAAACTGTCCTTCCTCATCTGGGTCTGCCTCGGGATCGTGCTCGTGGTCGCCGCAGTCCTGATCTGGATCGTGCTGTTCTCGACGGGCGTGTTCGGCAAGCTCGACACGGCGTTCCAAGACATTCTGAGCGATCCGAACTTCCACATCGCCAGCAGCTTCGGACTCCCCCAGGTCGGACTGTTCGCACTGGTGGTGGCCATTCTGAACGTGGTGGTCGGCACGGTGCTCGCCGCGATCGCCTCGTTGCTCTACAACCTCAGCGTGCGCTTCACCGGGGGGCTGCTCGTCGGGTTCCAGAACAGCTGACCGATTTTCTCGGCCCTGCGGGGTTGGGGTACTGTAGGCAAGGCCGTTCGCCGGGCAGACCGGCGCACGGGGGTATAGCTCAGGCGGTTAGAGCGCTTCGCTGATAACGAAGAGGTCCCAGGTTCAAGTCCTGGTACCCCCACGACAACTCAAGTGACCCGGGCGCCGAGACGGCACCCGGCGCTGGGGTCGCGGCGAAGGCCAGAAATGGCCCTCGCTCATAGCTCCACCGCGCGAGCGCGGCGGCGTGTACGTCGCGCGGAGCGGGTTCGCCGCAGAAGCGGCGGCGAACAAATGAACACGGGGCCTTAGCTCAATTGGTAGAGCGCCTGCTTTGCAAGCAGGAGGTCAGGGGTTCGATTCCCCTAGGCTCCACTCAGATCTCGGGTTGCGCGGCGAACTTCAGAACCTGCGCAGGAACGGAAGCGGCGCTCGCATCCGGATCAGCAGCAACAGCGGCACCAGGATGTACGGCAGGTTGAACGCGAGGAACACAGCCGGGTTGGGGGTGCGCTCGGCCGCGCTGCCGAAGAACTCGACCCCCATGATCGGGATGCCGGTCAGCGAGATGATCATGGTCGCGTAGATCACCGAGGGCAGCTGAATGCGGTTCCACCCCTTGGCCAGCGAGATGATCAGGATGACGTAGAACCCGACGTAGATGAACGCGGATGTCCCGCTGATGAACCGCAGCCACACCGGGTGCGATTGGTACAGCGGATCGAAGTTGGACGCGTACCAGTAGTTCCACTGCACCAGGATGTTCGTCGAGTTCGTGACCTGGTCGAGCCCGAGGCCTTCGACCGAGTCGCTGATGATGCAGGTGACGATGAAGACGCTGAAGATCGCGATGAAGAAGATGTCGATCGGGCGCTGACGCAGCGGGAGCGAGATCGGCCTCCCGGCAGGAGCCGGCGAGGCCGTCGTCGGGCTACTCGCCGTCACCGACGTCGCCCGAGCCGGGGTCGCCCAGGTCTTCGATCCACAGGTCGTCGTCGGCGCGCAGCGTCTGCCAGGCGGCGTATGCCACGCCGAGGGTCGCCACCACGCCGAGTCCGATCAGGATGTAGCGCCCGGGGCCCGCCGACTTCTTGGGGGGCTCGACGAGCGCGACGCGGCCACGGATCTTCGAGGTCGTCGATCCGGCCCGCTTGACGATGTCGCGCACGCGCGGGTCTTTGGCGGCCTCGAGCAGGGCCAAGGCGGACCCGATCGTGCCCGAGATCGCCGGAAGCACATCGTCGGCGAAGCGCTCGCGCGCGGTGGATGCCGCGTTGCGACCCGCCGCGAATCCGCTCGCCACCGCGGGGCGCAGTCTGCTGTCGTAGGCGTCGCGCACGCGCGGACCCACCTCTTCGCGGGCGTAGTTCGCGGCCTGGCGGCGCGCATCCTTCAGCACGGCGCTGGCGTGCTCGATGGCCTCACGTTGCTCGTCCCACAGCTCTTCCGCTGAGCGCTTGAGGTGCTTCAGCTCGCGCTGCCGCTTGCGTGACAATGCCATGTCGACCTCCGTCGTCCGGTGTCCCGTGAACAGCACCCATCCTGCCATGGCGCGGCGGTCGAGCCGAGTGCCCGGCCCTGCGCGCTGCCTGAGAGCGTGATGGGAGGCCGCGTGACAGAATGACGGGATGCCTCTTCACACCGCGGTCGCGACCATCCATACCAACCACGGCGACATCCGGATCAACCTGTTCGGCAACCACGCCCCGCTCACCGTCGAGAACTTCGTCGGCCTCGCCACGGGGGGCAAGGAGTGGATCAACCCGGGGACGGGCGCGAAGAGCACCGAGCCGCTGTACACCGGTGTGATCTTCCACCGCATCATCAAGGACTTCATGCTGCAGGGCGGCGACCCGCTCGGCCAAGGCACTGGCGGCCCGGGCTACACCTTCAAGGACGAGATCCACCCGGAGCTCACCTTCGCCGAGCCGTACGTGCTGGCCATGGCCAACGCCGGCCCGGGCACCAACGGTTCTCAGTTCTTCATCACCACGGTTCCGACGCCGTGGCTGCAGGCCAAGCACACGATCTTCGGCGAGGTCGCCGACGACGAGTCGAAGAAGGTCGTCGATGAGATCGAGTCCGTTCCGACCGACCGCAGCGACAAGCCGCTCGACCCGGTCGTGATCTCGGGCATCGACGTCGCCGAGGTCTAGGTGAGCTCCGCCGCGGGCGCCGAGGTCGACCCCTCGGTCTGCTACCGGCATCCGGATCGCAGCAGTTGGACCCTCTGCGAGCGCTGCGGTCGCACGATCTGCCCGGAATGCCAGATCCTCACTCCGCAGGGAGTCCGCTGCCCGGACTGCGTGCGCGAGATGGGCGGGTCGGTGCAATGGAAGCCGGCGGGAGCCTCGCGCTCGGCGGCCGCCAAGCGGAGCACCCGCCGTGCGCGCACAGCCACCCGGGCCGTCGAGGACCGCCCGCGCTGGCAGCAGGTGCTGTCGAGCATCCTGCGGCCCGGAGACGCGAGCC
>DASTNC010000046.1:0-3569 GCA_035721225.1 Pseudolysinimonas sp.
CCCTCACGAGGTGGGCTACGATAGACAGGTTGCCGCCCGACGCTCGCGTCGAGCGACCACGGGGTATGGCGCAGTTTGGTAGCGCGCGTCGTTCGGGACGACGAGGCCGCAGGTTCAAATCCTGTTACCCCGACCATGAGGGTCGTGAGGCCCGGCAGCGGGTCAGCCGCCCTTCTGCCCCTTCGAGCAGGTCTGCTGGGCCGCCGTCTGACCGGTGACCGTGCTCGGCAGCGCCGTGGTCGGAACCGGCGGCGCAGTCGAGGCAGGCGTGTGCGCCAGCTCGCCCTTCTCCTTCGCGGGGAGCGGTTTGCCGTTCTCGCCCGTCGGCGCGGCCGTCGGAGTCGGCGTCGCCTCTGCCGTCGGATGGGTGTCGACGATCGACCCGCGCCCGGTGCTGCCGGTAAGGGTCACCGCCTCGTCGTCGACCAAGGCCCTGTTGACGGCCGCGTCGGACGTCACCGGGACCACCCGGTTGGGGAAGTTCGCGTTGCTGCCGGTCGGGTACTGGACCATCACGATGTTGTCGAGCGGCACGCTCTTGAGCGCGAGCGCGATACTGGCCATGGTGTCCAGGTGGGCGAGCGTGTCCGAGAGCTGCATGTGTTGAGTCGCTGCCTGGGCGAGCGAGTAGACCTCGATCGGGTTCTTGAGCACGCCTTCGCTCTCGACCTTGCGCGCCAGGGCTGACAGGAAGACCTGCTGGTTGCTGATGCGGCCGAGATCGCTGCCGTCACCCACGCCGTGACGCGTGCGCACGAAGGCGAGAGCGACATCGCCCTGGATGGTGTGCTCACCGGCGGGCAGAAACAGGCCGGTGTACGGGTCGCTGATCGCGGTCGCGACGCAGACGGTGACGCCGCCCACCGCGTTCGACATCGCGGCGACCCCGTCGAAGCTGATGGATGCCGCATAGGGGATGGTGAGGCCCGGGATCAGTTTCTCGATCGTCAGCACCGGGCAGGCGAGACCGCCGCGCGCCAGGGAGGAGTTGAGCATCGCATTGGTGACGGGCAGATACGAGCCGCCTTTGGGAGACGGGCAGGCCGGCAGGTTGAGGATCAGGTCGCGCGGAAAGCTCACGACCATCGCGCTGCGGTGGTCTTGAGCGATGTGCAGCAGGATCGTCACATCGTTGTTGCCGGCGCCCGAGCTGGCCGCGAGGTCTGCCCGGTCGGCGAACTGCGAGCCTTGGCCGGTGCGCGTATCGGTTCCCACCAGGAGCAGGTTCACCCCGCCGGAGATCGCATCGATGCCGGGAGGCGCCGTCGCGCCGGATTCATGCTCCAGGTGCACGGTCGACGCCGTGAGCGAGCTGCTCAACCGCCAGACGGCGACACCCGCCACCGCGACCGTGCTGACCAGCACGACGGCCACGGCCATCGCGATCGTGCGGAAGACGGCTCCGACCGCCCGGGAGCGCCGCAACCGCCCGTGGCGGGCGAAGGGGCGGGGGCGGTCGAGTGATCGCCTGCCGGATGAGGACGCCATGGTTCCATAGTGACAAACCCCGGCTGAGACCACGCCGATGACGCGCGGGACCCAGGCGTGCTCAATCGGCTCTACTCGGTCGCTCTCGATGCTCCCCGGGTTCCTCCTGATCTTCCTGTTGCGCGTCGCGCGGCCGGGCCGAAGTGCCGCGGGTGCGGTCGGCACGGTCAGCGCCCCGGCCGGGGCCGCCGATCAGCTGAAGTCGGCGTCGGGCCCCGTGCCGTAACTGAAATCGAGACGCGGACGACGCCCGCGGTTCAACACACCGCCGCTCTCTTCGAGGTAGCAGGCTCCGCACAGGGGCTCGTAGCTGACCTCGCGCGCACCATCGATCGCGACCTGATCGCCGTCGAACACGAAGACCCCGTCGACCTTGCGGGCGTTGAACATGGCCTTGCGGCCGCACCGGCAGATGGTTTTGAGCTCTTCGAGCGAGTGCGCGATCTCGAGCAGCCGGCGACTGCCGGGAAAGGCGACCGTCTGAAAGTCGGTGCGGATGCCGTAGGCCAGCACGGGCACGTCTTCTTCGATCGCGATCCGCAGCAGGTCGTCGACCTGCGACTCGCTCAGGAACTGCGCCTCATCGACCAGGAAGCAGCTGACATCCTGCGACGACTCCCGGATGACTCTCGCGCGCTCGCGCATGAAGCGGGCGAGCACGTCTTCTTCGGGCGCGATCGTGAAGTCGACGGTGCGGCTCGCGCCCAGCCTCGACACGATCGCGTTGTCGCCGCGCGAGTCGATGGCCGGCTTCGCGAGCAGCACGCGCTGATCGCGCTCCTCGTAGTTGTATGCGGCTTGCAGCAGCGCCGTGCTCTTGCCGCTGTTCATCGCCCCATAGCGGAAATACAGCTTCGCCACTCAACTCGTCCGCATCTGTTCGGCGCTCACGATTCGAAGTCGCTCACTCGAGATACCCGTCTTCGGCCGCGCGGCGGATCAGATCCGCCTTCTTGCTCGCCGGCCGGCCAACCTTGGCGTACTTCTCGCGCACGCGGCGCAGATAGGTCTTCGCCGTCTCGTACTGCACGTTCATCTGCGCGGCGACCTCGGTCGTGCTAAGGCCCGAGACGTAGAGCTTGAACGCCTCCTCCTCGCCGTGGCTCAGCTTGGGCGTGATCTGCGGAGTGGCGCCGACCGGCAGGGGGCGCCAGGGATGCGGGTGGGCGCCGTCGCTGGCCATGCCCATCACGCGGCGCGCCGCATCCATCACCTGCGCCATCGGGACCGACTTGGACAGGAAATCGGCGGCGCCTGCCGCCAGCGCTCGCTCGCGGGCTTCGTCGGTGTCGAGGCTCGAGAGCACGATCACCTTGGCCCCGGCGGCGCGACAGGTGCGCACCCGCGCCTCGATCGAGACCGCCTCTTTGAGTTGGAAGTCGATGAAGACGAGCTCCGTCGGGAACGCGGGGCTGTGCACGAGCTGCAGCCAGGTGGCTGCCGAGAGCACGACGTCGAAATCGAGGGCGTGCTGGCCGATCCAGCTGCTGAGGCTGTCGAGAAGCACCTCGTGATCGTCGAGCAGGGCAAGACGAACGCGACTGGGCGGGGGCGGCCCGTGATGTTGGTCCTGGTCCGCTCCGGGAGCCCACGACGTGGATGTCGCGGCGTGATCGGTGACGCTCATGGAGCAAGTTTAGGTGGATGGGGTACATCCTGACCCCGAGGCTGGTACTGAGAAAATGGCCGGTCAGAACAGGGTCGGCTGGATGGCGACCGCCGCGGCCGGGCTCAGTTCGGCCGCGATCAGCCCCCGAGCCTCGGCCCGCCGCACGCTGATGGCTCCGGCCGCTCGCCCCGCACCTGTGGCGGGATCCCGTCGAACCGGACGGTCAAGCCCGTGCTTTCGCAGCAGCGGCCGCACGCGATTCGCGAGCCAGCGACGGTACTCCTGGGCTGCGTATGCGCTGTCCCGGTACATGTCGGCGTAGCGCCCGACCAGCTCGGGATGCTCGTGCGCGAGCCACGCCAGGTACCACTCCCGCGCACCGGTGCGCAGGTGAAGCGCGGAATAGGCGACCGACGTGGCGCCGGCGTCTGCGATCATGTCGAACGCCCGGTCGAGGTGCGCGATCGAGTCG
>DASTNC010000047.1:0-13766 GCA_035721225.1 Pseudolysinimonas sp.
ACTGCACGCCGGTCGACTCGCCCAGGGCCTTCATGAAGGCCTCCTTGGCGGCGAACCGGGCCGCCAGCGACGGAAGCGGCTTCTGCCGTTCGCCGACGGCGAACAACCGCTCGCGCAGCGCCGGGGTGCGGGTCATCGCCCGCTCGAAACGCGCCAGATCGACCACGTCGACGCCGATGCCCGCGATTGCCATGCCGCTATTGTCTCGGAAGCCGAGAGCGCGCTACTCGACCGTGACCGACTTCGCCAGGTTGCGCGGCTGATCCACGTCGAGCCCCTTGGCGGTGGCGAGCTCCATCCCGAAGATGTGCAGCGGCACCACCGCGAGCAGCGGCTCGAACAACGGGGCGGCGAACGGGATGCGGATCACCTCATCGGCGAACGGCACGACCGCCACATCGCCGATCTCGGCGATTGCGATGACGCGGGCGCCCCGGGCACGGATCTCCTGGATGTTCGACACCACCTTCGGATGCAGCGACGACGGGTCGCGCGGGCTCGGCACGATGACGAAGACGATCTGCCCCGGCTCGATGAGCGCGATCGGACCGTGCTTCAGCTCCCCCGCGGCGAACCCCTCTGCGTGGATGTACGCGAGCTCCTTGAGCTTGAGCGCACCCTCAAGAGCGATCGGATAGCCGACGTTGCGGCCCAGGAAGAGCACCGACTGCGTGTCGCCCATCCAGTGCGCCAGATCGGCGATGCGCGACGACGCCGACTCGACCACCTGGTCGAGCTTGTCGGGCAGGTCCTGCAGCTCGGCGACCTGCTCGGCGACCCGGTCGGCGCTGAGCGTGCCACGGCGCTGCGCGAGATACAGGCCGAGCAGGTAGAGCGCGGTCACCTGCGCGACGAAGGCCTTGGTCGAAGCCACTGCGACCTCGGGGCCGGCGTGGGTGTAGAGCACGGCATCGGATTCGCGCGGGATCGTCGAACCCTGCGTGTTGCAGATCGCCAGCGTGCGGGCGCCCTGTTCGCGGGCGTACTTGACCGCCATCAGGGTGTCCATGGTCTCGCCGGACTGGCTCACCGAGACCACCAGGGTGCGCGGGCTGAGCACCGGGTCGCGGTAGCGGAACTCGTGCGACAGCTCGACGTCGACCGGCACGCGGGCCCAGGCCTCGATCGCGTACTTGCCCAGCATCCCGGCGTACGCGGCCGTGCCGCAGGCGATGATCACCACCCGATCGATGTCGGCGAGCACCTCGGCGAGCGAATCGAGTTCGGGCAGCACGACGACTCCGTCGTGCACGCGGCCGATCAGCGTCTTGGCGACCGCCTCGGGCTCCTCGCTGATCTCCTTCTTCATGAAGCTCGGCCAGCCGCCCTTCTCGGCGGCTGAGGCATCCCACGCGATCTCGAAGGCATTGGGGGTGACGGGGGTTCCGGCGAAATCCATCACCTGCACCGAATCCGGCCGGATCGTCACGATCTGGTCCTGGCCGATCTCGAGCGCCTTGCGGGTGTGCTCGACGAAGGCCGCGACGTCGGAACCCAGGAAGTTCTCGCCATCGCCGAGACCGACGACCAGCGGCGAGTTGCGGCGCGCGCCCACCACGACGCCGGGCTCGTCCTGGTGCATGACCAGCAGCGTGAACGCGCCTTCGAGGCGGGTGACGACGCGGCGCATCGCCTCGGTCAGGTCTCCGGTTTCGCGGTAGAGGGCCCCGACGAGCAGGGCCGCGACCTCGCTGTCGGTCTCACTGGTGAACTGGCCCCCGGCATCCACGACCTCCTGCCTCAACTCGGCGAAGTTCTCGATGATCCCGTTGTGGATGAGCGCGAGTTTGCCGTCGTCGCCGAGGTGCGGGTGGGCGTTGACGTCGGTCGGGCCTCCGTGGGTCGCCCAGCGGGTGTGGCCGATGCCGGTGTGGCCGTCGTCCATGACCGAGTCGGCCAGGTCGCCCAGCAGCACGCTCAGCTTGCCGGCGCGCTTGCGGGTCTCGAGCCGCCCCGCATCGTCGATGACCGCGACGCCTGCGGAGTCGTAGCCGCGGTACTCCTGCCGCTTCAGACCCCCGAGGAGCACGTCGATCGCGCTGCCCGGGCCGACGTAGCCCACGATTCCACACATGCGCCCGATTCTACGTGGCGCGGTATCGCGCTGGCTGCGACGCCGCTTCTGCGGCGCAGCGGGCTCCGCGCGACGTACACGCCGCCGCGCTGCGCCCCCGGGATAGCATTGAGCGGATGTCCGACCCGACGCATTCCGGCGGCGAGACCCCGTTCCTCGAGATCAGCCGCTCCGAGTGGGCCGACCTCGCCCCGAGCGTGCCACTGCCCCTGACCGAGACCGAGATCGTCCACCTTCGCGGACTCGGAGACACCCTCGACCTCACCGAGGTGTCCGACGTCTACGTTCCCCTGAGCCGACTGCTCAACCTCTACGCCACCGGCGCGCGGGCGACCGGCGAGGCGGCGACCGCCTTCCTGCGCCAGCCGCCGCAGCAGACGCCGTTCGTGATCGGGGTCGCCGGCTCGGTCGCGGTCGGCAAGTCGACCACCGCCCGCCTGCTGCGCGCCCTGCTCAGCCGCTGGGACGACACCCCTCGGGTCGAACTGGTGACCACCGACGGATTCCTGTTCCCGAACGCCGAGCTCGAGCGGCGCGGGCTGATGCAGCGCAAGGGCTTTCCCGAGAGCTACGACCGGAGGGCGCTGCTGCGCTTCGTCAGCCGGGTGAAGAGCGGCGCCCCCGAGGTGCGCGCCCCCTTCTACTCCCACCTGAGTTATGACATCGTGCCCAAGGCCGAGATCGTCGTGAACCAGCCCGACATCCTGATCGTCGAGGGGCTGAATGTGCTGCAGCCTCCCTCGCCGGGCACCCGGCTCGCGGTGAGCGACCTCTTCGACTTCTCGATCTATGTGGATGCCCGCACCAGCGACATCGAGCGCTGGTACGTCGAGCGCTTCCTGCGCCTGCAGCGCGGCGCCTTCACCGACCCGAAGTCGTACTTCCACCGCTACGCCGACCTGAGCGAACCGGAGGCCGTGGAGCGCGCCCAGTCGATCTGGCGCGAGATCAACGGACCCAACCTGGCTCAGAACGTGCTGCCGACCCGCGCCCGTGCCTCGCTGGTGCTGCGCAAGGACGCCGACCACACGGTGTCGAGCGTGCTGCTGCGCAAGCTCTAGGCGGAAGGCTCCGGCACGCGTTCCAGCACGAAGACCGGGATCTGCCGATCCGTCTTCTTCTGGTAGTCGGCATAGGGCGGATACGCCGCGACGGCGCGCTCCCACCACACGGCCTTCTCCTCCCCGGTCACTTCACGGGCCAGGTAGTCGTGCTTCTCAGCCCCATCCTGCAGTTCGACGTGCGGGTTCTTCACGAGATTGAAGTACCAGACCGGATGCTTCGGAGCCCCGCCCAGCGAGGCGACCACCGCGTACTGCCCGTCGTGCTCCACACGCATCAGCGCCGTCTTGCGCAGCAGCCCCGACTTGGCACCCACCGAGGTCAGCACCACGACCGGCATGCCCCGCAGTTCGGTCGCCTCGGTTCCGCCGCTGGCCTCGTAGGTCTCGGCCTGCTCGCGGGCCCAGCCCGCGGTACTCGGTGCGTATTCTCCGTGCAAGGGCATGCATCGAGTCTGCCACTGGTCAGGCCGAGATCGTGAGCCGATCGCGCACGACGGCGGCCAGTCGCTCGGCGATGGCCGACGCCGCCTCGTGATCGGCGGCCTCCACCATGACGCGCACGAGCGGCTCGGTTCCGGACGGTCGCAGCAGCACCCGGCCCGTGTCGCCGAGCTCCGCCTCCGCAGCGCGCACGGCGTCGGCCACGCCGGAGTCCGCGCCCAGTGCGTGCTGGTCGACACCCGGCACATTCACCAGAACCTGCGGATACACGGTCATGATGGCGGCCAGCTCGGCCAGGGACTTGCCGGTGCGCGCCAGCTCGGCGGCCACCTGCAGTCCGGTCAGGATGCCGTCGCCGGTCGTCGCGTGATCGCGGAAGATGATGTGCCCCGACTGCTCGCCGCCCAGACTCAGCTCTTGCGCGTCGAGTTCTTCGAGCACATAGCGGTCGCCCACCTTGGTCTCGAGCAGCCGGATGCCGTGCTCGGCCATCGCACGCCGCAGGCCGAGATTGCTCATCACCGTCGCCACCAGCGCGTCACGGGCCAGCAGCCCGCGCTGCTTGAGCGACACCGCGAGGATCGCCATCATCTGGTCGCCGTCGACCACGTTGCCCGCGGCATCCACCGCGAGGCAGCGGTCGGCGTCGCCGTCGTGCGCGATGCCCAGGTCGGCTCCGTGCTCGAGCACCGCGGCGCGGAGCCCCTCGAGATGGGTCGAGCCGACGCCGTCGTTGATGTTCATGCCGTCGGGGTCCGCGCCGATGACGGTGACCTTCGCACCCGCCAGAGCGAACACCTCGGGCGAGACGCCGGCGGCGGCGCCGTGCGCGGCGTCGATCACCACGTGCAGGCCGTCGAGGCGCACGTCGAGGGTCGAGATCAGGTGCACGACGTAGCGATCCTCGGCGTCGGCGAAGCGCCGGATGCGGCCGACCCCGCTGCCGGTGGGCGTCATCTTGGGCTGATCGAGGGCGACCTCGATGCGGTCCTCCACGTCATCCGGCAGCTTCGTGCCGCCGAGGGCGAAGAACTTGATGCCGTTGTCGGCGGCCGGGTTGTGCGAGGCCGAGACCATCACACCGAAGTCGGCCTCGACATCCGCCACCAGGAACGCGGCGGCAGGAGTCGGGATGACGCCGGCGTCGAGCACGTCGATGCCCGAGCTGGCCAGCCCGGCGGCGACGGCGGCCGAGATGAACTCGCCCGAAACGCGAGGATCGCGGGCCAGCACGGCGCGGGGCCGCTTGCCCTGGGCGCGCAGCTCGTCGGCGTGCCGACCGCGGGTCAGCACGAAGGCAGCAGCCTGCGCGAGCCCGAGGGCGAGGTCTGCGGTGATGATCTCACCGTTGGCCAGCCCTCGAACGCCGTCGGTTCCGAAGAGGCGGGGCATGGGATGCCGGAGCTGGTTACCGCTTCGAGAACTGCGAGGCCTTGCGAGCCTTCTTGAGACCCGCCTTCTTGCGCTCGATGACGCGGGCGTCACGAGTGAGGAAGCCGGCCTTCTTGAGGGCGGGGCGGTTGTTCTCGCGGTCGATCTCGTTCAGCGCGCGGGCGATCGCGAGACGCAGCGCACCGGCCTGACCGGAGGGGCCGCCACCGGTGATCTTGACGATCACGTCGTAGCTGCCGAGCAGGTCGAGCACCTTGAACGGGTCGTTGATCAGCTGCTGGTGCAGCTTGTTGGGGAAGTACTCCTCGAGCGTGCGGCCGTTCACCAGGAAGGTGCCGGTGCCCGGGGTGAGGCGCGCACGGGCGATCGCCTCTTTGCGGCGGCCCACGGCCGAGCCGGGGACGCTCAGCACGGGGCGAGGAGCCTTGGGGGCCTCCTCGACGGGCGTCTCGGTCGTGAAGCTCTGCACGAGCTCTTCGGGAAGGGCTTCTTCGATGCTTGCCATGTTGTTCTCTGTCCTTGGAAGTCTGTGTTCGCGGTGGCGGCGCGCTACTGCGCGACCTGGCCCAGGGTGTAGGTCTTCGGCTGCTGAGCGGCGTGCGGGTGCTCGGCGCCCGCGTAGACCTTCAGCTTCTTGATCTGGGCGCGGCCCAGCGAGTTCTTCGGAAGCATGCCGCGCACGGCCTTCTCGACCGCGCGGGTCGGGTGCTTCTCGAGCATCTCGATGTAGGTCTCGCTGGTGAGCCCGCCCGGGTAGCCCGAGTGGCGGTACGCCAGCTTCTTCTCGAGCTTCTGGCCGGTGAGGGCGATCTTCTCGGCGTTGACGATGATCACGAAGTCACCCATGTCCATGTGCGGAGCGAAGGTGGGCTTGTGCTTGCCGCGCAGGATGGCGGCGGTGTGGCTGGCGAGGCGGCCGAGCACGACGTCGGTGGCGTCGATGACGATCCACTCGCGCTTGATGTCCGCCGGCTTGGGGCTGAACGTACGCGTCACGGAATGACTGCTTTCTGTCGAGGTGTTCGTGAATCCCGCTCCGGTGTGCGTTCCAGATCCGATGGCCTGGAACCCGACGGTGGAGGGCTCAACGTGCTCGCGAGAATCGCGGGCAACCTCGTAAGACTAGTCGATCGGGTCGTTCTTGTCGAACCCGCCGGCCTCCGCGGCCTGCCGCCTGGTGCGGGTCTGGATGGCGCGTTCCGCCAGTTCGGCGGCGTCGGGGTAGCCCACCTCGAGCAGGCTGAGGCCACGGGCCGGCATCACGATGAACTCGCTGCCCCGTGTGGCCTCGTCGCGGATACCCGCGACCCGCTCGACCGGCAGTTTCGCCTCGCCGGCCGCCACGCACGCCCCCACCAGAGCGCGCACCATGCTGTGGCAGAACGCGTCGGCTTGCACGGTCGCCACCAGCACTCCGTCGGCGTCGCGGCTCCAGCGAAAATCCTGCAGCGTGCGGATCGTGGTGGCGCCCGGCCGGGGCCGGCAGTACGACGCGAAGTCGTGGAGTCCGAGCAGGGAGTGGGCGGCAGCATCCATTGCCTCGACGTCGAGGTCTGCCGGATGCCAGAGCGTGTGATTGCGGCGGCGCGGGTCGTGCAATGCCACCGGGTCGGCGATGCGGTACTCGTAACGCCGCCACAGTGCCGAGAAGCGCGCATCGAAGCCCTCGTCGGCGAGGGCGCTGCGCGTGACCACGATGTCGGACTTCAGGCCGGCGATGCCGTTCAGCCGGCGCCCCAGCGCGTCGGGCCCGAGCGAGCGTGCTGCCGCCGCGCCGCCGCGGTGCGGCCGGTCGAGGCTGGCCAGCTGCGCGGGCGTCAGGTCGAGATGGACCACCTGGCCGAGTGCGTGCACGCCGACATCGGTACGGCCCGCGACGGTCAGCCGCGGTGGCGTGCCGTGCTTGCCGAAGACCGTGGCCAGGGCCGCCTCGAGTTCACCCTGCACCGTGCGCAGCTTGGGTTGGATCGCCCAGCCCGAGAAGTCGGTGCCGTCGTAGGCGACGTCGAGGCGGAGACGGATGAGGTCGTCCGGCGAGCTCGGGGTCTGTTCCGCGCCGTTCACCCTGGCGATTCTAGAACGGCGGCTACGCTGGGCCGTTGGACCCGACATGAAAGCGCCCAGAACCCTGCTCGCCGCCGCGCGGCGTCCGCGCGCGCCGTCCGCCGCCTGGCGCGCGGCGCCCGAGGTCGCGACGCCGTTCCGCGTGGCCGGGCTCGACGGGGTGCGCGCGATCGCCGTGACCCTGGTCATCCTGTTCCACCTGACGCCCGGGACCACGATCGGCGGCTACCTCGGCGTCGATCTGTTCTTCGTGGTCAGTGGATACCTGATCACCACGCTTCTGCTGCGCGAGCGCACCGAGACCGGTCGGATCCGCCTGAGCGCGTTCTGGGCTCGCCGCGCCCGCCGTCTGCTGCCCGCGCTCGTCGTGCTCGTGCTGGTCTGCTGCACGGCGGCCTGGGCGATCGGCGGCGACGTACTGGTCGGACTCGGGTTGCAGGTGCTCGGCGCCGCGACCTTCAGCAGCAACTGGCTGCTGCTCGCGGCCGGGTCGAGCTACTTCGGCGACAGCCTGCCCGAACTGTTCCGCAACCTCTGGTCGCTGGCGGTCGAGGAGCAGTTCTACCTGGTCTGGCCGCTGCTGCTCGTGCTCGTGCTGGTCAGGATGCCGCGCCCGCTCCGCCTGATTCTGGTCGGCCTGCTCGCCGCCGCCTCGGCCGTCGCGATGGCCGTGCTCTACACCCCGGCGGATCCGAACCGCGTGTACTACGGCACCGACGCCCACGCGTTCGGGCTCGCCATCGGCGCGTTCCTGGCGCTGGTGGCGGTCTCGTGGCCGCGGCGCCTGCTGGAGTGGCCGCGCGCGGCCCGTCGCGTGATCGGGGTCACGGGTCCGATCGCGCTGCTCGCCCTGCTCGGTTTCGCGGGGCTGATGCCCGGGGATGCGCCGTTCGTGTTCCGCGGCGGCCTGGTGATCGTCGCCGTGCTGACCGCCGTCGTGATCGCGACGCTCCTGGTGCCGAGCACACCGCTCGCGCGCCTGCTCGACCTGAGCGTGCTGCGGTGGGTCGGCGCGCGCAGTTACGGCCTCTACCTCTGGCACTGGCCGGTGTTCGTGCTCGTGGTGAGCGCGCTTCCCAGTTGGCAGCGCAGCGGTGCGCCCGGCTGGGCGCTCGGCGGCATCGCCCTGGCGATCAGCGTCGTGGCCGCCGCGCTCTCGTACCGCTTCGTCGAGCAGCCGATCCGCCGCCTCGGTTTCGGAGGAGCGTGGCGCAGCATCCGTTCGGCATGGCGCGTGCCGGCGATCCGGGGCCGCCTTGCGCGCCTCGGCGCGACCGCTGCTGCCGTCGTGCTGGTGCTCGCGGCGGCAACCGGAACGGCAGCCGCCCTCGTCTCCGACCCGGGCGTCGGCGAGACCCAGGCCGTCGTCGAGGCCGGGCAGCAGGCCATCCGGGATGCCAGTTCGTCCCCGGCGCCCGGTTCCCGCACCGGCGCCTCGCCGACTGCCTCCCCCACGGCGGCCCCCGAGCCGGCGGGCGACCAGATCACGGCCATCGGAGACTCGGTCATGCTCGCCGCCGCCCCGACGCTCGAGGCGCAGCTGCCGGGTGTCTCGATCGACGCGGTGGTCTCGCGCCATCTCGGAACGGCTCCGGGGATTCTGCAGGCCGACCTCAACGCCGGCTCCCTGCGCAAGATCGTCGTGATCGGTCTCGCCACCAACGGTCCGATCGACCGCTCCATGCTCGAGCAGCTGAGGGCTCAGATCGGACCGCAGCGCGAACTTGTGCTCATCAACGCGCAGGCGCCGCGCAATTGGATCGACCCCAACAACGCCATCCTGACCGCCTTCGCGCAGAGCTACCGCAACGTCGAGCTGGCGAACTGGCACGATGCGGCGCAATCGATCCTGCCTCTGCTGGCACGTGATCAGATCCATTTCGGGTCCTCGGGCGCCAAGGTCTTCGCCGGCACGATCGAAGATGCGCTCAAGCGCCTCGCCGACCTGCCGCCGCTGCGCGACGAGCGCTCGAACCTGTCGCTGCCCGTCCCGTTCTAGAGGTCAGAGCCGCAAGCTCTGCGTCAGACATGCAGGAACGGGCCCGGCGCGATGGCCGGACCCGTTCCGAATGCTGCGAAAGAGCTACGCCTTGTAGGCCTCGGCGCCGTCGGCCGGCACCGCGATGTCGGGCTCCGCTTCGGCGACCGCCTCGTCGGGCGTCGCCGACTCGGTGGCCTCGACCTCGCTCGCCTCGGCGGCCTCGACGGTCGCGGCGTCATCCGCGGAGTCGGCACCGGTCTCGGCGACGATCTCCTCGTCATCCGCGGCGATGGCCGCCTCCTGAGCCGGGGTCTCGGCAGCCGGGGCGGCCGCGGCCTTGGCCGGCGTGACATTCGCGCGGGCCGCCGACTTCTTCGAGCTGGCCGGCTTCTTGCTCACGGGCTCGAGCACGAGCTCGATCACGGCCATCGGGGCGTTGTCGCCCTTGCGGTAGCCGGTCTTGATGATGCGGGTGTATCCGCCTTCGCGCTCGGCGACGAGCGGCGCGATCTCGGTGAAGAGCTCGTGCACGACGCCCTTGTCCGAGATGATGCTCAACACGCGGCGACGCGCGTGCAGGTCGCCGCGCTTGGCGAAGGTGATGAGGCGCTCCGCCAGCGGACGCAGGCGCTTGGCCTTGGTCTCGGTGGTCTGGATGCTCCGGTGCGTGAAGAGGGCAGCGGCGAGGTTCGCGAGCAGCAGGCGCTCGTGCGCCGGACCGCCCCCGAGACGGGGACCCTTGGTGGGCTGAGGCATTGTCTTGGTTCTCCAGGTATCGAGTCGTCAGATCGCGGAAGCCGCGGTCTTAGATGCTCTCGTCGTCGTCGTAGCCGCCGTAGAAGTGCGCCCCGTCGAAGCCGGGGACGCTGTCTTTGAGCGACAGGCCGAGCTCGACGAGCTTGTCCTTGACCTCATCGACGGACTTCTGACCGAAGTTGCGGATGTTCATGAGTTGCGTCTCCGACAGGGCGACGAGCTCGCTGACCGTGTTGATGCCCTCGCGCTTGAGGCAGTTGTAGCTGCGCACGCTGAGGTCGAGGTCTTCGATCGGCATGCTCAGCTCGCTCGAGAGCACGGCGTCGACCGGTGCGGGCCCGATCTCGATGCCCTCGGCGGCGGCGTTCAGCTCGCGCGCGAGGCCGAACAGCTCGACCAGCGTGCGGCCGGCCGAGGCGATCGCGTCGCGCGGGGTGATCGCGCTCTTGGTCTCGACATCCACGACCAGGCGGTCGAAGTCGGTGCGCTCACCGGCACGAGTCGCCTCGACGCGGTAGGTCACCTTCAGCACGGGCGAGTAGATCGAGTCGATCGGGATCTGGCCCGCCTCGCTGAACTCGCTGCGGTTCTGGGTCGCCGACACGTAGCCGCGGCCGCGCTCGATCGTCAGCTCGAGCTCGAACTTCGCCTTGTCGTTGAGCGTGGCGATGACGAGCTCCGGGTTGTGGATCTCGACGCCCGCCGGAGCGGAGATGTCGGCCGCCGTCACCTGGCCGGCGCCCTGCTTGCGCAGGTAGGCCGTGATGGGCTCGTCGTGCTCGCTCGAGACGGTGAGGTTCTTGATGTTGAGGACGATCTCGACGACGTCTTCTTTGACACCGGGAATGGTGTCGAACTCGTGCTGGATGCCGTCGATGCGGATGCTCGTCACGGCAGCGCCCGGAATGGACGACAGCAGGGTGCGGCGCAGTGAGTTGCCCAGGGTGTATCCGAAACCGGGCTCAAGGGGCTCGATCACGAAACGGGACCGGAACTCGGAGATGCTCTCTTCGGACAGGGTGGGTCGCTGTGCAATAAGCACGTGGGATTCCTTTCGGCGAGAGTGCCCGCCATATGGCACTCACGGAAGATCAGCGGGTGGCTAGACCGCCGTTGTTTTGAGTTGTGAAGTTCTGGTGAAGCTTTTCGGCCCGTCGCGCAGCGGCGGCCGGGAGGAATGCGGCGCTCGCGCGCGCCGCATTCCGATGCGTTCCTCTGAACCGCTTCAGAGGAACGCCAGGGATCAGACGCGGCGGCGCTTGGGCGGACGAACCCCGTTGTGAGCCTGAGGCGTCACGTCGTTGATCGATCCGACCTCGAGGCCGGCCGACTGCAGCGAACGGATCGCCGTCTCACGACCCGAGCCCGGCCCTTTGACGAAGACGTCGACCTTCTTCATGCCGTTCTCCTGGGCCTTGCGCGCGGCGGATTCGGCCGCCATGCCCGCCGCATACGGAGTGGACTTGCGCGAACCCTTGAAGCCGACGTCGCCGCCGGAGGACCACGCGATGACCGCTCCCGAGGGGTCGGTGATCGAGACGACGGTGTTGTTGAACGTCGACTTGATGTGGGCCTGGCCCACGGCGATGTTCTTCTTCTCTTTGCGGCGCGGCTTGCGGCCTGCGGCTGCCTTCGGGGTGGCCATTACTTCTTGCCTGCCTTCTTCTTGCCGGCGACGGTGCGCTTCGGTCCCTTGCGGGTACGGGCGTTGGTCTTGGTGCGCTGGCCGTGCACGGGCAGACCGCGACGGTGGCGGATGCCCTGGTACGAGCCGATCTCGACCTTGCGGCGGATGTCGGCCTGCACCTCGCGGCGCAGGTCGCCCTCGACCTTGTAGTTGCCCTCGATGTAGTCGCGGAGCAGGATCAGCTGGTCGTCGGTCAGATCCTTGACGCGGACGTCACCGGAGATCCCGGTGTCTTTCAGAGTGGTGAGGGCGCGCGTGCGGCCCACTCCGTAGATGTATGTCAGTGCGACTTCCACGCGCTTTTCGCGCGGGATGTCCACGCCGGCAAGACGTGCCATGGTGGCTTCTCCTTGAGAGAGTCGGGAGGTCTGGGCGTCACCGGTGCTCGGGCCTCCCGACCCGGGGTGTCACCGCGTTTCCGCGGATCCTGGTGATGCTGGATGCGTAGTGAGTTGTGGGAACTAGCCCTGGCGCTGCTTGTGCCGGGGGTTGTTCTTGCAGATGACCATGACGCGGCCGTTGCGGCGGATCACCTTGCAGTGATCGCAGATCGGCTTGACGCTGGGGTTGACCTTCATTGTTCTTCTCTTCTCGCTGTCATCGTGAACCGGTCGCAACCGGAACCGTTACTTTCCAGCGGACTACTTGTAGCGGTAGACGATCCGGCCACGGGTCAGGTCGTAGGGGCTCAGCTCCACGATCACGCGGTCCTCGGGGAGGATGCGGATGTAGTGCTGGCGCATCTTTCCCGAGATGTGCGCGAGAACCTTGTGGCCGTTGGTCAACTCAACGCGGAACATCGCGTTGGGAAGAGCTTCGACAACCGAGCCCTCGATCTCGATGACGCCGTCTTTTTTGGCCATACCTTCTTTAATCGCTCACGTAGTCGCACTGGTCGTGCGGAGTGCCATTTCTGGCGGGGTTGGGTTTGTCGATGCCGCGACGCGCACGAAGCGAGCCCAAAGCACCAAAGATCGAGCCTACGGCATGCGGAACGTTTTGGCCAAGTCGCCCGGTGGAGCTATGAGCGAACACGCCGGTGCGTGTTCCCGCGATCCCGGCGCCGACGAGCTACGCTCTCCGGTCGTCGCTTTCGCCGGCGCGAGCGTCGCTGATGCCCCGCTCGGCCAGACGGGTGAAGATCCGCTGGGTGACCTCGTCGATCTCGCCCAGGCCGTCGACCTCGACCAGCACACCGCGGTCGAGGTACATCGCCACGACCGGCTCCGTCTCGCGCTGGTAGACCTCCTGACGGTGGCGGATGGCTTCCTCGGAGTCGTCGGCACGGCCCTGCTCGAGCGCGCGCTTGCGCAGCCGACGCACGATCTCTTCGCGGTCGGCGAGCAGGCGGATGACCGCATCCAGGGCCTGGCCGTTCGCCGCGAGCAGCGCGTCGAGGTGCTGCACCTGGTCGGGCGTTCGGGGGTATCCGTCGAGCAGGAACCCATCGGCCGCATCCGCAGAACGCAGACGGTCTTCGACCAGCGCGTTCGTCAGCGTGTCGGGCACGTAGTCCCCGGCGTCCACGATCGCCTTCACCTGCTTGCCCAGCTCCGTGCCCTGCGCGATATTCGAACGGAAGATGTCGCCCGTCGAGATGGTCGGGATGCCGAAAGCCTCCGAAATGCGAGCCGCTTGCGTCCCCTTGCCGACCCCTGGAGGGCCGACGATGAGGAACCGGCTCACCGGAGGAGGCCCTCGTAGTGCCGCTGCTGGAGCTGCGAGTCGATCTGCTTCACCGTCTCGAGGCCGACACCGACCATGATCAGGATGCTCGTGCCGCCGAAGGGGAAGTTCTGGTCGGCGCCCACCAGGCCGAGCGCGATGAGAGGCACGAGCGCGATCAGGCCGAGGTAGATGGAGCCGGGGAGCGTCACCCGGGTCAGCACGTAGTCGAGGTACTCGGCCGTCGGACGTCCGGCACGGATGCCGGGGATGAAGCCGCCGTACTTCTTCATGTTGTCGGCCACCTCATCCGGGTTGAAGGTGATCGCCACATAGAAGTAGGTGAACCCGACGATGAGCAGGAAGTACAGCAGCATGTACAGCGGGTGGTCGCCGGTCGTCAGGTAGTTCTGGATCCAAGTGACCCATGCGGGCGGCACCTGACCGTTCGCCGGCTGGTTGAACTGCGCGATCAGCGCCGGCAGGTACAGCAGGCTCGAGGCGAAGATGACCGGCACGACGCCCGCCATGTTCACCTTGATCGGGATGTACGTGTTGTTGCCGCCGTACGTCCGCCGGCCGACCATCCGCTTCGCGTACTCCACGGGGATGCGCCGCTGGGACTGCTCGACGTAGACCACC
>DASTNC010000048.1:0-2541 GCA_035721225.1 Pseudolysinimonas sp.
GAAGCAGTGGGCGGACCGGCTCGTCGAGAGCGCGTGGAAGCCGTTGCTGCAGACCGTGGACATCGCCAACGACGACTACATCCGCACCACCGATGAGCGCCACGAGAAGGGCGTCGCGGCATTCATCCAGCAGCTCTACGACGACGGCCACATCTATGAGGGCGTCTACGAGGGCTACTACTGCGTCGGCTGCGAGGAGTACAAGTCGCGCGACGAGCTGGTCGAGACCGAGACGGGCGACTACGCGGGGCAGCTGGTCTGCGCGATCCACTCGCGGCCAGTCGAGGTGCTCAAAGAGAAGAACTACTTCTTCAGGATGAGCGACTTCGAGCAGCAGCTGCTCGACCTCTACGAGAGCCAGCCCGACTTCGTGCAGCCCGAGAGCGTGCGCAACGAGATCATCCAGTTCGTGAAGCAGGGGCTCGAAGACCTGTCGATCTCGCGGTCGAGCTTCGACTGGGGTATCCCGGTGCCGTGGGATCACGAGCATGTCATCTACGTCTGGTTCGACGCGCTGTTGAACTACGTGACCGCGGTCGGCTATGGCGACCCGGAGCGCCGCGAGGAGTTTCGCCGTCGCTGGCCTGCGAACCACCTGGTCGGCAAAGACATCGCGCGCTTCCACGCCGTGATCTGGCCGGCCATGCTGATGGCGGCAGGGCTGCCCGTGCCGAAGCGCGTCTTCGGGCACGGCTGGCTGCTGGTCGGCGGCGAGAAGATGAGCAAGTCGAAGCTGACCGGCATCGCCCCGCAGCAGATCACCGAGGTGTTCGGCAGCGACGCGTTCCGCTACTACTTCTTGCGCGCGATCTCGTTCGGGCAAGACGGCTCGTTCAGCTGGGAAGACCTGTCGGCCCGATACCAGGCCGAGCTCGCCAACGGCTTCGGCAACCTCGCCTCGCGCGTGGTGGCGATGGTGACGCGCTACTGCGACGGCGCGGTTCCGGCCGCGTCGGAGTACCTGGATGCCGACCTCGCCATCCAGCGCACGGTCGAGGCCGCTGCGGCCGCGGCCGACGCCGCGATCGAGCGGTTCGCCATCCACGAGGCGACCGCCGCGATCTGGACCATCGTCGACGAGCTCAACGGCTACATCACCGAGCAGCAGCCCTGGGTGATCGCGAAGGCCGCGGCCGACGATTCGGCGGCGGCGGCGCGACTCGGCACCGTGCTCTACACCGCGTCGGAGGGACTGCGCGCGCTCGCGGTGCTGCTGAGCCCCGTTATCCCGAAGGCGACGACGACGCTGTGGTCGGCACTCGGTGCGGAGGCGTCGCTGGGCGCCCTGACCGCGCAGCCGATCCGGGCCGCCGGCGAGTGGGGGCAGCTGCCGGTCGGCAGCACGGTCTCGGCGCTCACCGGGTTGTTCCCGCGCATCGAGGAGCCCGTTCCCGCTTCTGCAGGGGCCGCGTGACCGAGCCCTTCCTGCGGGCGCGTGAGGCCGGGTCCGAGGATCCGGCCCGTGCCAGTCGTCATCTCGATTGGCCGCCGCTCCCGGAACCGCTGGTCGTGCCGGTGTACGACAATCACACGCACCTCGAGATCCAAGACGGGGTCACCCCGCTCGACTACCGCGAGCAACTGGATCGCGCGTCGAGCGTCGGCGTGCGCGGTGTCGTGCAGGTCGGCACCGATCTCGAGACCTCCAAGTGGAGCGCCGACATCGC
Source organism: Pseudolysinimonas sp. (assembly GCA_035721225.1). GTDB lineage: Bacteria > Actinomycetota > Actinomycetes > Actinomycetales > Microbacteriaceae > Lysinimonas. The sequence goes on from DASTNC010000048.1 coordinate 1,668, forward strand.
CGCACGCGAACCGCGGGTGCTCGCGGCGGTCGCGCTGCATCCGAATGAGGCGCCCGCCCTGGCGAACGCGGGCATTCTCGACGAGCACCTGGCCGGCATCGCCGAGTTGGCCACGCGGTCGCGCGTGCGTGCGATCGGCGAGACCGGGCTCGACCTCTTCCGGACGCCCGATGACGCCGGGCAACGCGCACAGCTCGCCTCGTTCGAGGCGCACATCGAGCTGGCCAAGCAGCAGAATCTGGCCATGCAGATCCACGATCGAGACGCGCACGAACTCGTTCTGCAGACCATGCGACGGGTCGGCGCTCCCGAGCGGACGGTGTTCCACTGCTTCAGCGGCGACCGCGAGTTCGCCCAGATCGTCGCCGACTCGGGCTGGTACCTCTCGTTCGCCGGCACGGTCACGTTCAAGAACGCTCAGCCGCTGCGTGAGGCGCTCGAGGTCATCCCGCGCTCGCGCATTCTGATCGAGACGGATGCCCCCTACCTGACCCCGATGCCCTTCCGCGGCCGCCCGAACTCGGCCTACCTGATCCCGCACACCCTGCGCGCGATGGCGGCCCACCTCGGCACGGATCCGTCGATGCTGGCCGCGCAGATCAGCTCGAACACCGAGCTGGTCTACGGCCACTGGGACGACGAACCGGTCGACCCGCCGACCGGGCCGTTCGAGCCGCACCCGTGAGCCGCCCGTGACACTTCTGGGCCCGGCTGAGATCCGCGACCTCGCCGAGCAGCTCGACCTGCAGCCCACCAAGAAGCTGGGGCAGAACTTCGTGGTCGACGGCAACACGGTTCGCCGCATCGTCAGGATCGCGGGCGTCGAGCCGGCAGACGAGGTGCTCGAGGTCGGGCCGGGTCTCGGCTCGCTGAC
>DASTNC010000049.1:0-9861 GCA_035721225.1 Pseudolysinimonas sp.
GCAGCTCGACCTGCAGCCCACCAAGAAGCTGGGGCAGAACTTCGTGGTCGACGGCAACACGGTTCGCCGCATCGTCAGGATCGCGGGCGTCGAGCCGGCAGACGAGGTGCTCGAGGTCGGGCCGGGTCTCGGCTCGCTGACGCTCGGCCTGCTCGAGGCCGGCGCTCGCGTGACCGCGGTCGAGATCGACCCGCGTCTCGCTGCGCAGCTGCCACCCACCGTCGCCGAGCTCGCCCCGGATGCCGCCGACCGTCTGACCGTGCTCACCGACGACGCGATGAAGGTCGCCAATCTGCCCGGAGCCCCGACCCGGCTGGTCGCGAACCTGCCGTACAACGTGTCCGTTCCGGTGCTGCTGCACCTGCTGCAGACCGTGGCGTCGCTGCAGACCGCGCTGGTGATGGTGCAGGCCGAAGTCGGCCAGCGCATCGCGGCCAAGCCGGGGTCGAAGGTCTACGGCTCGCCGAGCGTGAAGGCCGCCTGGTACGGAACCTGGTCGACGGCCGGCCAGGTGAGCAGGCAGGTGTTCTGGCCGGTGCCCAACGTCGACTCGATCCTGGTGTCGTTCGCGCGCGCGGCGATGCTGCCCGGATCCGACGCCGAGCGCGCCGAGGTGTTCGCACTCGTCGACGGGGCGTTCGGGCAGCGCCGCAAGATGCTGCGCCAGGCGCTGGCGGAGCAGCTCGGCGGCTCGGCCGCCGCATCCACCCGCCTCGAATCGGCAGGGATCGACCCGACGCTGCGCGGCGAGCAGCTGGGCATGCGCGACTTTCTGGCGATCGCCCGGGCGCGCTGACCGCGGCTTGATCACAGGCGCACCAGGCGCGCAACACGAGTCGCCTAGGGTGGTGGGATGAACTCCCGGGCGTCCTCCCGCACGGTGCACGTCAAGGCCCCGGGCAAGATCAACGTCTTCCTCAAGGTGGGCGCCCAGCTCGACGACGGCTACCACGACGTGGCGATCGCCTACCAGGCGGTGTCGCTGTGCGAAGAGGTGCGGGTCGCGGAGTCCGACGACTTCCACGTGACGGTGGGCGGCAGTGTCGAGCTCAGCCGGGTGCCGACCGATGGCGCCAACATCGCGATCAAGGCGGCCCGCCTGCTCGCGGCCAAGACCGGATATCGCGGCGGGGCATCCATCGAGATCGGCAAGCACGTGCCGGTCACCGGCGGCATGGGGGGTGGATCGGCGGATGCCGCGGCCACCCTCATCGCCTGCGACGCGCTGTGGGGCACCGAGTTGCCGCGCGAAGACATGCTCGAGCTGGCCCGCAAGCTGGGAGCCGACGTGCCCTTCGCCCTCACCGGCGGCACCGCAATCGGCACCGGGCGCGGCGACGAGTTGTCGCCTGCGCTGGCTCAAGGCACCTTCCAGTGGGTGCTCGCGCTCGCCGACTTCGGGCTCTCGACGCCCGAGGTCTACGCCGAGCTCGACCGGCACCGCGAGCGGCACGCGCAAGACATCTTCCCGGTCGACCCGCGGCCGTCGGTCGACACCGACGTGCTGCAGGCGCTGCGCGCAGGTGACCCGGCCATGCTGGCGGCCGCGATGCACAACGACCTGCAGGCGGCGGCCCTGCATCTGCAGCCCTCGCTCACCGAGGTGATCGAGCTCGGCGAGCAGAACGGCGCACTGGCCGGGATCGTCTCGGGCTCGGGACCGACGGTCGCCTTCCTGGCGGCCGACCTGGATGCCGCACTCGAGCTGCAGGTCGCCCTCTCGGCGGCGCGGCTCAACGTGGTTCGGGCGACCGGACCGGTGCACGGGGCCCGGCTGGTCGGCGACTGACCGGGGACTGACCGGCGACCCGGGCGCCGAGACAGGCTCGCTGAGCGGCAGACCTGGGGTGACTCCAACCGGCGGTTCATCACCCGTCGCACCGCGAAGCGTCAGGCCTTCAGGCCCGCTGCGCGGAAGGCGTTCTGCACCGCGGCGAAGAGCGCGAACTGGCCCTCCGAGTTGGGGTGCACGTCGTCGGACTGCATCCACTCGGGATGGCCAGCGAGCGGTTGCCCAATGGACACGTACGTGCCGCCGACGGCAGCGATGGCCGCGTGCACCTGGCTGTCCACATCCGCCAGCTGACTCGGGACCGCGGTGTCGCCCCAGACCGTGCTGAGTCCGATGATCTGCGCGTGTGGCAGCGCCGTGCGCAACTGCTGCAGCTGGCTCAGTGTCTCGGCCGCGAGGTCGGTGTCGTCCTGCCCGAAGTCGTTGCTGCTGCCCTCGACGATCACGGTGCGCGGATGCAGGGCCGCCGCGTGGGCGACGAGTGCGGCGAACGTCCCTCCGCAGTCGGAGTTGTTGCCGACCGCCAGAAATCCCGCACCGTCGCACGCAAGGTTGTCGAGCCGCCAGTCATTCTGCGCCGCCATGAGGGCGGGCCAGGCCTGGTCGCCCGTGAGGCCGTGGCCCTTCATGATCGAGTCGCCGATGGTGACGACCGTCGGGTCGGCGATGAGCGGCGCCCGCGACGACGATGCGGCGGGCGACGCGGGCAAGGACGACGCGGCGGGCGACGCACTCTGCCCGGCGCATCCGGTCAGCACCGCGAGCGCGGCCACCGCGGCGACCGTCACCGGCGCACGATGAACCTTCACGGCAGTCAGGTTACGGAGCCGAATCGAAGAGCGCGCTGTGAACCGTAGGCTCGAACCATGGCACACCTGCTCGGCGCGGAGAACATCTCGCTCGAGTACCCGACCAAGGTGGTCTTCGAGAGCGTCACGGCCGGCATCAACGAGGGCGACCGGATCGGCGTCGTCGGTCGCAACGGCGACGGCAAATCGAGCCTGCTGCGGCTGCTGGCCGGGCGTCAGCAACCCGACTCTGGCCGGGTCACCCGGCGTGGCGGCGTCACGCTCGGGATGCTCGACCAGTCCGATGAGCTGGCGACCGGGTTGACGGTGGCGCAGACGGTGGTCGGCGACCGGCCGGAGCACGAATGGGCCGGAGACGCCCGCGTGCGCGATGTGATCGCGGGGCTGATCGGCGGAACGGCGACCGGGAATGGGCGCAGTGGCGACATCCGGTGGGATGCCCTGGTCGACGACCTGAGCGGCGGCCAGCGCCGACGGGTCGCGCTCGCGGCCCTGCTCACCCACGATTGGGACGTGGTGTTCCTCGACGAGCCCACCAACCACCTCGACGTGGAGGGCGTGGCCTGGCTCGCCCAGCACCTCAAGACGCGCTGGCCGGCGAACCAGGGCGGGCTGGTGGTCGTCACGCACGACCGGTGGTTCCTCGACGAGGTCTCGACCGACACCTGGGAGGTGCACGACGCCACCATCGAGCCCTTCGAGGGCGGCTACGCGGCCTACATCCTGCAGCGGGTCGAGCGCGACCGCATGGCCGCTGCGAGCGAGTCGAAGCGCCAGAACCTGCTGCGCAAAGAGCTGGCCTGGCTGCGGCGCGGGGCTCCCGCCCGGTCGACGAAGCCGAAATTCCGGATGGATGCCGCTGCCGCCTTGATCGACGACGTGCCGCGGATCCGCGACTCCGTCTCGCTCGCGCGCCTCGCCGTCAATCGGCTCGGCAAGGATGTCGTCGACCTGCTCGACGCCTCCGTGACCTACAGCGTGGTGGAGCCCGACGGCGGGATCGGGTCGCTGCCGGTGCTGCACGACATCGTGTGGCGCATCGCGCCGGGGGAGCGCACCGGCATCCTCGGGGTGAACGGCGCGGGCAAGTCGACGCTGCTCGGGCTGGTCGCCGGCACCGTCAAGCCGACCACCGGTCTCGTCAAGCGCGGCAAGACGGTGAAGCTGGCGATCCTCGATCAGCGCCTCGACGAGCTGAACGAGATCGCGAACGACCGGGTCAGCGCGGTCATCGCGCGACAGCGCTCGTCGTACGTGAGCGGCGGGGTCGAGCTCACGCCCGGGCAACTGCTCGAGCGGCTCGGCTTCACGGCGGCGCAACTGTCGATCCCGGTCAAGGATCTGAGCGGCGGTCAGAAGCGTCGGCTTCAGTTGCTGCTGATCCTGCTCGACGAACCGAATGTGCTCATTCTCGACGAGCCCACCAACGACCTCGACACCGACATGCTCGCCGCCATGGAAGACCTGCTGGACTCGTGGCCGGGCACCCTGCTCGTCGTGTCCCACGACCGGTACCTGCTCGAGCGCGTCACCGACCAGCAGTATGCGGTGCTCGACGGGAGGCTGCGGCACTTGCCGGGCGGGGTGGAGGAGTACCTGAAGATCCGCGCGTTTGCCACCACGGCGTCAACCCGACAACCGACGGCCGGGACGGCCGTCGGCGCTGGCGCCGGGGGCGAGGCCAGAAATGGCCTCGCCCCCCTACAAGGCGCGCGCAAGCGCGACGCCGAAAAGGAACTCGCCGCCGCCGACCGCCGCCTCGCGAAGTACGCAGACCAGATCGCGGCGAAACACGCCGAGTTCGCCGCGCACGACCAGAACGACTACGTCGGTCTCGGCCGGCTGCAGACCGAGCTTTCGGCTCTCGAGAGCGATGCGGCCAAGCTCGAGGAGCGCTGGCTCGAGCTGAGCGCGCAGCTCGAGGGCTAGACCAAGAGACGCCACCTCGAGCCATCGCGAACTCAGTCGTAGTCGAGGCTGAGTTTGCGCAGCAGCGCGCTGAGCCGCTCCTGATCGGCGGTCGACAGCGTCTGCAGCAGCTGCGCCTCATCGGCGAGCAGCTCGCTGATCGCGTCATCCACCGCGCGTCGCCCGCGATCGGTCAGCATCACGAGCACGCCGCGCCCGTCGTGAGGATCGGTGTGCCGCTCGACCAGCCGGCGCTCGACCAGCCGGTCGATGCGGTTGGTCATCGTTCCGCTGGAGACCAGGGTCTGCTGCAGCAGTGCCTTGGGGCTGAGCTGGTACGGCGAGCCGGCCCGGCGCAGCGCGGCCAGCACATCGAACTCCCACGGTTCGAGTTCGGATGCCTCGAATGCGGTCCGCCGGGCCCGGTCGAGGTGCTTGCTCAGCCGGGCAACCCGCGACAGCACCTGCATCGGCGAGAAGTCCACGTCCGGACGCTCGCGCGACCAGTCGTCGACGATGCGGTCGACTTCGTCGGAGGCGGGCACCTCTCCATTATCCGGGCTCAACCCCGATGCCCGGCGGTCTGGCAGACTTGACGGGCGCGCCCCGGTGTCAGGGTGTCGGACGCGCATTCCGCTGTGGTGTAACGGCAGCACTTCGGCCTTTGGTGCCGTAAGGTCCGGGTTCGAATCCTGGCGGCGGAGCTGCGAGGCGACCTCGGGCTCGGGGTGCTGCGCCTAGTGCACTTCCATGTCGTCCGCCGTCGGCGTCGCGGGTCGGTGCGTGCTGGGGCGGTCGAGGTAGAACACCGCCGTCGACGCGATATCGTCACGGCGCGGCAGGTAGCGCGCTCCGCTGCGCCAGCCCAGAGCCTGGATGTTCACGCGCAGCCGCTCGGAGAAGAAGATCGGGTCTGGCAGGTGCCACCGGTACATCCCGAAGCGCTGCTGGCTGATGTAGAGCCCGTCGGGACGGATCACTTGCGGCAGGCCCAGGTAGGGCGTCGAATACGTCGTGTATCCCAGCCCGGGGATGTCGAAGTTCCACGCGCCGCCGAAGTAGTCCTCCGTGCCGGTTCCGCAGATCGTCGGGTACTCATCGTCATCCAGATAGAACTTGATCTCGCCTTCGCCCCACCAGCCGTTCGCGTTGACGCCCCAGGCGATGTAGGTCCCCACGTAGTGCCCCGCCCCCTCGACGTTCTCGAGGATGGTGTGGGGGGTCAGCGCCTCGAGCGGGTCGCTGCGGCGCCACTGGGCATGGAAGTATCCCTCGTCCGAGTAGTCGCCGCCGGTCTCGTAGGTGATCTGGTAATAGACGCGAACGCTGACGGCCGAGGTGTTCTCGATGGTCAGGCGGGCGGCGTCTCGGAACGGCATCGGCCAGTACGAGTTGAATCCACCGTACGGGTTGGCGGCGATGGTCTGCGAGTTCACCTGGGCGAACACGCGCCAGCCGTTGCAGAAGAAGTCGCCGAAGGGGACCTCGACGGCGGGCTCCTTGGAGTTGTCCCAGTACGCCCGCAGCAGCAAGGTTCGCCAGTGGTCGGCATGGGTCGTGATCCAGATGTGGGTGATGCGGCCGGCCCCGACGATGTCGGCGAGCGCGAATGTCTCGCCGGCCGCGATGTCGACGCTGGGCGAGATCTTCCAGCCGGGGCCGAGATCGCGTGCGTGTTCGGCTCCCGTGCCGTCCGTGGCTCGTCCGCCGCCCCCGCGCGCCCCATCGAAGTTCTCGGGGCTGATCGATCGGGTGGTGAGCTTCCTCCGCCGGGAGATGCTGCTCGGCTCGGAGTTCGACATGGCGCGGACACCTGTACTTTCTCGGGTTCGGCCGCCCGGGTGGCGCCAATCGGTGAAACCGAGGTCAAAAGTAGGGGCGCTCAGAGACGCGTGTCAAACGCGCACCCGGCGCACCGGTGTTCACGGGTTGCACGCGTCGCACCACTCCGGGCCGGCGGTGGTGACGCTGCCGAGGGGCGCCGTCGTGTGCGGGCATCGACCGCATCCGTAGGGGCCAGGGGCGAAGCCGTTGGTGGGCTCGCCGCACTCGCGGCACGGGAGTCGTCGGGTGGCGATCTGTCCCCAGCCGGGAGCCCCGCACGCCGGGCAGGGAGTGCCGAGCCGTTGCGCGAGGCGCGCCGCGAGCTCGCGGAGGTGCTGGGCCCGGCTCGGGCAGGCATGGGCGCGATAGTCGGGTTGGATGAGCACCTCGGCGGCGTCGGCGTCGGTCGCTCCGGCGAACGCGGTGTCCAGCGTCGTCGTGAGTTCGTCGAGGGTGCGGATGTCCTTGTACCAGGCGGGTGAGGCGCCGGCCACCGACACGATGACGGCTTGCTCGGGAAAGCCGACCAGGGCGGCGTACGCGAGCCCCGACTCGGTGTCGGTGATGACTCGGGGCCCGGCGAGCGGAGAGATCACGGTGCTCGACTCGACGATCTCGATGCCGAGGTCGTCGTCGAGGAACAGCAGCACCTCGGTGTCGTGGATGGGGCCGAACTCGCCGGCGAACGTCCCCTCAGAGGCGAGCCCGAGTCGGGTGCCGGCCCGTTCCATCCCGCGGCGCGCCTTCGTCCGGGCGGCATCCAGAGGGCTCAGCGTGCGGGGGATGTCGCCGGCGAAGGTGCCGAGCTCGTCGGTGTTGAGACCTGGGGGCGCGATGACCCGCGCCCCCAGGTGCTGCTCGAACGGAGCCGCAGCGAGTCGTTCCTTGCCGTGCATCGTGGCGAAGGCGACGAGACGGCCGGCGTAGGGCGTGGCGCGCTGGGTCATCCTGCGGGGTCGCCTATTCGAAGTACTCGGGTCGGCTCACCGCGGTCTCGCTGACGAACATCACGCCGCTGCTGCCGCTGCTGCCGCTGAGTACCTCGCGGGCGGCGTCGATGAGCGCCGACGCTTTGCCGTGCGGCAGGACCGTGATGAGCATGGTGAGCGTGTCGTACTCGTTGAAGAGCAGCGCACCCGAGTGCTGCCCGTTGTGGCCGATGCCCGACACCCCGGAGACGGAGGTGAAGCCGGTGGCTCCGGCCGCGGTGATGAGTTCGCGGATCGAGGGGGCGTCACGGGCCGGCAGGATGATCTCGATCTTGGTCATCGGGGTCAGGCTGGTCATGCGGGTTCTCCTTGCGTGTCATGGCCCGTCCAGGGGCGCCATCCGTAGGGGGTGTAGCGAGTCCACGGGCTGTGTTCGTCGTCGCGGGCGATCAGCATCAACCAGCTGTTGTCGAAGAGGTTGCGCAGCACCTGGTTGCGCGACACGATCTCGCCGATGAGGGTGAGCGGTGCCTCGACGACGACGGTGAGCCGCATCGGTTCGTGGATGAGCCGGCTTCCGACTCCCACCGATTGCCAGGGCAGGCCTCGGCGGAGGTCGCCCGACGCGCCGGTCAGCACTCCGAGGGTGCCGATCGCGTTGTGGAGGGTCTTCGTGCCCGCGCCGTAGCGTTCGGGGTCGATCGCCGAGAAGTAGTACTGATGGTTGATCCACTGCGCGACCACGACGGGTGCGGTGAGGATGGATTCCAGTCCGGTGCCGTCCGGGTCGGCGGCGGTCTGGTAGGAGTGCAAGAACACCCGGCGGTGCAGATTCACGCCGCGCGTCATCGCTCGCGGGCCGACGATCATCGCGGCGTTGCCGGCGAGGCCCCATTCCGGGTAGACCTCCGCCCAGTCGTGAGCGCGGCGACGGAGCTGCCGGGGCCGATGCCGCGACGATGCCCCCGGAAGAGACGCCGCACGCTCGCGGATCAGCGCGTCGCCTGCAGCCCGGTGCAGCCGGTGGAACTCGTCGATCAGCGGCGCGCAGCCAGCCGGGATGGCGTGCTGATCGAGCAGGGTCACGGTGTCGGTGGTGGTGTCGTGCTCCGCCGCGACGAAGACGGTGTCACCGGGAATGACGATCCCGCGCGCGCTGAGCTGTTCGCGCACCTCGGGATCGTTGAAGATCGCGGCGGCGGCGCGCGCGTTGGCGTCGCCGGAGTTTCCGCCGCAGGCGCCGCAGTGCAGGGCCGACTCGAAGAGGTTGTTGGTCGTCGTCGACCCGTGCCCGGTCAGGACGACCAGCGGGGCGAACCGGGTCATCCCGATCATCCTGAGCAGCGTTTCGGCCATGACGACGCGTTCCTCGAGGGTGAACGCGTCTGCGATGGTGACCGTCGTGTCGGGAGTGGGCGCGAGCAGGCCCGCCAGGCGACGGCGCACGGTCGCGCCGGTCCGCGGGGTGAGCGTGCGGACGAGCGTCGCCAGCCCGTACAGGGCACCGGCCGCTTCTGCGAACGCGAACGGCGCGATGACGCCGTTCTCGCTGCTGTGCACCGCGGCCGAGAAGGCGCTGCGCCGGCGCAGCCGGGCGGTGTGCCGGGTTGCCCGGGCGTTGTCGACGGGGCGTTCGGTCGCCGTGTGACGTGGCGTGAGCAGCGCGGGCAGCGCGTCGATGGCCCCGCGCGCCCCGTGACGGGCGAAGCGGATCGGCACCCCGAAGAAGCCCGCCGCCCCGAATGTCTCGACATCCGGGTTCCGCTCGAGCAGGCGACGCATCCCCTCCGAGCGCGCGTCGATGCACAACACCACCTGCATCGTCGGTCGTTCGTCGGCGAGCGGGGCGGCGGAGCCGAGAGACGCGAGCAGGGCGTCTCGATAGTGGATCTCGTAGGCCCGCTGCCAGGTGGAGGCGTGCTCGGTCGGCGGGTGCACTGCGAGGATGCCGCGCACGGTCGTCAGGTCTCCGGAGTCGACGGCGGCATCCGTCGTCAACGATTCCAGCACGGCCCGCGCCCGCTCGGTCAGCCCGTCGATCGTCTCCGGACCCGCTCGGTGGGTCGTCGCGACGTTCGTCGGGGGCATGTCCAGCACCTGACGGAGCACGAGACGGACCGTGAGGTAGGAGGTCAGGTCGATGTCGCCGCGGTGCTCGGCGCGCCACTTGATGTGGGCCACCCAGCCGGGCAGCTGCGCGAGTTCGTTCCGGAGCACGCGATCATGGTCCTCCGCGGGGATCCGCCAGGCGGCGAGGGCGCCGCGCAGGGCGTCGTCGGCGGCCAGCGGGATCGTCCGCATCCGTTTTCTTTCCCCACGGGTCAGGTCGGGGTCGTGCGGGGCCAGCGTGCGGAAGGCGTGATAGAACCCGTCGTCGCGCGACGGCATCCGCCACAGCGGTTCCGGGTCCAGATAGGCGGCGATCCACTTCGCGGTCACGCGGTCGAGTCGGTCGAGGGGATCCGCGTGGCGGCCCAGAGCCTCGGCCGATCCGGTCGACGACAAGCCGGCTGCGGGCGTCGCCGCGGCCGTGAGGGTCAGGTCGCGCGCCACGACCGTTGCGGGCGAGAAGGAGGCGCCACCGAGGGAGACCAGAGTC
>DASTNC010000050.1:0-2201 GCA_035721225.1 Pseudolysinimonas sp.
AAGGCGCCCAGGTGAGTGGATGAATCCCGCCTCACCGTGAGGCGCTCGCCCCCCGTCGGATCGCGTCGGCGAGGTCGAGCACCTCGCCCGCGATCGCAGCGCTGAGAGATTCATCGGTCATCCAGAGGGGGACAGCGCGCGTGTCGATCCGATCGAGCGCGAGCCCCTTCACCGAGCCGGCGTCGACGGAGTCGACCAGCCAGCCGTCGAGCAGACCGCCGGCCGCGCGGCTCGCGTAGTGGCGGGCGACGGCCGCGGCATCCGTCTCGACGCCGATCGCGGTGAGGCAGGCGTCGGCCATGCCGCGCACGACGGCGCCGCCGATGATCGGCGACACCCCGATCACAGGGGCCGGTGTCGACCGCACGGCATCGCGCACGCCGGGGATGTTCAGGATCGTCCCGATCGAGACCACCGGATTCGACGGTGCGAGCACCACCGCATCGGCCGCCGCGATCGCCTCCCGCACGCCCGGCGCCGCCACCGCCGACTCGATCCCGCGCTGCGGGAACGCCAGGGCAGGCAGCGAGGCGCGGTAGCGCGTCCACCACTCCTGAAAATGCATCTCGAGTCGCGTGCCCGGCCGATCCGGGTCATCGACGACCACGTGCGTCTCGACCTCGTCGTCGGTCGCGGGCAGCAGGCGCACGCCCACCTGGGGCCAGCGCGCCTGGAGTCGCTCCACGACCTCGTGCAGGGGCGCACCGTCGCGCAACCACGCGGTGCGGGCGATGGATGCCGAGGCATCGAGGTCGCCGAGCGTGAACCACGGCCATCCGATGCCCCATTCGCGCAGTTCCCCCGAGACGCGCTCGGTGTCGCCGAGCCGCCCCCAGCCGCGCCGGGCGTCATTGATGCCGGCGAGGGCATACATGATCGTGTCGAGGTCGGGGGTGATGCGAAGTCCGGCCAGCCACAGGTCGTCGCCCGTGTTGACGATGGCGGTGAGTTCTGCGTCGGGCTGCGCCTCCCGCAGCTGCGCGCGCATCCCGGTCAAGAACCGGGAGCCGCCGACCCCGCCGGCCAGCACGACGATCTTCATGATCTTGAATCTACGGGTGGGCGGGCGCTGCCGTTGTCACGAACGTCGCGCCCCCACCCATGCCATGAACGATCCGACGATCTCCGTCATCGCGCCCGGGCCGCAGCGGCCAGCGCCGCCCCCACGGCGGCGACGTCGTCGCGCACCATGCCGACCGTGACCCGCACGAAGCCCCCGGGTTCGCCCAGTTGGAAGGGCGCGCCCGGCGCGACCCGGATGCCCGCCGCCGCGAGCTGCACGATGGCCGAGCGCTCGTCGTCGACCCGCAGCCAGGCGTTGACGCCGTCGCCGGGCCGCAGGGAGCCGCCCGCTGCTTGGACGGCGGCCGCGAGGTCGCCCTGCCGCTGCGCGTACCGTTCGCCGGCGGCGGCCACCTGCGCCAGAGACTGCGGGTCGGTGAGCAACTCGTAGAGCATGGCCTGCATCATTCGGGAGGTCCACCCCGGACCCAGCAACCGCCTGGCCACCACGCGGTCGACGAGGGCACGCGGACCTCCGAGGGCGCCGATGCGCAGGTCGGGGCCGTGCGACTTCGAGAAGCTGCGCACGTGCAGCACGCGGCTCGGCAGCCAGGTGGCGATGGTGACGTCCGGCGACGAGCTGATGGCACCCGAGTGGTCGTCCTCGAGCACGACGGCCCGATCGGCGGAACGACTGCGGTGCAGCAGGGTCGCGAGCTCGTGGGCTCGGGCTGGCGACATCGAGGTGCCCGTGGGGTTGTGCGCGCGCGGCTGCAGCACCACCATCGTCGGACCCGACCCGAGCGCCGCCGCGAACTCGCGTGGGACCATGCCCTCCTCGTCCACGCCGACCGGCACCGGCTCGAGGCCGTACTGCTCGAGCAGATCCATGAACGGCGGGAAGGTCGGGTTCTCGACGACCACCCGGTCGCCGAAGCGCGCGATCGTCGCGAGCACCCGGTCGATGGCATCCAGGGCGCCGTTGGTCACGGTGATCGATTCGACCGGCGACGGCCAGGTCGAGCGCATCAGGTCGTGCAGTTCGGGGATGTCGGGCAACTGCTGGTAGCTCGCGGTGTCGGCGCGCGCAGACACCCGCGAGAGCGCCGGCCCGAGGGTCGGCAGCAGCTCGGGATCTGGCGTGCCGCGCGACAGGTCGAGCCGGGCCTCCTGGGTGGCGCCCAGATCGCGGTACCGGC
>DASTNC010000051.1:0-32093 GCA_035721225.1 Pseudolysinimonas sp.
GGATCGGCACTGCGCGTGCGCGCCGTCGCCCTGGCGCGGGACAGCGAGTACCAGCGGATCGTCGGGATGGTCCAGGACGCCGCGGGCAGCAGGGCTCGTTTCATCCGGGTGGCGGATCGCGTCGCCGTGCCGTTCACCGTCGTCGCAGTGGCCATCGGGGCGCTGGCATGGCTGCTCAGCGGGGATCCGAACCGATTCGCCGAGGTGCTGGTCGTCGCCACCCCCTTCCCGTTGCTCATCGCGGCGCCCGCCGTGTTCGTCGCCGGCATGGGGCTCGCCGCGAAGCTCGGGATCGTCGTCAAGGACGGCGACACCCTGTCGAAGCTCGCGCGGCCCGCCGTCGTCGCATTCGACAAGACCGGCACGCTGACCCGGGGCGCGCCGGAGGTCATCCGGGTGGAGTCCCGTGCTGCAGGCGGCGAGGGGGAGGTGATCGCCGTCGCGGCGGCTCTCGAGTCGGGGTCGGCGCACCTGCTCGCCCGCGCGATCGTGCACGCGGCAGACGGGGGCGGCCCCCTCCTGGTCGCGCGCGGCCTCACGGAACGACCAGGGCTCGGCCTCGAGGGCGAGGTGGGCGGCGGAGTCGCACGGATCGGGAGGCCCGCATTCATCGGCGCGATCGAGCTCCCGGTCGGGGTCGGCGAGTCGGCGGTCTATGTGGGCCGCGATGGCTTCCAGCTCGGGCGGATCGTGCTGAGCGACCAGATGCGGCCGGATGCGGTGCCCGTCATCGCGCGCCTGCGCGAGCTGGGCGTGCGATCGTTCCTCGTGCTGAGCGGCGACTCGACCGCCACGACGGATGCCGTCGCCGACCTGCTCGGGATCCCGAGGGCCCATGGCGGACTGCTGCCGGGGCAGAAGCTCGACGAGCTCGGCGCGATCCACGAGCACCCGCTGGTCATGGTGGGCGATGGCGTCCATGACGCCCCGATGCTCGCCGCGGCCGACGTGGGCGTGGCGATGCGAGCCCGAGGTGCGACCGCGGCCAGCGAGTCGGCCGACGCCGTCATCCTCTCCGATTCGCTTCAGCCGCTCGGCGACGTCATCGCCATCGCCCGGCGCACCCGTCGGATCGCCCTGCAGAGCATCGGTGTCGGCGTCTCGTTGAGCGTGATCCTGATGGTCATCGCGACGACCGGCGTGCTCCCGGCCATGGTGGGCGTGCTCCTGAAGGAGCTCGTCGAGCTGATCACGATCCTGAACGGGTTGCGTGCCGCCCGTCCGCCGGCGGGCGACGGCGCTGTCCGAACGAGCGGCCTCAACCGACCGCGGTCCGGGCTCGACGCAGCGCCCCTCGGTGGATGAGTTCGAGCGCGACGCTCGCACCCGCCGACACGGCGACCGCCACAACGATGAGCTCGGGTGCGGGTGCACTGAGCGCCAGGAAGTCGCGCGAGAAGGGGACGGCCACGATGAGCACCAGCCCGGCGTATGCGCCGACGACCACCGCCGCGGTGGCTCGGGTGAAGGGGCGCGCGAGCACGACGAGCACCCACAGCGCACTGAGCGTGAGGGTGATCACGGCGACCGTGTGCACCTGCGTGGAGGAGGCGCGGGTGCCGGCCGAGGCATAGGCGGTGACCGCGAGGAGAGCCCCGGCGATGATGAGGCCGGACGGCACGCAGAATCGCACGGCCCTGCGCAGGAACCCGCGGCGAGAGCGGCGCGAGTTCGGCAGCAGGGCGAGCACGAGCGCCGGAAGCCCGATCGTGAGTCCATCGACGACCGACAGCTGTCTCGGCAGGAACGGGAACGGCCAGAGCAGCAGCCCGAAACCGAGGGCGAGCACGAGCGCGTAGACGGTCTTCGAGAGGAACAGTTTGGCGAGCCGCTCGACGTTGGCGATCACCCGCCTGCCCTCGGCGACCACGTGGGGAAGCCGGGCGAATGACCCGTCGAGCAGAACGATCTGGGCGACCGAACGGGCCGCCGCCGTTCCGGAGCCCATCGCGATGCCGAGGTCGGCGTGCTTGAGGGCGAGGGTGTCGTTGACCCCGTCCCCGATCATCGCCACCGTGTGCCCGAGAGACTGGAGCGAGAGGATCACCGCTTTCTTCTGCTCCGGCGTGACGCGGCCGAAGACCCGCTGGGTCCTGAGGACGTCGGCGAGTCGCGGGGGATCCGACGGGAGGTCGCGCGCGTCGGCACGCGGCCCGGCGAGAGGGAGGCCGACCGCGTGCGCCACCGCGGCAACCGTGCCGGGGTCGTCGCCGGAGAGCACGCACACCTCGACGCCCTGGTCGGCGAAGTAGCGGAGGATCTCGCCGGCATCGCGCCGCACCCGGTCGCCCAAGGCGATCACGGCCACCGGTTGCAGGCCCCGCGGCAGCCGCGGCCCGCTCGGCTCGGCATGCGGGATCGGCACGAGGGTGTGAGCGAGCACCAGGGTCCGCTCCCCGGCCGACGCCAGTGCTGCTGCCTGCCCGCGCGCTCTGGCACCGGGCCCGGAGTCGGCGAGGACGATGTCGGCGCCCCCCAGCACCCAGGAGCCCGCGGAGGGCCCGGACGCGAAGTGCGCGCCGCTCCATTTGTACCGGCTCGAGAACGGAACGACGGCGTCGGGCTTCTCGCCGACCGCGAGAGCCGGACCGAAGTCTCGTGCCAGGGCGCGGGCCGTGGCGTTCGCGGCCGGGTCGGCGGCCAGCCAGGCCACGGCGCTCTGCCATCCGGGTGCGGGATGCTCGACGACATCGACCCGGTCGAGTGTCATCGTTCCCTCGGTCAGGGTGCCGGTCTTGTCGATGCACAGCATGTCGACGCGGGCCAGGCCTTCGACGGCCGCGAGCTCGCGCACGAGCACCCGGCGGCGGGCGAGCCGGACAGCACCGACGGCGAGTGCGACCGAGGTCATGAACACCAGGCCGGCCGGCACCGTCGCGATGATGCTGGCGACCGAGGTGATCGCCGCGCCGCGCCAGGCTCCGTTCGAGAAGACGACCGACCAGCCGCCGGCCGCCTGCACCTGCCCGTTGACGACGATCGCCATGATCGGAACCAGGGCGAGCGAGAGCCACACGATGATCCGCCCGATGGAACGGCGAAGCTCGCTCCTGACCAAGGAGAACTGTCGCGCCTCGGAGGTGGTTCTCGCCGCGTACGAATCGGCCCCGACCCGGATCGCGCGGGCCGTGCCGCTTCCGGCGAGGACGACCGACCCGCTCAGCAGCTCCTGCCCGGTCTTCGGGGTCACGGGGTCGGCTTCGCCGGTGAGCAGCGACTGATCGACCTCGATCTCATGGCTCTCGATCAGGGTCGCGTCTGCGGCGAGCTGATCCCCCGGGCGCAGAACCAGCGTGTCGCCGATGACCACGTCCTCGACGGCGCATTCGACCTCGAGGCCGTTGCGCAGCACCGCGGCACGGGGCGAGTTGAGCACCGCCAGTCGCGCCAGGGTGCGCTTGGCCAGGAACTCCTGCACGACACCGATCACCGTGTTGGCGATCACGAAGAAGCCGAACAGGGCATCCTGCCAGGCACCCAGCGCGAGCAGGAGGATGAAGCATCCGCCGACGACCCCGTTGAAGACGGTGAACACGTTCGCCGCCAGGATGCGCGCGAACGAACGGCCGCTGTCATCGACCATCGAGGACCGCGAGGTCCCGATCAGGACGCGATGCTCAGGTAGTTGTGCACCTTGAGCACGTGCGGCGAGTTCCACGCAGCCCGTCCTGCCTGAGAGCGCTCCGCCCACGATCGCACGGTTCCGGTCAGCGTGACCTCGTTGCCGACGGTCGACACGGTGATGTGCTGGGCATCCAGCGCGGCGCTGCGGGCGATCGCGTTGGTGATGCGCTCCGCGATGTCGCCTGCGGCCGCTCGCGGAGTCAGCGCGATCCGATTGTCGACGCCGGTCACGCCCAGCATGTTCTCGGCGATGCGGCGCGCAGCCTCCCGTTGGAAATGCCAGGTCACCTGACCCGTCAGCGTCACGCGGTGATCGGCCACTTCGGCCTTCACCGTCTCGGGCACGTCTGCGGACCATCCGAAGCTGCGGTGCAGTGCCTCGGCGATGTCCGTGTCGGTGCGGGTTCCGAACGCGGCGGACGGGTGGACCCGCAGCTCGTCGGCAACGGTGCTCACGCCGCGCACCCGTTGCGCGGCTTTCACCGCCGCGACGCGTTGCGCATAGGTGTCGACATCGCCGCTGAGGGTGACGGTGCCGTTGTCGACGGCGACGCCGATGGCGGCCTCATCGATGGTGGGCGTCCAGCCCAACTCCGCCTGAACGGATGCCTGGATCTCGTGGTCGGTTCGACTGATCGTTGTGGTGCTCATGGTGAGCTCCTTTCTTCTGGCTCCCAGTGCAGTCCTCTGCGGCGGTGGATCGTAGAGCCTTTCGTCCCCTCATGGGCGGGACCTCCGCCCTGCGAATCGGCCGCTGTTCCGCGTAGCGTTCACCTGTGGCGACCTCGATCTATGTGACCTCCGCCGAGGGGCGATCCGGCAAGTCGACCGTCGCGGTCGGTGTGCTCGAAGCGCTGAAGGGCACGGTCGAGCGGGTGGGCGTCTTCCGCCCGGTCGCGCGCTCGCAGCAGGAGGGCGACTACGTGCTCGACATGCTGCTGGAGCGCTCGACCGCGGGCATGACCGCCGCGCAGAGCACCGGGAGCGACTACGCCGAGGTGAACACCGACCGCGATGCGGCGTTCGCGCGCATCGTCGACCGCTATTCGGCCGTCGAGCGGGCGTGCGACGCCGTGCTCATCCTGGGATCCGATTACACCGATGTCGGCAGCCCGACCGAGTTCGCCACCAACGCGCGGATCGCCGCCGATCTGGCGGCGCCGGTGATGCTCGTGCTCAACGGGCGGGCTCCGGATGATGCGACGGCGCGCACCCCCGACGAGGTGGTCGCGGTGGCCAGGGTGGCGCTCGCCGAGCTCCATGCCGAGCACGCCGAGGCTGCGGCCGTCGTGATCAACCGCGCGGATCCCGCGTCTGCCGCGGCGATCGCAGCCGCCGTGCGCGTCGAGTCGGGGCTGCCTGCCTGGGCGATCCCCGAGGACGCCGATCTCACGGCCCCGCTGCTGCGCTCGGTGCTCGACGCCGTGCACGGCGAGCTCCTGTTCGGCGATGAGGCCCTTCTCGACCGCCCGGTGCGCGGCACCATCGTGGCCGCGATGACCATGGAGAACGTGCTGCCCCGTCTCGTGGAGGGCAACGTGGTGGTGGTCCCGGGGGATCGCAGCGATGTGCTGGTCGGCACCGTCGTCGCGCATCTCTCGCAGACGTTCCCCGGCCTGGCCGCCATCGTGCTCAATGGCGGGTTCCCGCTTGCCCCGGCGATCTCGCGGCTGCTCGAGGGCCTCGGCGCGACGCTGCCGATCGCGCGCTGCGAATCCGGCACCTATGACACGGCGGTCCGCATCCTCAACACCCGGAGCAGGCTCGCGGCCGACTCCCCGCAGAAGTACGCGACCGCGCTGGGGCTGTTCGAGCGCAATGTCGAGCCGTCGGAACTGACCGCTGTGCTGCGGCTGCAGCCCTCGACGGTGATGACGCCGGTGCGGTTCGAGCACGCTCTGCTCGAACGGGCGCGCAGCCGCACCATGCGGATCGTGCTGCCCGAGGGCGACGACGACCGGATCCTGCGGGCCGCAGGCGTCGTGCTGCGGCGCGGGATCGCCGACCTCACCATCCTCGGCGAGGAGGCGGTGGTGCGGGCCCGCGCCGGGGAGTTGGGACTCGACCTGAGCGCGGCCCGGGTGATCTCGCCGCGCGATCCGGCCCTGCACGAGCGCTTCACCGCGGAGTACCTCGAACTGCGCAAGGCGAAGGGCGTCGATCACGAGCTGGCGGCCGAGCGCATGGCCGACGTCGCCTACTTCGGCACCATGCTCGTGCACGACGGCCTGGCCGACGGGATGGTGTCGGGCGCCGCCCACACGACCGCCCACACGATCCGCCCGGCATTCGAGATCGTGAAGACGTCACCTGGAGTCTCGGTGGTGTCGAGCGTCTTCCTGATGGCGCTCGCCGACCGGGTGCTGGTCTACGGCGACTGCGCCGTGATCCCGGAGCCGACCAGCGAGCAACTGGCCGACATCGCGATCAGCTCCGCCGCGACCGCGCGCCTGTTCGGCATCGAGCCGCGCGTGGCCATGCTGAGCTACTCGACCGGCGCGTCGGGCAGCGGCTCGGATGTCGACAAGGTGCGCCGCGCGACCGAGTTGGTGCTCGAGCGGGCTCCCGAGCTGCCGGTCGCCGGGCCCATCCAGTACGACGCGGCGGCTGACCCCGAGGTGGGCGCCGCGAAGCTTCCCGGGTCGCCGGTCGCCGGGCATGCCACGGTGTTCGTGTTCCCCGACCTCAACACGGGCAACAACACCTACAAGGCGGTTCAGCGCAGCGCGGGGGCGGTCGCGATCGGCCCCGTGCTGCAGGGCCTGGCGCGTCCGATCAACGATCTGTCCCGAGGCGCTCTGGTGCGCGACATCGTGAACACCATCGCGATCACCGCGATTCAGGCGCAGGAACTCGGATGAGCGGCATCCGATCGGTGTTCGTGCTCAACACGGGCTCATCGTCGGTCAAGTACCGCGTCGTCGACGCCGAGTCCGGGGCGGTCTCGGCGTCGGGCATCGTCGACCGGATCGGCGAGCCCGGGTCGGACACGCCCGACCACCGCGCCGCGATCGCCGGCATCCTGCAGCAGCTGGACCGCTCGATGATCGACGCCGTGGGCCACCGCATCGTGCACGGCGGTTCGCGGTTCGTGCAGGCGACCGTGATCGACGACGAGGTGGAGCGCGGCATCGAGCAGCTCGCCCCCCTTGCGCCGCTGCACAACCCGCCGGGCCTGCTCGGCATCCGCGCCGCGCGCGCCGCACTGCCCGAGGTGCCGCAGGTGGCTGTATTCGACACGGCGTTTCACGCGCGCATGCCCGAGGCCGCCCGGCGCTACGCGATCGATGCCGAGGTCGCGGCCGAGTACGGGGTGCTCCGCTACGGCTTCCACGGCACGTCGTACCGGATCGTCAGCGAGCGCGCCGCGGAGTTCCTCGGCCGCCCCCTCGACGAGCTGCGGCTGATCGTGCTGCACCTCGGCAACGGCGCCTCCGCGGCGGCCATCGCCGGCGGCCGCTCGATCGACACCTCGATGGGGATGACGCCGCTCGAGGGCCTGGTGATGGGCACCCGATCGGGCGATCTCGATCCCGCGATCCTGATCTACCTGCAGCGCACTGCGGGGATGACCGTCGACCAGGTCGATGAGCTGCTCAACCGGCGCAGCGGCGTGCTCGGTCTCTCGGGCCGCAGCGACATGCGCGAAGTGGTCGCGGCGGCTGCGCAGGGCGAGCAGGGCGCACGGCTCGCCCTCGACGTCTATGCGCACCGGCTGCGCCACTACATCGGCGCCTACCTGGCCGTGCTCGGGGGTGCTGACGCCCTGGTGTTCACCGCCGGCGTCGGTGAGAACGGCGCGGAGGTGCGCGCGGCCGCGCTCGACGGGCTCGACGGCCTGGGCTTCGAACTGGATGCCGCGGCCAACGCCCTGCCCGCCTCCGGCCCGCGCCGCATCTCGCCGGCGGGAGCGCGCATCGCCGTGCTCGTCATCCCCACCGATGAGGAGTTCCAGATCGCCCGCGAGACGGCCGCCGTTCTCGCTCCGGAGGACCTTCGGCCCTGACCGCGCGGGGCGTCCGCCACTTGACTTGCGGAGTCCCGAGAACACGAGGAGAGACCGTGACCGTCATGGCCCCCGCGGCATCCCCGTGGCGCCGACGCGCCGTCGGGCCGATCGACGCCGAGCATCTCGATCGCATCGATGCCTGGTGGCGCGCCGCCAACTACCTCAGCATCGGGCAGATCTACCTGCTCGACAATCCGCTGCTGCGCGAGCCGTTGCGCACCGAGCACATCAAGCCGCGACTGCTGGGGCACTGGGGCACCACCCCGGGTCTGAACTTCGTCTACGCGCACCTGAACCGCACCATCCGGGAGCGCGATCTCAACACGATCTTCGTGACCGGCCCCGGTCACGGCGGCCCCGGCATGGTCGCGAACGCGTTCCTCGACGGCACGTACTCGGAGCTCTTCTCGGAGGTCGACCGGTCGGACGCGGGGATCACGCGGATGTTCCGCCGCTTCTCGTTCCCGGGCGGCATCCCGAGCCACGCCTCTCCCGACACGCCCGGATCGATCCACGAGGGCGGCGAACTGGGCTACTCGCTCAGCCACGCCTACGGGGCCGCGTTCGACAACCCGGACCTGCTGGTCGCCTGTGTGATCGGCGACGGCGAGGCCGAGACCGGCCCGCTGGCGACCAGCTGGCACTCCAACAAGTTCCTCAACCCGCTGCAGGACGGCGCGGTGCTGCCGATCCTGCATCTGAACGGGTACAAGATCGCCAACCCGACCGTGCTGGCGCGCATCCCCGACTCCGAACTTCTCGACCTCATGCGCGGCTACGGGCACGAGCCGTTCCTGGCCTCGGGCGGCTTCGACGGCGAAGACCCGCGACGGGTGCACGAGCGGTTCGCGGCCGTGCTCGACGTCGCGCTGGACAGGATCGCCGAGATCAAGGCCCTGGCGGCCGAGGGCGCCCTGCGCGAGCGACCGCGCTGGCCGATGATCATCCTCCGAACTCCGAAGGGCTGGACCTGCCCGAAGGTGATCGACGGGGTCGAGATCGAGGGCACCTTCCGCGCGCACCAGGTGCCGATGGCGAAGGTGACCGACACGCCCGAGCATCTGCGCATCCTGGAGGAGTGGATGCGGTCGTACCGACCCGAGGAGCTCTTCGACGAAACGGGCGCCCCAGTGGCCGTCGTCGCCGAGCTGGCTCCCGAGGGGGCCCGGCGCATGAGTGCGAACCCGGTGGCGAACGGCGGTCTCCTGCGTCAGCCCCTGCGGCTCCCCGACTTTCGCGACTACGGCGTCGAGGTGACCGCGCCCGGCGCCGCCGATGCGGAGTCGACCGCCGTGCTCGGCCGCTGGCTGGCCGACGTGATCCGCATGAATCGCACGAACTTCCGGATCTTCGGCCCCGACGAGACGGCGTCCAACCGGCTCGCCCCCGCGGTCTACGAAGCGACCGACAAGCAATGGAACGGCATCTTCCACGCGGGCGACCCGAACCTGGCGCGCGCCGGCCGCGTGATGGAGATGCTCAGCGAGCACCAGTGCCAGGGGTGGCTCGAGGGCTACCTGCTCACCGGCCGCCACGGCCTCTTCAACTGCTACGAGGCCTTCGTGCACATCGTCGACTCGATGTTCAATCAGCACGCGAAATGGCTCGAGTCGGCCAAGCGCATCCCGTGGCGGCGCTCCGTGTCGAGCTTCAACTACCTGCTCTCGAGCCACGTCTGGCGGCAGGACCACAACGGCTTCAGCCACCAAGACCCCGGCTTCATCGATGTCGCCGTCAACAAGAGCGCCGAGGTGGTGCGGGTCTACCTCCCCTTCGACGCGAACACCCTGCTGTCGACCTACGATCACTGCCTGCGCTCGGTCGACTACGTGAATGTCGTGGTGGCGGGCAAGCAGCCCGCCCCGCAGTGGCTGACCATGGACGAGGCGGTCGACCACTGCACCCGCGGCCTCGGCATCCTCGAATGGGCGGGCAGTGAGGTCGCGGGCCGCGGGCCGGACGTCGTGCTGGCCGCGGCGGGAGACGTGCCCACCCTGGAGGTGCTGGCCGCCGCATCGATCCTGCGCGAGCGGATCCCCGAGCTGGCCGTGCGCGTGGTCAACGTCGTCGACCTGATGCGGCTGCAGACCGAGGGCGAGCATCCGCACGGCCTGCCGGACGCGGAGTTCGACGCGATCTTCACGACCGACCGTCCGGTGATCTTCGCCTACCACGGCTACCCGTGGATGATCCACCGGCTCACCTACCGTCGGCACGGCCACGACAACATCCACGCCCGCGGCTTCATCGAACAGGGCACGACCACCACACCGTTCGACATGGTGATGCTCAACAACCTCGATCGTTACCGGCTCGCGATCGATGCGATCGATCGCGTGCCCGGGCGGGCAGAGCGCTACGCCGGGGTCCGGCAGGAGCTCGAGGATGCGCGGCTGCGGGCGCGCGCCTACACGCGCGAACACGGAGACGACATCCCCGAGGTGCGTGACTGGCGCTGGGGCGACGGAACGACCGGACGGGGCGAGTCGTGATGACCCGCCCGACCGCCGACATCGAAGAACTGGATGCCCAGACCTGCCAGCGCCTGCTGCGCACCCACAACCTGGGGTGCCTGGCCCTCGTCGTGGCCGATCGCGTGGGCATCTATCCCGTCAACTACCTGGTGTTCGACGACGATGTGTTCTTCCGAACGGCGCCGGGCTCCAAACTCGATGCCCTCGCAGACACGGCCGAGGTGGCGTTCGAAGTCGACGGGCGGGATCGCCGCACGGTCTGGAGCGTCGTCGTGCACGGCACCGCCCGCCCGGTCGCCGACGAGGAGCTGGTGCAGATCTCCCGGATCTCCCGGATGCCCACCGACGTGCCCGGGAAGAGGACCCACTACGTGCAGATCGAGGCGACCGAGGTCACCGGCCGAACCTTCAGCGGGGCGCCCCAGCCGTGGAACGCGAGGCCGATCCTGATCACCGGGGCCGTCGTCGTGGTCGTCGTCGCGGCACTCGGCATCCTGGGTGAGGTCTTCCACATCGGCTGAGCCCGACCTGTTTCCCGCCGGCCGGCTCAGCCCCCGTACCCGCTGATCGCCCGGCGCAGGTGCCGGATGCGCGGATGCGGCGGGTGATGCCGGCCCTCGGCCCGGAAGAACAGCCACTTGGCGAGGTCGGCGATCGCGAGGTACGCGACGACGACGCCGGCGATGGCCAGGAGCAGCAACCCGGCCGGCGGCTGGAAGCCGAGAACAGGCCCCAGCGGCGTGAACGGAAGCGTGATCGCGACGGCGACGACGACGGCCAGGGCGCCCAGCAGCGGGGCACTGGGACGACTGCGCACGAAGGGCACGTGACGGGTCCGGATCACCAGCACGACCAGCGCCTGCGAGGCGAGCGACTCGATGAACCAGCCGGTGCGGAACTGGGTCGCATCGGCGTGGAACACGCCGAGCAGGAGGGCGAAGGTCAGCAGGTCGAAGATCGAGCTGAGCGCGCCGAAGACGAGCATGAAGCGGCCGATCGACCCGATGTCCCACCGGGAGGGCGCCCGGACCGCACTGGGATCGACCCGATCGGACGAGATCGCCAGCTGGCTGCCGTCGTAGAGCAGATTGCCGAGCAGGATCTGCCCGGGGAGCATCGGCAGGAACGGCAGGAACGCCGAGGCCGCCGCCGCGCTGATCATGTTGCCGAAGTTGCCCGACGCCGCCATGAAGACGTACTTGAGGGTGTTGGCGAAGATGCGCCGCCCCTCGCCGACCCCGACGGCGATCACGTCCAGGCTCTTCTCGAGCAGGATGACGTCGGCGGCATCCTTGGCCACGTCGGTGGCGGTGTCGACCGAGATCCCGACGTCGGCCGCGTGCAGGGCGAGACTGTCGTTGACGCCGTCCCCGAGGAATCCCACGGTCTCTCCAGCCCGCCGCAGCAGCTGCACGACTCGCGCCTTCTGCTCGGGGCTCACCCGGGCCACGATCGTCGCGGTCGCCAGCGCGGCGGTCAGGCCGGCGTCATCCATCGCCTCGATGTCGTCGCCGGTCACGGGCGTGCCGGGCGCCATTCCCAGCGCGCGCGCCACGTGGACCGCCACGGCGGGATGATCGCCCGTCGCGATGAGGAGCCGGATGCCCAGCTCGGCCAGCCGCGCCAGCGACTCCCGCGCCTCGGGCCGGGCCGGGTCGCTGAAGACCAGGTAGCCCCGCAGCTCGAGCCCGGATTCGTCGGCGGGCCCGATCCCGGTCGCGCCGGGCATCGGGCGGGTGGCCACGGCGATCACCCGGCCGCCCTTGCCCAGTTCGCGGTCGGCGAGCGCCACGGCCGCGGGGGCGGCGCACCGCGACAGAATGCTCTCGGGCGCGCCCTTGGCGACGAGCATCCGGGTGCCCTCGACGTCGACCAGCGCGCTCGAGATCCTCCGTTCGTGGTCGAACGGGATGGTCGCGATCGCCTCCGGCACACCCGGCCCCGCGGCCGAGAGCAGCGCGCCGTCGAGGGCATCCGTCGTGCCGGTGCCCGCGCCGCCGTCTTCGACGGTCGACGCCGCCAGAACGGCCAGTCCGGGAGCATCGGCCCCTGAGGGGTCCAGGCCGCACTCGAAGGTCATGGTGCCCTGGGTGAGGGTCCCGGTCTTGTCGGTGAGCAGCACCGAGATGTTGCCGATGTCCTCGATGCAGACCAGGCGCTTGACGAGCACCTTCCGCTTCGCCAGCCGGCGCGCGCCTGCTGCCAGTGAGGAGTTGACGACCGCGGGGAGCAACTGCGGCGTCACGCCCACGGCGATGGCCAAGGCGAAGAGCACCGACTGGATCAGCGGCCTGCCGAGCAGCACTCCGGTGATCAGCACGGTGGCGACCAGCACCGCGGCGACCCAGACCAGCAACAACGAGAAGCGTCGCAGGCCGGCCTGGAACGCCGTCTCGGGCGCGCGATGGTCGAGGCCGGCCGCGAGCCGACCGAGTTCGGTCCCGGCGCCGGTCGCCACGACGACGCCGGTGCCGGTTCCGCCGCGAACGATGGTGCCCATGAAGGCCATCGAGGCCTGGTCGGTCGTCGAGGCCGACGCGGCGACGGGGCGCGGGGACTTCTCGCTCGGCAGCGACTCTCCGCTGAGCACGCTCTCGTCGCAGTTCAGGTCGGTTGCGGCGATGATGCGCAGATCGGCGGGGATCTTGCATCCCATCGAGAGGCGCACCACGTCGCCGGGAACCAGGTCGCCCACCGGCACCGAAAGGCTCGCTCCGTCGCGCTCGACGACGGCCGACTGGGTCTGCGCATCCATCAGGCGGGCGGTCGCGCGCTCGGCGGCGTACTCGTTGACGAATCCCAGGCCGATGCTGGCCACCAGGATGACCGCGATGATCTCGGCATCGGTCGCATCTCCGAGCACGCCGGCCACCGCAGCCGTGCCGAGCAGGAGCAGCAGAACGGCGTTCCGGAACTGACGGAGCAGCACGGCGATGCCGCTGGCCCGATGGGCGCGGATGACGTTGGCCCCGGACACGGACCGCCGCGCGTCGATCTGGGCGGTCGTCAGCCCGAGAGGCGACGAGCCCAGCTCGTGGAGAACCGAGTCGACCGGACGCGATGCCCAGTCGGTCACGCGCGGAAGGCTTCGAAAGACCCTGTCGGGCCCGACGGCCCCAACTGCCATCCCTCGTCGAAGGGGCGAACCCGCAGCTCGTTGGTGACCGAGCCCGCCCCCGCGAGGGACTC
Source organism: Pseudolysinimonas sp. (assembly GCA_035721225.1). Taxonomy (GTDB): domain Bacteria; phylum Actinomycetota; class Actinomycetes; order Actinomycetales; family Microbacteriaceae; genus Lysinimonas. The sequence continues at coordinate 13,297 of DASTNC010000051.1, forward strand.
GGCGATCTCGGCGCACGCCAGTCGGTCTGAGAAGCTCTCGACGGATCCGCGGAGTTCGACGCGGCCGCCGTCCACGCAGACGTCGACATTCCCGGCGTCGACGACGGGGGTCGCGTCGAGGCGGCGCATGATTCGTCGCGCGAGACGGGCATCGGAGTCGGGCGCGTGCTCGATGCGGCGTGTGCTCATGGCCCCACGATCCGCCGGAGCGGCACGCGGGGTCAGGGCCGAAAGTCCCGCGGCCCGACGGGGACCCTTCGAACGACAGGGGAGCAGATCTCCCGCAGGTTCATCCGGCCGCGCGACTGATCAGCACCGGGGCGTTCGCGTTCAGCAGCACGTCGTGCACCACCGAGCCGATCGACGACCGCACCGGCTCGAGCGATCCGGGCCCCAGAACGAGCAGGGCCTTGTCCCGCGCGCTGTCGAGCAGCGCTTCTGCGGGCGGCCGCGCCGCCACCCGTGACCGGATCACGAGCTCCGGGAAGACCTCGCGCGCCTCGGCGATCGCCTCGCCGATCGCCAGGTCGGCGCGGGCGGTCGGGGTCAGCCTCGTGCTGCGGTCGGGGGCGGCCTGCAGGAGCAGCAGCTCCTCGCCGCGGGATGCGGCCTCGACGGCGGCGGAGTGCCCGATCGCCGCCGCGGTGCTGTGCCGGTCGACGCCGGCGACGACGCCGCGACGGAACCGCAGATCGACATCCGGGATCACCGCGACGGAGCACGACGCGGCCATCGCGATCTGAACGCTTCGTGCCCCCAGCACGCGTCCGTGCAGGAATCCGGTCTTGCCGGTGCCGATCACGAGCATGTCCTCGGGGTCGGCGAAGGATGCCAGGGCGCGGGGCACTGATCCGCTGAGCAGCCGGGTGCTGATGGCGATGCCCGGGTGCTCGGCCGACAGCCGCGCGGCGGTCTCGGCGAGCAGCTGCGCGCCCTTCCTGGCCGCTTCGTCGTCGGTTCCGATCGCCCCCGCCTCGTCGTCGAGGACGTGCGCCAGAACGAGCGGATTGCCGTCGGACGCAGCCCGGCCGACGGCCCAGCGCAGCGCAGCTGCCGCAGGCCGCGAGCCGTCGACAGCCACCAGGTACCTGCTCGTCATCGGCCCCGCCTTTCGCTTCAGCCAGTGTGGGCATCTTGCACGGGGGCGACTAAGGCCCTTGGTCCCGCGGGCGCGAGGGATACACTCACCGGGGGGTCATGTCGGGAGGTCAGGTGTCCGAATCCGGCGCTCCCATCGCCTTTCCTGATGGTCCGCGGTCGGAGCTGGAACGCACCATCGGCGAACTCGTGGAGCGCGCTCAGAAGGTGCTCGCGACGCAGGGCCGACTGCGCAGCCTGCTGCAAGCGAACCGGATCGTCGTCGAAGAGCTCGAGCTGGAGCAGGTGCTGCGGCGCATCGCCGAAGCCGCCGTGTCGCTGGTCGACGCGCAATACGGGGCGCTCGGCGTCATCGCCCCCGACGGGCATCTTGAGCAGTTCATCCATGTCGGCATGCCGGCTGACGAGGCGGCCTTGATCGGCCATCTCCCCGAGGGGCGCGGCATCCTCGGGGCGGTGATCGACGAGCGGCGCTCGATCCGGCTCGACAACCTGGGCGACGATCCGCGCTCGAGCGGGTTTCCCGCCCGTCACCCGAGCATGGATGGATTCCTCGGAGTGCCCATCCGGGTGCGCGACGAGGTCTACGGCAACCTCTACCTGACCAATCGGGTCGGAGGCTCGTTCACCGAAGAGGACGAGGAATTGGTGATCGCGCTCGCCGCGACAGCCGGCATCGCCATCGACAATGCTCGCCTGTTCGACGACTCGCGCAGACGGCAGCGCTGGAGCGCCGCGCTCGCCGAGGTCACGTCGGCATTGCTGCCCGGCGGATCCGACGACGTGCTCGGCGTCGTCGCCGATCGGGTCGCGTCGGTGATCGACGCCGAACTGGTGTGCGTCGTGGTGCCGGTCGATGACGAGACGCTGCTGGTCGACACCGCCCGCGGCGAGGGGTCGTGGGCCTTGACCGGCCGCCGGTACCCGGCGAGCGGTTCTCTGGTCGGCGCGGCACTGGAATCCGGTCACGTGGTGTCGTCCGAGGTGCAACCGGCCGGAGGCGCCTTTCAAGACCAGCCGGCTCGCGGGCCGACCGTCGCGATCCCGCTCCTCGCGTTCGGGCGGCCGATCGGCGCCCTGACCATCTCCCGCGCCGAGGGCGGTGCGGGATTCACCTCGGCCGAGCTCGAGATGGCGACCGACTTCGCCACTCAGGCGAGCGTGGCCATCGAGCTGGCGCGCGGCAGGTCCGATCGGCAGCGCCTCGAACTCGTCGAGGATCGCAACAGAATCGCTCGCGACCTGCACGATCACGTCATTCAGCGGCTGTTCGGTTCGGGGATGAGCCTGCAGGCCATCGCTTCGACGGCGCCGGAGCCGATCCGTTCCGCGATCGCCGAGCAGGTCGACGCGATCGACGCGGCGATCTCCGAGATCCGCACCGCCGTGTTCGCCCTGACGTCGCGCACGGCGGGTTCGCCCGCTCTGCGCCAGCGGGTGCTCGACGTGGTGGCCGAGGCCGCGTCCGGGTTGGCCAGCGCACCGCGCCTGACCTTCGGCGGTCCGGTTGACCTCCTGGTCGACGGCGAACTGGCCGATGATGTGATTGCCGTGGTGCGCGAGGGGCTGGCGAACGTGGCCCGCCACGCCTCGGCTCGAACGGCTGACGTCTCGATCGTCGTCGATGAGCGGAGGGTGGTCGTGACCATCGATGATGACGGCCGAGGAATGTCGCACGCCTCGCGCCGTTCGAGCGGCACGGCGAATCTTCGTGCCCGCGCCCGGCAGCACGGCGGCGATCTCGAGTTGATCGGCCGCGAAGCGGGAGGGACCCGACTGAGCTGGACCGCCGTCCTGTCCACGAGCGAGGAGCAAGCATGAGCACGCGGGTCTTCGTCGTCGACGATCACGAGATCGTCCGCCGCGGCATCGCAGACATGATCGACGCCGAGCGCGACCTCGAGGTGGTCGGCGAGGCGTCGACGGCGCAGCAGGCATTGAGCCGGGTCGCGGCGACGCTGCCCGACATCGTGGTGCTCGACGTTCGGCTGCCGGACGGCAGCGGGATCGACGTCTGCCGCAGCATCCTCTCCGCCCACCCGGGCATGAAGTGCGTGATGCTCACGGCCTACGACGACGACCGCGCCAGCTACGCCGCCGTGCTCGCGGGCGCGAGCGGCTATGTCCTCAAAGACATCCGGGGGCAGAAGCTGATCGAGGGCATCCGCGCGGTCGCGGCCGGCCGCAGTCTCGTGACCAAGGCAGTCAGCGACAAGGTCGTCGACGCCCTCACGGCGCCCGCGCCGTCGGCAGCCCACAGGAGTGTGCCCGAGCTCACCCTGCGCGAGCGGCAGGTTCTCGGGCTGATCGCCGACGGCCTCACGAACCGCCAGATCGGGGAGCGGCTCGACCTCGCCGAGAAGACCGTGAAGAACTACGTGTCGGGGCTGCTGGCCAAACTCGGGATGGAGCGCCGAACGCAGGCCGCCGTCTACGGCGCGCGCCTGGAGTAGGCGGCCGGCTCAGGACCTTCGCCCTCGCGGTTGCGTGCTCCGGCGTGGCAGGCTGCAGGGACACCGCACTCCGACTCGTGCGGGTCTGTTTCGACGATCGGTTCACACGGATGTCTTCTGTGCCTTCTGCCCCTGTCCCTCCGTGGGGCCTCCCGCCGGAGGAGCCGCACCGCGGAAGCCTCTCCGGCCGTCTCAACTGGCTTCGCGCCGGGGTTCTGGGGGCCAACGATGGCATCGTGTCGGTCGCGGCGATGGTGGTCGGGGTCGCCGGGGCGACCTCATCCGTTCCCGCCCTGGTGTCGGCCGGCGTCGCGGGAGTGGTGGGCGGTGCGATCTCGATGGGACTCGGCGAGTATGTCTCGGTGAGCAGTCAGAGCGACAGCCAGAAGGTGCTCATCGCGAAGGAGCGCCGAGAACTCGCGGAGGATCCCGACGCCGAGCTCGCCGAGTTGGTCGGCCTCTACCGGGCGAAGGGGCTGTCGCCCGAGACCGCGCAGAAGGTGGCGGAGGAGCTCACTGCCCAGGACGCGCTGACCGCCCATCTGAATGCCGAACTCAACATCTCGGAGGAAGACGTCGTCAGCGCGTTCCACGCGGCGTGGGTCTCGGCGATCGCCTTCACGCTCGGGGCGCTGCTGCCGCTGCTCGCGATCCTGCTTCCCCCGGCGGCCATCCGCGTGCCCGTGACGTTCGGCGCCGTGTTCGTGGCGCTGGTGGTTCTCGGGATGACCGGGGCGCGACTCGGGGGCAGCCCGCTCCTGAAGCCGACCCTCCGGGTCGTGATCGGCGGCCTCGCCGCCCTGCTGGTCACCTTCGGGATCGGAAGCCTGCTCGGGACCAGCGGACTGGTCTGACGGGCGCGGGTCTCGTGAACAACCAGGGCACGAAGCGGGCGCCTGCTCTCTGGCGGCGGTATCCGATCGTGGCGCTGACCGTCGTGGTCGGCGTGCTCGGCGGGGTTCTGTGGGGGGTCGGGTTCGAGCAGATCGCACGCGGGGGGTTCGCCGGATTCTCCATCGCCATCGCGGCGGTCGAGGCCTGGGCGATGCTGCAGCAACTGCGGCGGCGGCAGTTCGGCATCGACGTGCTCGCGATCATCGCGATCATCTCGACGGTCGCGGTGGGCGAGGTCATCGCCAGCATGATCATCGTGCTGATGGTCTCGGGCGGCAAGGCTCTCGAGGATTACGCGCAAGGGCGCGCGCAACGCGAGCTCACCGCCCTGCTGGAGCGGGAGCCGCAGACGGCCCACCGTCTCGTCCCGGGCACGAACGAGATCGAGGAGATCGCCGCGACGGACGTGCGCATCGGCGATGCCGTGCTGGTGCGCTCCGGCGAGGTCGTGCCGATCGACGGCGACCTCCAATCGGCGAGCGCCTCGTTCGACGAGTCGTCGCTCACCGGAGAGAGCCTCCCGGTGACGCGCGTCGCGGGCGACCCCGTGCTGAGCGGCTCGGTGAACGGCAACACCTCGGCGGTCATCGTGGCCACGGCTCTTGCTCGCGACAGTCAGTTCCAGAGCATCGTGGCGCTGGTCAAGCAGGCGTCGACCAACAAGGCTCCGGTGGTCAGGCTCGCCGACCGCTATGCGATCCCGTTCACGCTCGTCTCGCTGGCGATCGCCGGGGTGGCCTGGGCGGTCTCCCGCGATCCCGTGCGGTTCGCCGAGGTGCTCGTGCTGGCGACGCCCTGCCCGCTCGTTCTGGCCGCGCCGATCGCGTTCATGGGCGGCATGAGCCGCGCCGCCCGCAACGGGATCATCGTGAAGGGCGGAGGGGTGATCGAGCAATTCGCCCGGATCCGCACGGTGATGTTCGACAAGACCGGCACCCTGACCACGGGGACTCCGACGATCTCGGCGGTCACCGTCGAGGCGCCGTGGACCGAGGCTCAGCTGCTCACCCTGGCGGCCTCGGCCGAGCAGCTCTCGTCTCATGTGCTCGCGGCCTCGATCGTCGCCGCAGGCCGGTCACGCGGTCTCGGCCTGATCGAGGCAGCCGACTCCGAAGAGATCGCGGCGCAGGGCGTGATCGCGACGATCGGGACGAACCGGGTCGCCATCGGAACGCTCGAGTTCGCCCGCGGTCAGGCCAGGGATCCGATCGTCGCGGCGACGATCGCCGGCGGCGAGCTCGCGATCTACGTGGTGATCGACGCGCGATTCGCCGGCGCCATCATCGCGTCGGATCCGGTCAGGCCGAACGCCGGATCGACGGTTGCCGCACTCCGGGCGCTGGGCGTCACGAACGTGGTCATGCTGACCGGCGATGCGCAGGCGACCGCCGATCACGTGGCGTCGATGGTCGGGATCACCGAGGTGCGGGCCGACTGCCTCCCGGCCGACAAGGTGGAATCGGTCCGATCGGCGGCGGCCCGGCCGGTGCTCATGGTCGGAGATGGCGTCAACGACGCGCCCGTGCTCGCCTCGGCGGATGTCGGCCTCGCGATGGGGGCGCGCGGCGCGACCTCGGCGAGCGAGTCCGCATCGGCCGTCATCCTGGTCGACGACATCTCGCGGGTGGTGTGCGCGCTCGAGATCGGCCGCGACACCGTCCGAGTCGGGCTGCAGAGCATCTGGCTCGGGATGATCCTCAGCGTCGGCCTCATGGTCGTGGCCGCGTTCGGGGTGATCCCGGCGACGCTCGGCGCCGGCATCCAGGAGGTCGTCGACCTGGCGACGATCCTCAACGCTCTGCGCGCGCTCGCACCGCGAGAACGGCTGGGGGAGTGAGCCGCGCTCGCTACCAGGTCGAGTCGCCTCGGATCACCGCGTCCGACCCGCCGTCGATGAAGACGACCTGGTCGCAGAGGTGCGCGTTCTCCTCGCTGGTCAGCCAGGCGAGCAGGTAGGCGACGTCGCCGGGTTCGAAGATCCCGTTCAGCGGCATCGGCACCATCGTGAGAACGGCCGTGCGGGCCTCGGGCGACCCGGTGAAATCGGCGGTCATCGGGGTGTCGACCACTCCGGGAGCGATGGCATTGAGCGGGATGCCCGCCCCGGCCCACTCCGCGGTGGCCGCGTTGCGACGGATCCACTGGGCGAGAGCGCGTTTGGTCGTGCCGTAGGTGAGATCAGCGGCCTCGCCGCCCGCGGCCTCGAGTTCGGCACCGCGGTCAAGAGCAGCCGACTCGTCGCCGGCGGCGAGGGCAGTCAGCAGCGCGTCGTCCGGGGGGAACAGCGATGCCATCGACGTGGTGGCGACCGCGCGCGGCGCCGCGGACCCGGCGAGCAGCGGCCTCAACCCGGTCAGCGTCGCGAGGGTGCCGAAGTAGTTGACCGACCGTGACATCGGCGTCGTGGATGTCGACCCCGATCACGCGCTCACCGCGGGCGGTCAGCAGCTGTGCAGTCGCCTGGCCGATGCCGCTCGCGGCGCCGGTGATGACGTAGGTCCTGGCCATGGAGTCCACCTTTCCGAGAAGGCGGAGCACCTGCTCCGCCTGCTCAGGATGGCGGGGCCGAGCGACGCGGACACGGGCCGAAGGCCCCCCGGCGACATCCGGTGGTCGCGGCAGAGGTGAGACGAGCCCCGTGTCGGATTCGAACCGACGACCCCCGCTTTACAAGAGCGGTGCTCTGGCCAACTGAGCTAACAGGGCGCGCCCGGAATCCCGGGGTTTCAGACTACTTCTCCCCCGTCGGCTTGCTGGCCACGCGGCCCCGTGTACCCCGTCTGCAGGCGTGCGGCGGCGGTTGCAGACCCGATCCCTCCTGTTCGGGGGGATGGACCGGTCTGTCTGGCCGGGTTACCTTGGGGTACGGGTTTAACCAAGAGTGGGGTACAGAAGCCGTGTCGATCGTGGGTGCCGACGCTCTGTTGAGCGCGGCGACGAAGTTCTCGGAACGATCGCGGGCCAACGATTGCGCATCGGGTCCGCGACCTCCGGCTCGAGAGATGGTCCGCAGTTCCGGACCGTCCCCGTTCCGGGTGCTGCTGTTCGGCGGCGGACCAGCCGTCGGATACGGCGTGCTATCGCATGATCTGGCTCTGGCCGGCCACTTGGCCCGCGGTCTCCAACGCGCGACCGGGTTCGGCATCGATGTGGATGTCGTGACGCAGGTGGACCTGCGGTGCCGCGAGATGCCCGCCTTGCTGGCCGACGTCGATCTCGAGCGGTACGACATGGTTGTGCTCAGCGTGGGCGTTCAAGACGTCCTGGATGTCGCTCCATTGGCGGAATGGTCTGCGGCGGTCGAGCGTCTGCTCGACCTGCTGTGCGTCGAGACGCAGCGGCCGCGTCCCGTGTGCGTCATCGCGGTGCCTGAGACGTCGAGTGTGCTGCGCATGGAGCCCCTGCTGGCCAAGCTGGCGGATCAGCGGTGCGCCGACTTCAACACCAGGCTGACCGAGTTGTGTGCGACCCGTCCCGGGATGATCTATGTGCCGTTCACGCACGTCGGGGAAGCTGTTCCGTGCCGGGAACGAGCATTGGCCAGCTACCGTCAGTGGGCTGAACCCATGGTCGAGATCATGGCGCCCTCCCTCGAGCTGGTGCGCGATCGCGCTGTTCCGCACCGAGAGGAGCTCGCGCGCCAAGCGGCTCTCGACAAGCTCGATCTGGGAACGGACCCCGATGAGGTCTTCGACAGCATCACCCGATCCGCGCGCCGCATCTTCAAGACCCTCGGTGCGGGGATCTCGCTCGTCGACAACGATCGACAATGGTTCAAGAGCATCTCCGGGGCCCCCGTGCCCGTGCTGCCCCGTGGCGATGGACTCTGCAACCTCGCCATCCAGACCAACCACGGCTTCTTCGTCGAAGACGCGTTGCACGATCAGCGCCTGGCTGGCAGCTTCTTCGCGACCGTCGCGAAGTTGCGCTCCTATGCCGGGATCCCGATCCGCGACCCCTCCGGCCACATGATCGGCGCGCTCTGCATCTTCGACGACAAACCGCGCCAGTTCAGCTCCGAGGAGATCGCTCTGCTCCGCTCCCTGGCCCACCTCGTCGAACAGCGACTCCTCGTCGCGGCCTGAGCAGGAGGCCGGGGCGGTCCGCCGCGGCTCAGCTGCCGAACGACGCCCGGAACTTCGGGCCGGCGATGGGCTTGCGGGCGAGGGGCGCCAGCAGGCAGACGTCGAGGATCCCGGCCGCGGCGACGACCAGACCGACCGCCGCGAGGATCCACCAGTACCCGCCCAGAACGGTTCCGAGAACCAAAAGCGCGATGCCGACGATTCCACGAACCCAGCGGCCGGGGGTCGAGCCGAGGAACTTGATGATGACCATGATAACTCCTTCGATGGGGGTCCCAAAGTACCCCCTGGGGTATGACTTCCCCAGGGACGAAAGTCCTGCCGTCACCCCGGTGCCGAGACGCGCGCCTCGGGCCGCGTGCCCGCCTTCCAGGTGAGATAGCCGCCGTCGAGGTTCCGCACTCGACGACCGAGCTGGGTGAGCATCCGGGTGGCGGTGTGGCCGCGCTGCCCGACCTGGCAGTGCACGACCAGCTCGCCCTCGACCTCGTGGTGACGGTCGCGCAACTGCTCCAGCGGGATGTTGACGGCATCCCGGATGTGGCCCGCATCGAACTCGGCGGGGCGTCGCACGTCGACGAGGCGGGCACCCTGTGCGCGGGCCTCGTCGAGTTCGTGCCACTGGATGGTCGAGTCCGGAAACGCCACGAGGTTCTCGGCGACATAGCCGAGCATGTTGATCGGGTCTTTCGCGGAACCGTACTGCGGGGCATAGGCGAGTTCCAGATCCTGGAGCCCGGATGCGGTGATGCCGGCGCTCATCGCCGTCGCGATCACGTCGATGCGCTTATCGACGCCCGCGCCCCCGACGATCTGCGCTCCCAGGATCGCATCATCGGCAGGGTCGATGAGGAGCTTCATCGCCATCCGCTCGGCTCCCGGGTAGTAGCTCGCATGCGAACCGGGGTGGGTGTGGATGGCACGGAAGGCTCGTCCGGCGGCGCGCAATCGCGTCTCGGACCACCCGACCGTGGCCGCGGTCTTCGAGAACACCCCGATGATGGCGGTGCCCAGTGCCGCCCTGCTCGGGTGAGGGCGCCCCGCGATCGCATCCGCGGCGGCCCGGCCGTGCCGATTCGCCAAGCCGGCCATCGTCACGAGTCCAGAGGATCCGTCGACCGCGTCGACCTTCTCCGCCCCGTCGCCGACGGCGAAGATCGACCGATCGCTGGTGCGCTGGTCCTGATCGACGCGGATGCCGCCTGCGGCGCCGACCTCCAGGCCGGCGGCGACGGCCAGCCCGGTGTCGGGCGCGACCCCCGCTGCGTCGATGATCAGGTCGGCGGCCAGTTCGATTCCGTCGCCGAGGGTCACGGTCGATGCATCGATGCGAGCAACGGTGGCGTTCAGGTGGACCTCGACGCCGTGCTCGACCAGTTCGTCGCGCACCAGCGACGACAGCTCGGGGTCGAGGTGACCGAAGAGGTGCGCACCACGGTGGATGATCGCGACGCGCAGGCCCCGACGCACGAGGTTGTCGACGGCCTCCAGCCCGATGAAGCCTCCACCCACGACGACCGCCGAGACGGGCGCGACCGAGCTCTCGATCAGAGCGGTGATGCCGTCGACATCGTCGATCGAGCGCAGCGTGAAGGTTCGTCGATCCGCGCCGACCAGCTCGCGCGCGCGCGCTCCGGCGGCCAGAACCAGGGTGTCGTAGGCCTCGACCGTGCTCTCGCCGGTCGCGAGATCGCGCACGCGCACGACCTTCGCCTCGCGGTCGATTCCGGTCACCTCGTGCCGAACGCGCACGTCGATGCCGAATCGTGCAGCCAGAGCCTCGGGGGTGTGCACGAGGAGGTCGTCGCGATCGGCGATGACCCCGCCGACGTAGTAGGGCAGGCCGCAGTTGGCGAACGAGACGTACGGGCCACGTTCGACGACCACGATCTCGGCCTGCTCGTCGAGTCGCCGCAGGCGGGTGGCGGCGGACATGCCGCCGGCGACCCCGCCGATGATGATCGTTCTCATGCGTCAACAATACCCCAGGGGGTATGCTGGGCGCATGAAGAACATCACCGTGCAACAACTCGCCGCGATCGCGGAACCCCAACTGATCGACGTGCGCGAGCCCGACGAGTTCGCGGCGGGCCACGCCGTCGGAGCGATCAATGTGCCGCTCGGCTCGCTGGCATCCGCGCCGGTGCCCGACGAATCGGCGACGGTCTACGTGATCTGCCAATCGGGCGGCCGCAGCCTCCGCGGCGTCGAGATGCTCACGGCGCGGGGCCTCGACGCGGTGAATGTCGAGGGGGGAACCAGCGCGTGGATCGTCGCCGGGCTGCCGGCGGAGGCGGGCCGATGAGCCTGTTCCGCCGAACCAGCGTCTCTGTCGACCGCGCCCGCGAGCTGCTGGCAGAGGGCTGGCAGCTGCTCGACGTGCGCACCGCTCAGGAGTGGAAGTCCGATCACGTCACGGGCGCGCTGCACATTCCGCTCGACACGCTCGATCGGTCTCTCGGCCGGCTCAAGAAGTCCGATCAGATCGTGACCATCTGCCACTCCGGAATGCGCTCCGCGCTGGCCGCCCGCACGCTGCGCCGTCATGGCTGGAATGCGGTCACCGTCCGTGGCGGCATGATGGCCTGGCGCAGGAAGTGAGAGAAGGTCCCGAGGTGGATGAATCGACATCCCACGACCCCGAGGCGATGAAGTCGATCGTTCATCGTCTGCGACGAGCCGAAGGCCAGTTGCACGCGCTGATCGGCACGATCGGCACCGAGGCGAGCTGCCGCGATGTGGTGACCCAGCTTGCTGCGGTCTCGAAGGCGCTCGACCGTGCCGGTTTCGCGATCATCTCGAACGCGATGCGCGACTGCGTCGACGGGGGCGAGCACGACCAGATGGATGCCCAGGAACTGGAGAAGCTCTTCCTCAGTCTGGCGTGAGCCGCAGCCTGCTGCGCTCGGTCGGCACCGCGGTCGACGGCACGGATCTCGCTAGGATGAGCCATTCGACATTGCCGTCTGGTTGACCGTGTTCGGGCGCAACCCCAACGCCCCATCGGGAGGGATGCCGTCAGATGATGGACGTTGAAGAAGTCCGGCAGCTGCTGCGCAGCGAAGGATTCTCGCCCCTCTTCGACGGGCATCCGGACGGCCTCTTCGTGTTCACCGCGGATGGCAGATTCGTGGCGGGCAATCCACCGTTCCGAGCGGGCCGGGGCGACGATCCTGAACGGCTGGCGGGACTGCACTTTCGGGATGTCGTTCTCGCCGACGATGTCGAGCTGGCGGTCGCCGAGTTCGAAGCCGCCGCGGCGGGCGAGCGGCGTCAGTATGTCGCCGGCACCGTTCTCGCCGACGGCAGCGTCGTGCGCCGTCAGATCACCCATTTGCCGTTCGTTCATGACGGCACGACGGTGGCTGTCTTGGGCATCGCGAAAGACGTCGCCGAGTTCGAGCGGATCGTCGCCGACAACGCCACCCGGCAGAGGCTGCTGTGGACGGCGGGTCGGCTGGCACGGTTTGCCGGCTGGCGGGTCGACCTGGTCAGCTCGACGACGTCCTGGTCCGATGAGATGTACGCGATCCTCGGCTATCCGCCGGAGCCGTCCCGGCGGCCCAGAGACCGGCTGCTCGACGAGTCCTCCCCCGGCGCGGCAGAGGTCGCCGACGCGATCGCTCGCTGCGCGGCCGGCGGAGAGGAGTTCACCCTCGAGGCCGACGTCATCGACGCGAACGGAGCCACGCTCCGCCTCCAACTCCTCGGTGAGCCGGTGCGCGATGCGTCCGGTGCGATCGTGGCGGTCGAGGGCGCCGCCGTCGACGTCACGGAGCGCGAAGCCGGTCGTCGAGCCGAGTCGCTGCTGTCGAAGGTTCTGGACTCGATCAACGACGCGTTCTTCTTCCTGGACCGGGACTGGGTCATCACCTACCTCAACCCGCGGGCGCAGGAGATCGTGGGAGCCGACGCCGAGGCAGTGGTCGGGCGCGTGCTGTGGGAGATCTACCCCAACGGCGGAGCGAGCGAGTTCGCCATCCTCTACCGCCAAGCGGTCAGCGAGAACCGCCCCATGACGGTGCGCGACTACTACCCGCCGCTGCAGATGTGGTTCGAAGCCACCGCATACCCGACGGGAACCGGGGTGGCGGTCTACCTTCGCGACGTCACCGAAGTCGAGTCGGTGCGTCAGCAACTGGTGGCTCGGGTCGCGGAGTTGTCGGCGCAGAACGCGATGCTGGAAGAGGCGCAGGAAGCCATCATCGTGCGCGACCTCGATGGCACCATTCGCTATTGGAACGCGGCTGCCACTCGCCTCTACGGGTGGACCCGGGACGAGGCGGTCGGCCGCCTGGCGCGCGAGTTGATCTACGCCGGCCCTGATCAGTTCGATCGGGTCATCCAGGTCGCGATGCGCGAGGGGCGATGGTCGGGCGAGCTGCAGCAGATCGACAAGTCGGGGGCACTGCGCGATGTCCGAAGCTCCTGGACGGTGGTGCGAGACGAACACGGCGAACCGGAGTCGTTGTTCTCGATCACCACCGACATCACCGAGGAGAAGCGTCGCGATGCGCTGGAGTTGCGCGCGCAGCGCATGGAGAGTCTCGGGACGCTGGCCAGCGGGATCGCGCACGACCTCAACAACGTGCTCGCCCCCATTCTGATGGCCGTCCAATTGCTGTCTCCGGGTGAGACCGACCCCGCCCGGTTGCAGATCCTGAACTCGACCGAACTCGCGGTGCAACGGGGAGCCGACATGATCCGGCAGGTGCTCTCGTTCGCGAGCGGCACCTCGGGGCAGCAGGTCGACATCGATCTGGCCGACGTGGTGGCCGAACTCGAATCGATGAATGTCGAGAGTCGGGCCGATGGCGCGCGACTCCAGTTCGATGTTGCGGAGGATCTGTGGCCGGTCACCGGTGACCCGACCCAGTTGCTTCAGGTGCTCCTGAACCTGGTGACCAACGCGCGTGACGCCGCCGCCGACGACGGCACGGTCACCGTCCGTGTCCGCAACCTGACCCTCTCGGACGAGTACACCTCGGTGAGCCATATCGCGCCGCCCGGTGATTACGTGCAGGTCGAGGTCGAGGACAACGGCGGAGGCATGTCTCCCGCCGTGCTGGGCAAGATCTTCGAACCGTTCTTCACCACGAAGAAGGCCGGTTCCGGGACCGGGCTCGGCCTGTCCACCTCGCTCGCCATCGTCCGCGGCCACGGGGGGTACATGCAGGCCTACAGCGAACCCGGGCGCGGCTCCACCTTCCGTGTCCACTTGCCCGTTCAGCGGCAGCGTCCCGAGCTGAACGAGACGGCCGTCACGGAGCGGATTCAGCCGCTGCCGCGGGGCGAGAACGAACTCGTCCTGGTCGTCGATGACATCGCGGCGATGCGGATGATGGCCCGTCAGGTGCTGGAAGCCTACGGATATCGCACCGCTGTCGCGAGCAACGGCGCGGAAGCCCTCGAGTTCATCGAATCCGGTCGGGAGGTTGTCGATGTCGTGCTCACCGACATGGCGATGCCCGTCATGGGTGGTGCCGCCATGGCGTCGTATCTCCGGGAGAACCACCCGTCGATTCCGGTGATCGCCACCAGCGGCCTGGTCGCGAACGGTGACGTCGCCGGCGGCGGGGACTCCGGCATCCGGTTCTTCCTTCCGAAGCCCTACACGACCTCAGACCTGCTCCGCACGCTCGTCGAGGCTCTTCATCCCGCAGCCTCCGAGCGGTGATCGACCCCCCGCCCGCGCACCTGCGGCACGGGACGTCGTGATCGTCGACGTGGTACGGGTGCCGGCTCCTGGACCGTTCCCCCGAGCAGCCAGGAGCGGCACCCTGGCAGTCACCCCCGCGACCGCCGTGCTGCCCCTCTCCGAGCTATTCTGTTCGGCTGTCGCCGGGTGGTTCAAGCGAGGCGCCGTGCCGGCATTCGCTTTGCGCACGAGCCGGCTGAGGCGAGAATCTGGACGACCGCTCGGAACCCGGCCTCAGGGCGCCTCGGGCGCGAACCCCAGCGACAGGGAGTTCATGCAGTAGCGCAGCCCGGTCGGGGTGCCGAATCCGTCGTCGAAGACGTGGCCGAGGTGCGAACCGCAGGCCGCGCAGCGCACCTCGGTGCGCACGACGCCGAGCGAGGTGTCTTCGATCAGTTCCACGGCATCCGGATTCACCGAGTCGTAGAAGCTCGGCCAGCCGCATCCCGAGTCGAACTTCGTGCCGCTCTTGAACAGCTCGGCGTTGCAGGCGGCGCAGGTGTAGAGGCCCGAGCGGCTCTCGTCGAGCAGCTCGCCCGACCAGGCGCGCTCGGTCGCCGCCTGTCGGAGCACGGCGTAGCGCTCCGGACCGAGCTCGGCACGCCATTCGGCATCGGTCTTCTCGACGGGGTGCTTCTCGATGGGGTGCGGCTTCTCGGTCGGAGTGCTCATGCCTCCATTCAAGCCGAGTTGTGCGCCGAGCGCCGTCCAGACGTCAGGATGTGACGGTGACCGAAACCGCTGACTGGTACTCCCGTGCGGCCGTCGAGCTCGCGGCCACCTCCGAGCTGCAGGTCGCCTGGGCGACGTCGGTCGCGGGCGACGCCGAGCTTCTCGCGCTCATCGACCGGTTGCCGCGCGAGCACCGGCAGCCCTCGCTGCTGTTCTCGGTGGCGAGCTGGTGCGGGGCGCCGGCGGTCGCCGGTCCGAGCTGGCGGCAGTGGATCGTCGCGCACTGGCCCGCGATCGAGGACGCCGCGCGCACCCGCCGCACCCAGACCAACGAGGTGGGGCGCTGCATCCCCCTGCTGGTCGGACTCGACCGGATCGCCGCCGCCGATCCGCGCCCCATCGCCCTGCTCGAGCTGGGCGCCGCGGCCGGGCTGTGCCTCGCGCTCGACCGCTACGCGTACCGCTTCGACGACGGCGGGACACTGGGCACCGGTGACCCGCTCCTGGTGTCGACGACGACAGGCGTCGGCGCCGCCCCGACCCGGATGCCCGACCTCGTCTGGCGCCGCGGCGTCGACCTGGCCCCGCTCGATGTGACCGACGCCGACGACGTGCAGTGGCTCGAGGCCCTTCTGCCTCCCGATCGCCCGGCGCGGCGCACGCGATTGCTCGGCGCCGTCGCCGCCGTGCACGACGCCCCACCCCTCGTGGTCGCGGGCGACGCGCTCGCGGCCCTGCCCGATCTCGCCGCGGCCGCGCGGGCCGAGGCCCCCGACGCGACCCTGGTGATCGCCGCGCTCGGCACCCTCGTCTACCTGTCGCCGGGGGAGCGGGACGGGGTGGTGGATGCCGCATCCGCCCTCGGCGCGCACCTGGTCACCTTCGAGGGGGCCGGCGTTCTGCCGGGGGTTGCTGCGGGTCTGCGCGGGCTGAGCGCGCCGCATCCCACCCCCTTCGTGCTCGCCGTGGACGGGGAGCCGATCGCCCACGCCGGACCGCACGGTGATCGCCTGTCGTGGCTGACATCCGGGCTCTGATCGGCAACGCCCGCGAGGCGACCCGGCGTCTCGCGCGACGCGACCTAGGCTCGACGAATGGCAGCTTCGACCTCGGCGGGAGCGCCCCAGGAGCCGCCGGCCGGCTTGAGCGAACTCGACCTGCGGCTGCTCGATTTCGAGCGGGCATGGGCCGCGCGGGTGGGGGCGAAAGACGCTGCGATCCTCACAGAGTTCGCACTGCCGGCCGCCCGGTACTATCAGATGCTGTACGTGCTGATCGATTCGCCGGCCGCTCTGCGGCACGATCCTCTGCTCGTCCGCCGGCTGCAGCGTCTGCGTGATGCCCGCACCCGATCCCGTGCCGCTCGAACCTTCCGCACCGACACCCAGGACCCCACCGACTAAATGGCCAGCTTTCCTCCGGACCAGTTCGACGAGATCCCGACCGATCTCGCCCGTGTCGGCGCGCACCGCGCCCCCGCCAGGCGGGGGTTGGGCTGGCTGCGCTTCGGCTGGGCCGCTCTGGCCACCGTCGTCCTCGTGGTCGCCGGACTCTTCGGTCTCTCGCTGCTCAACCCGGCGTTCAAACTCGACCTGCCGTTCGCCGGAGGCGCCTCGCAGTCCGCGGCGCCGTCGCTGAGCGCGACGCCCACCGCCGAGCCCGTCACCGATCCGACGAAGGTCGATCCGAAGCTCGGGCTGTCGATCTCGGTGCTCAACGGCTCATCGACCGATGGTCTGCAAGACAAGGCGGGCGATGCGATCAAGGCCGCCGGGTGGCCCGATCCGGTGCGCGCCAATTCGACGACGCGTACCGAGAAGACGACCACGGTGTACTACAGCACCTCCGACTTCGAAGGCATCGCCCGAGGCTTGGTGGTGCTGCTCGGCGTGGGCACCATCCAGCTCACCGACCGCTATCCCGGCGCCCCGATCACCATCGTCGTCGGCGACGACTACGCCAAGGTCGCTCACTGATCGCTCCAGGTCGGCGCCCCTGACCTCCTGCTCGGCGCGCTGTCCTGGGCGCCTCCCCTGCTTCGCCTGAGTGGCACGTGGCCCGGGTCGGGCCGCGCTTGCACTCGCGCATGCCGAGTGCCAGAATGATCTCTGGCACTCGCGCGTTGTGAGTGCTAAGAGCCCCCGCCTCCGTCAGCCGACGGTCGGCGTGTGCTCGACCAGTTGGGTTCCACGTCCGGGAGGGACGACACACACTTATGGCAAAGATCATTGCTTTCGATGAAGAGGCCCGGCGCGGCCTCGAGCGCGGCCTGAACATCCTGGCCGACGCGGTCCGCGTCACCTTGGGCCCGCGGGGCCGCAACGTCGTGCTCGAGAAGAAGTGGGGCGCCCCCACGATCACGAACGACGGCGTCTCGATCGCCAAAGAGATCGAACTCGACGACCCCTACGAGAAGATCGGCGCCGAGCTGGTCAAGGAAGTCGCCAAGAAGACCGATGACGTCGCCGGCGACGGAACGACCACCTCGGTGGTGCTGGCCCAGGCGCTCGTGCGCGAGGGCCTGCGCAACGTGGCGGCTGGCGCCGACCCGATCAGCCTGAAGCGCGGCATCGAGAAGGCCGTCGAGGCCGTCATCGCCGAGCTCGTCAAGAACGCCAAAGAGATCGAGACCAAGGACGAGATCGCGGCCACCGCATCCATCTCGGCCGGTGACACCGAGATCGGTGCGCTGATCGCCGAGGCCATCGACAAGGTGGGCAAGGAGGGCGTCGTCACCGTCGAGGAGTCGAACACCTTCGGCACCACGCTCGAGCTCACCGAGGGCATGCGCTTCGACAAGGGATTCCTGTCGCAGTACTTCGTCACCGACCCGGAGCGCCAGGAGGCGGTCTTCGAAGACCCGTACATCCTGATCGTCAACAGCAAGATCTCGAACATCAAGGATCTGCTGCCGATCGTCGACAAGGTCATCCAGGCCGGCAAGCAGCTGCTGATCATCGCCGAGGACGTGGATGGCGAGGCTCTCGCCACCCTGGTCGTCAACAAGATCCGCGGTATCTTCAAGTCGGTGGCCGTCAAGGCCCCCGGATTCGGCGACCGCCGCAAGGCCCAGCTGCAGGACATCGCGATCCTCACCGGCGGCCAGGTCATCAGCGAAGAGGTCGGACTCAAGCTCGAGAACGCCACCCTCGACCTGCTCGGACAGGCGCGCAAGGTCATCGTCACCAAGGACGAGACCACGATCATCGAGGGCGCGGGCGAGGCCTCGGCCATCGCGGGTCGCGTCAAGCAGATCCGTGCCGAGATCGAGAACACCGACAGCGACTACGACCGCGAGAAGCTCCAGGAGCGCCTGGCGAAGCTCGCAGGCGGCGTGGCGGTCATCAAGGCCGGAGCCGCGACCGAGGTCGAGCTCAAGGAGCGCAAGCACCGCATCGAAGACGCTGTTCGCAACGCGAAGGCCGCCGTCGAGGAGGGCATCGTCGCCGGTGGTGGCGTCGCGCTGATCCAGGCCGGCAAGAACGCGTTCGACGGCAAGGCCATCAAGGGCCTGCAGGGCGACGAGGCGACCGGGGCGAACATCGTCAAGGTCGCGATCGACGCGCCGCTCAAGCAGATCGCCCTCAACGCGGGCATGGAGCCGGGCGTCGTCGTCGACAAGGTGCGTCACCTCCCCGTCGGCCAGGGCCTCAACGCCGCGACCGGCGAGTACGTCGACATGCTGGCTGCCGGCATCAACGACCCGGTGAAGGTGACCCGCTCCGCGCTGCTGAACGCCGCGTCGATCGCCGGGCTCTTCCTCACCACCGAGGCCGTCGTCGCCGACAAGCCGGAGAAGGCCGCGCCGCCCATGGGTGGCGGCGACCCGACCGGTGGCATGGACTTCTAGGTCCGACGCACACCTGAAACGGGCGGTTCCTCTCTGAGGGGCCGCCC
>DASTNC010000052.1:0-53533 GCA_035721225.1 Pseudolysinimonas sp.
GACTCTCACCGCTCAGCACGAGCTTCACCGAGGTCGAGGCCGGCGTGGCCGCGATCGCCGAGGAGCTCGCGGCGGCTCGGTAGGCTCGCCGCATGCCCGCCCACCTGCGCCAGTTGCACGTGCGTATGCGCGGCCGCAGCACCGAGGGGCATCGCGCCTCGACCCCGCTCGAGCTGCTCTTCGACCTGACCTTCGTGGTCGCGATCGCCTCGCTGACGGTCGAGCTGGCGCACGGTCTGGTCACCGGCCACCCGGGCGCGATCCCCGCCTTCCTGATGGTGTTCGCGGCGGTGTGGTGGGCCTGGATCAACTTCACCTGGTTCGCCTCCGCATTCGACGTGGACGACGCGCTCTACCGGGTGCTGACCCTGGTGCAGATGGCGGGAGTGCTCGTGCTGGCGGCCGGGGTCCCCACAGGGTTCGAGCACAACGACTTTCGCGCCATCACGGTCGGCTACGTCATCATGCGGGTGGCCATCCTCGGGCAATGGCTGCGAGCCGGCATCGAGCATCCTCAGAACCGGCAGGCCGCCTTCAAGTACGCGGGCGGGATCTTCGTGGTCCAACTCCTGTGGGTTCTTCGCCTGCTGCTGCTGCCGCCCGCCCTCTTCACGCCGACGTTCCTGGTGCTGATCGTCGCCGAGATGTCCATTCCGGTCTGGGCGGAGTGGCGCAACCGCACGACGTGGCACCCCGGTCACATCGCCGAGCGCTACGCCCTGTTCGTGATCATCCTGCTCGGCGAGGTCGTCGCGGCAGCCACCGGCGCCATGCAGGTCGCGCTGGCGAAATCCGGCCTCACGCCCCTTCTGGTCACGATCGGGCTCAGCGGTCTCGTCCTGCTCTTCTCGATCTGGTGGCTCTACTTCCTCGAGCCGGCAGAGGCGGGGCTGCGGCGGCGGCGCAGCTGGTCGTATTTCTGGGGATACGGCCACTACCTGCTGTTCGCGGCCATTGCGGCGATCGGGGCGGGCCTCGAGCTGGCGGTGGACGTGGCCGGGCACGAACCCCGGATCGGCTCGGTCGCGGTCGGCTACTCGCTCGCGGTGCCGGTGGCGGTCGTGTTCGTCATGCTCTATGCGCTGCACCGGCCGTTCCGCCAACCGGATGAGGTGCCTGGCCGCGTTCTGATCCCGGCGGCGGTGCTCACCATGCTCATCCCGCTGGCGGCTCCCGCGTTCGGCGTGGGGGCGACGGTGGCCGGCGTCGCGCTGATCGGAGCGGCGGTGGTGGTGGCGACGATCGTGGTCGCGCTCCGGCGCAGGCCCGCGCCGCGGGACTAGCCTCGATGACGTGTCTGCACTGACCCCCGAACTGCTCGAGCGCATCCGCTCGCGCGCCGCCGGCTACGACCGCGACAACGCCTTCTTCACCGAGGATCTCGAGGAGTTGCGGGCCGCCGGCTACCTCGCGCCGCGCAGCCTGCTCGAGACCGCGCGCGACCAGCGCCTGCTCGCCCGCTACGCTCCCGCGACGGCGCTCGGCGTCAACATGCACCTGGTCTGGGTCGGGGTCGCCCGCGTGCTGCACGATCGCGGCGACGACAGTCTCGATTGGGTGCTGAAGGATGCGGAGGCGGGCGAGCTCTTCGCCTTCGGCAACAGCGAGGGCGGCAACGACCTGGTGCTCTGGGACTCGCTCACCCGTGTCGAACGGGTGGACGGCGGATTCGCCTTCACGGGCACGAAGATCTTCACCTCGCTCGCCCCGGCCTGGACGCGCCTCGGCATCTTCGGCAAGCAGACGGCGGGCGAGGGCGCTGACGACGGCCCGCGGCTGGTCCACGGCTTTCTGCGTCGCGAGACACCAGAAACCCCCGTTGCTGGTGTCACGACCCTCGGTGACTGGGACACGCTCGGCATGCGGGCCACGCAGAGCAACACGACGCGGCTCGACCATGCGGTGGTCGCCGACGCGGATGTCTCGCGGTTCCTGCCCGTCGGCCCGAACGCCGACCCCTTCGTGTTCGGGATCTTCACGAACTTCCTGCTGCTGATCGGCTCGGTCTACGCGGGAATCGCCGATCGCGCGCTCGAGCTCGCCGTGGACGCGGCGCACACCCGCACCAGCCTCAAGAACGGTGGAGCGAGCTACGCGCAGGACCCCGACATCCGGTGGCGCATCGCGGATGCCGCCCTCGCCCTCGACGCCCTGCGCCCCGACCTCGAGGGGCTGGCCTCCGATGTCGACACCCTCGTGAATCACGGCAGCAACTGGTTCCGCTACCTGACCGGGGCCAAGCACCGCGCCACAGAGGCCGCGCGCTACGTCGTGGATCAGGCGCTGCGCGTCGCGGGGGGCGGCGGCTACCGGTCGAGCAGTGAGCTCGCGCGCCTGCAACGCGACGTGCTCGCCGGCATCTACCACCCGTCAGACACCGAGTCGATCCACTCGACCGTGTCGACGGCGCTGCTCGGCGCGCTGGAGCTCGGCTAGACCTTCTTCAGCTCGAAGAGCGGCATCCGGCGGCCCTGGGCGGTCTTCTCGTACTCGAGGAAGCCGGGCATCTCGGTGGTGAAGGTCGTCCAGGCCGCGGGGTACTCGTCATCGTTCAGCTCGACGGCGGTCACCTGGGCCGTTTCGATGCCGCCGCCGTCGGCCGCTGCCTCGATCTCGAACTCCGGGTGCTTCTTGAGGTTGTGGTACCAGCCCGGGTGCTGGGGCGCTCCCGCCGCCGACGCCATCACCAGCCAGCCGTTGTCGCTGCGCATACTGACGACCGGGATGAGCCGCTCCTGACCCGATCGGGCGCCGATCGTGTGCATGATCACCAGGCCCCGCCCGAATTGTCCGGTCGTGCCGTCGCCCTCGCGGAACTCCGCGATCATCTTGTCGTTCCAGTCGCTCACGCGATCCATCCCTCTTCTCGCAGCCAGGCTGCACACAGTGCCGTCCATTGCTCGGCGTCGCCCTCGCCGATGGCGAGGTTCAGGCCGTGCCTTCCCCGTGAGAACACGTGAAGCGTGTGGGAGATTCCGTTGTCGGCGAGGGCTGTCGCCAGCAGATAGCTGTGCTGCACCGGCACCGGAATGTCTTCGGCGGTGTGCCAGACGAAGAACGGCGGGGCATCGGCGGTGACGAGGCGGTCGAGCGAGGTGCTGGCGCGCAGTTCGGCGCTGGCGTCCAGACCGATCAACTGCCTGCGCGAGTCGGCGTGCGTGGGCAGCTCCATCGACACGACCGGGTAGCAGAGGATGGCGAGGTCGACGCGCTCGGCGGCCGCCGCATCCGGGTCGGAGCTGGGTGGGGCGAGGGTGGCGTGCCCCGCCGCGTGGCCGCCGGCCGAGAAGCCGAGCAAGCCGACCCGCTCATGACCGGCCGCACGAACGCGGCGCACCTCGGCGCGGACCGCCTCGAGCGGACCGGGATGCCGGGTCTGCACCGGATAGCGGAACACCGAGCTGCTCAGCCCGAGCCCGCCGAGCCACTCGGCGACCGGTTCGGCCTCATCGTCGGAGAGGTCGGTGTAGCCACCGCCGGGCAGCACGATGATGTGGTCGGTCATGACTCCATTGTGGCGGTGCGGCATGCCTAGGCTTGACGCATGACCCGCCCCATCGTGTTCATCGGAGACAGCATTACCGATGCCGGCCGCCGCGACGATCCCGACGGCCACCTCGGCCACGGCTATGTCCGACTGGTGCGTGATGCGCTCGCCGCGCGGGGTGACGCCCGGCCGATCGTCAACACCGGGATCAGCGGCGACCGGGCGATCGATCTCCACGCTCGGTGGGATGGGGATGCTCTGGCTCACGACCCGGAACTGCTCTCGGTCTATGTCGGCGTGAACGACACCTGGCGCCGCTACGACAACCACGACCCGACCCCTGTCGAGCAGTTCGAGGCCACATACCGCTCGATGCTCGCCGAGGCGCAAGACCGGCTCACACCGCGGATGATCCTGGTCGAGCCGTTCGTGCTCCCGGTGACGGCCGAGCAGGAGCGCTGGGGCGCCGAAGATCTGGATGCGAAGCGCGCCGCCGTCGCTGAGCTCGCCGCCGAGTTCGGCGCGGCTTTCGTTCCGCTGCAGCCCCTGCTGCTCGATGCGGCCGCCCAGAACGGAGGCGGCCGAGCCGGCAACGCGGCACTCGCCGCCGACGGCGTGCACCCGACGCCGCTCGGCAGCGAGCTCATCGCCGGCGCCTGGCTCGGAGCCGAGGCGACGCTCTAGCGGGGCCGGGCTAGCGAGCTCGCGGCACGAGCCGCTCGAGCTGGGTGACGTGCTGCGGGCCCAGCTCGTCGAGCGACGCGACTCCGAGCAGCTTCATGGTGCGCACGATCTGGTCGCGCAGGATCGCGATGGTGCGGTCGACCCCGGCCCGGCCTCCCGCCATGAGCCCGTAGAGGTATGCCCGCCCGATCATCGTGAAATCCGCCCCCAGGGCGATGGACGCGACGATGTCGGCGCCGGACATGATGCCGGTGTCGACACCGATCTCGACGCGGTGCGCGCCGGCGCGGCCGCCCTTCTTCCCGCCCACCTCGCGCACGACCTCCGGCAGCAGGTGGAAGGGGATCGGCGCGCGATCCAGCTGACGCCCGCCGTGGTTGGAGAGCAGGATGCCGTCCACGCCGAGATCGGCGAGTGTCGCGGCATCCCGCACATTCTGCACGCCCTTGACGACGAGTTTGCCCGGCCACATGCTGCGGATCACGTCGAGGTCCTTGAACGAGATCGTCGGGTCCATCGCCGCATCGAGCAGCTCGCCGACGGTGCCGCCGGTCGACGACAGGGAGGCGAACTCGAGCGTCGGCGTGGTGAGGAAGTCCCACCACCACCAGGGGCGCGGCAGCGCGTCGAGGATGGTGGCCGGCGTCAGCTGCGGCGGGATGGAGAACCCGTTGCGCTTGTCGCGCAGCCGCGCGCCGGCCACCGGGGTGTCGACCGTGAAGTGCAGGGTGTCGAAGCCGGCTGCCGCCGCTCGACGGGTGAGTTCGTAGCTGATCTCGCGATCGCGCATCACGTAGAGCTGGAACCAGTTGCGGCCTTCGGGATTGGCGGCCTTGACGGCTTCGATGGACGTTGTGCCGAGTGTCGAGAGCGTGAAGGGGATTCCCGCGGCGCCTGCTGCGCCGGCCCCCGCGATCTCGCCCTCGGTCTGCATCAGCCGCGTGAAGCCCGTCGGCGCGATCGCGAACGGCAGGGCCGAGGGGCCGCCGAGGATGGTCGAGGAGGTGTCGACGTCGGCCATCCCGCGCAGGATCGACGGGCTGAACTCGATGTCTTCGAACGCCTGACGGGCGCGGGCCAGCGAGATCTCCTGCTCGGCCGCGCCGTCGGTGTAGTCGAACGCGGCGGTCGGCGTGCGGCGCTGGGCGATGGCGCGCAGGTCGGCGATGGTGAGGGCCGAATCCAGGCGCCGCTTCTTCGCGTTGAGGGTCGGTTTCTTGAACCTCATCAGGGCAGCGAGGTCTTTCGGGTTCGGGAACTGGCGGGTGACCATGGGAGTTGCCCTTCGGCTAGGAGGAGGTCGAGTCGTCGTGTTCGAGGAGGCGGTCGCGGGCGCCGATGATGTGTTCACGAGTGAGCCGCGCGGCGAGGGCGGCGTCTCCTGCGGAGATCGCGTCGAGGATGCCCTGGTGCTGGTCGGCGACATCCCGCGCCGTCAGGAGCTGGTTGACCTGCACCTGCCCGATGCAGAGTTCGATCTCACCCATCAGAAGGCCATGC
This sequence comes from Pseudolysinimonas sp., assembly GCA_035721225.1. Lineage (GTDB taxonomy): Bacteria > Actinomycetota > Actinomycetes > Actinomycetales > Microbacteriaceae > Lysinimonas. Next base: position 5,672 of record DASTNC010000052.1, read on the forward strand.
ATCCGCGCCAACCGCGGGCTGGGCTGCCCCGCGACGAGCGCGTGATGGAATGCGATGTCCTCCTGCGCGAAGGAGGCGTCGGATCGCGCGCGCTCCACGAGCCGGCGATGGGCGTCGAGCGCGCCGTCGGGCACGCGCGGCGCGGGGCCACTCGCGAGGGCGGCGATCGCCGCGGACTCGACGACGGCGCGGTTCTCGAACAGATCGAGAATGTCGTCGCGGTCGAGGCGGGGCACGCGTGCCGTCTTGTGGGCGCTGCGCGTCAGCAGGCCTTCGACGACCAGCCGTTCGATCGCGACCTTGGCGGTGGGGCGGGCGACGCCGTATTCCAGTGCGATGGCCGCCTCGGTGACCAGCTCGCCCGGCTCGATGCGCGCGCTGAGGATCTGCTCCCGGACGGCCTCGTAGACCGCCTCGGGCAGAGAGGTCGTCTTGAGCTGGCCGGCCACCGTGATCCCCCTCGATGCGGATTGTCTGACAAGTATACGCAACAGCGCTCACCGAAAATCATATAGCATCTATGATCACAGTCTCGTTCGGAATCGATGGTGACCTCTGATGGATGACGCGCTCCCCCGCGTGCAGATCGACGAGCAACGGGCCGCTCCGAGGTGGGCGCTGATGCAGCGGCAGCTGATCGACACCCTCAACGCGGCGGCGCGCGAGTTCGTCGCTCGCTACACCCGGAGCGACGGCACGTTGATCTGGCGGGACGAGTGGCCGGGCATGGACGGCTCGGACGATCCCTACGAGGCATTCATGTACCTCGCCCTGTTCTATGCGGTCGGCGGCGACGAAACCGTCTACGCGCTGGCGCGCAAGATGTGGGACGCGATCACGTGGCAGTGGACCCAGTACGGCCAGATCGAGCGCGAGTTCGACGGGTACTACGACTGGATGCACCACGGAGAGGCGAATCTCTTCCACTACTTCTTCGGCTTGACCAAGCCGGACTCGCTGGTCGATCGGCAGCGCGCAGACCGCTTCGCCCGCATGTACACGGGAGAGGATCCCCTCGCGCCGAACTACGATCCCGAGCTGGGCATCATCCGGGCGCCGCAGTCCGGAAGCAGGGGTCCCCGCCTGGTCGTCACGGCCGAAGACCTCGGAACGCATCGGGGGGTGCTCGACGGCTACCATCCGCCGTTCGAGGACCTCAGCGCCGTGCCGTTTCCCGCGTCGACGACGCCGTGGGGCGACGACGCCGTCTTCGCCGAGATCATCGAGAAGATGAACGACCGCACCACGCGCGGCGACGTTCCGCTGAACCTCAACGCGACCGGGCAGATGACGCACGCATTCATGTACTCGGGCGACGAGTCGTTGCGCACCTGGGTGGTCGAGTACCTGGCTCGTTGGAAGGCCAGAGCCGATGCCAACGACGGAATCCTGCCCGACAATGTCGGGCTGTCGGGCGAGGTCGGCGAATACCTCGACGGCAAGTGGTGGGGCGGTCACTACGGCTGGCGCTGGCCGCACGGCTTCCTCACCATCATCCAGCCGGCCCTGAACGCCGGCGTCAACGCCCTGCTGCTGACCGGCGACCCCTCGCATCTCGCGCTGGCCCGCCAGCAACTGGACGCAAACTTCGACCTCGGCCATGAGGAGAACGGCCAGTGGGTCGTTCCGAACAAGCACTTCGACAGCGGGTGGACCGACTACGGGGAGCAGAACCCCCTGCATGCGATCCACCTCTGGTCGAGGAGCCTGGCCGAGGAAGACCGCGAGCGCGTCGAGCGCGTGCGGCGCGGGGCCGCCTGGACCGAAGCGCGCTCTCCGATCGTTCCTTTCTCCACCAAGCACTTCAACGTCAACACGCCAGCCTGGTACGCCTACATCACCGGGGACAACCCGGGCTATCCCGAGCGGGCGCTCGAGGCGAACGCGGCGCTGATCGAGCAGCAGCTGAGGCGGATGCGGTCGAGCGACGGAGACCCGGCCGGCTTCGACAGCATCCACTACATCGATGGCCACACCGAGGCGCTCGACCTGCAGATCGACGGATACGCGATCCACATCTGGCAGGAGCTCAGCCCGGTCTACTTCGAGTCGCTGATCCAGACCATGTGGGGCGCGCCGATGCACACCTCGCATGGAGGCTTGCAGCATGCCACGGTGCGCTACTACGACGCCGTGGCGCAGCGGCCCGGCCTGCCCGCCGACGTCGGCGCCCTGGTGACCGCGGTCGAGCCCGACGTCGTCGAACTCGAGCTGGTCAACCTCGATCCGACGACCGGCCGGTCGGTCGTCATCCAGGCGGGCTCGTTCGGCGAGCACCTCTTCGGTGCTGTCATGCAGGACGGCGAGACGGCTCTCACGGTCGACGGCAAGTGGGTGCAGGTGGACCTCGGGCCGGGCGCTGGAGCGAGCCTGCGACTCTCGATGGAGCGCTATGTGAACCAGCCCAGCTACGAGACCCCGTGGTCGCGCGCCGCCGACTGGTCGCCGCTCATCCGGGGGCGCCAGGTCGACTGAGACCGATCCGGGTTCAGGACTTCGCGTTCAGGGCTTCGACCGCCGGGATGAAGCGCCGGCGGGAGGACTCGATGTGGTGCAGCATCAGCTCACGAGCGCCGTCCCCGTCGCCTCCGGCGATCGCCGACACGATCTCCTCATGCTCCGACAGCGCGAGCGGCCGCTTGCCGCTCTCGTAGTACTCGGCGAACATGTTGCGCACGAACTCGCCCTCGGCGCCCTCGTCGTTGAGCGAGGCCTTGTAGAGCCGGAACAGGTGCATGTGGCAGTGCGTCCTGATGAAGGACTCCTCCACCCAGGAATTGCCGGACGCGTGAGCCACCAGGGCGTGGAAGCGGGTGTCGTGTTCGACGAAATCCGGGTAGGTCGTCTCGCTGGTCGAGCGTTCGATGTGATCGGCGCGTTCGAGCTCCGCCTGCAGCGCCTCGAGGTCGCGGCGAGTGCTGCGGCGCGAAGCGGCCGAGGCCGCCCACGGCTCGATGAGGGAGCGGAACTGGAACAGCTCATCGAATTGCTGAACCGAGAGCAGGTCGGTGGCCTCGTACCCCCGCAGGGGAACTTTGGTGACCAGTCCGTCCGACTCCAACCGGGCAAGCGCCTCGCGCACCGGGGTCTGAGACACCGAGAGGTCGCGGGCGAGTTCATCGATCCCGACGTGCTGGCCGGGCGAGATCTCGTGGTCGAGGATCATCGCTTTGATGGCGTCGTAGGTCTCGTCGGCCAGAACGAGGCGGCGGGGTGCCACCGCTGCCCGGCGGGTCGAATCTCGTGCCATCGATTCGCTCTCCTTGGATGTCAGGCGGAAGACCCGGCACGATCGGACGCAATCGTATATCCGAGAGGCCGTTGCGCGCAGCGGGAGCTACTTGGCGGGAACGCGCAGCCCTGACATGCCACCATCCACCGCCAGGATCGTGCCGGTCGTCGCCCGCTGCTCCGGGCTGGCGAGGAACCTGATCGCGCTGGCGACCTCGTCCGCCGTCACCAGCCGACCGCTGGGCTGACGCCGCTCGAGCGCGGTGCGCTCCGCCGTCGGGTCCGCGGCGAGGTCGAGAAGCCGGGTCACCCAGGGCGTGTCGGCGGTGCCGGGGTTGACGCAGTTCACCCGGATCCCCTCGTGGATGAGGTCTGCCGCCATCGCGAGGGTGAGCGATTGCACAGCGCCCTTGCTGGCGGAGTAGATGGCTCGCTGAGGAAGGCCGACGCTCGCGGCGATCGAGCAGGTGTTCACGATCGCGGCCGACGTGCTGGCGCGCAGGAGGGGAAGAGCTGCCCGGGTGACGCGCGCGATCCCGACGACGTTGACGTTGAGGACGTTGTGCCATTCCTCGTCCGTGCCGTTCTCGACCGTGCCGACCGCACCGATGCCGGCGTTGTTGATCAGGATGTCGAGCGATGTCAGGTGGCGGCCGACGATGGTGAGCGCCTCGGTGACCGAGGCGCTGGACCCGACGTCGCACGGAACCCACTCGGCGATCCCCTCCATCGCGCCGGCATGGAGGTCGAGGCCGAAGACGCGTGCGCCGGCGCGGGCGAAGTTCTGAGCAGTGGCGAGGCCGATGCCGGAACCGGCTCCGGTGACTACTGCTGTGAGGCCGGTGAGTTCGGACATCAGTGCCCCTGTGCTCTCTTCGTCGAGGTTCGGACGCAGTCGTCCCATTGCTCAGGGATGACGCGCCGAAGCGATGTGAAAATACTATATAGGATTCGCGGAAATCATGTAGCATGACTTCCACTTGGAGCGAAGATGCTTTCTTTCGTTCCTTCCACGGCATGAAAGGAAGCACCAATGAAACGACTAGCAGTGGCGCTCGTTGCAGTCATGGCGCTCGGTGTGGCCCTCGCGGGCTGTTCGAGCGGCGGCACCTCCGCCAGTGGCAAGCCCTCCATCCTGATCTGGGTCGATACCCCCCGCATCCCTCAGGCGACGGAGTACCAGAAGGAGATGAAGGGCAAGGTCGACGTCAAGATCGAGACCATCGCCCAGGCTGACGCCCAGACCAAGATCGCGCTGGCCAACCGCGCGAAGAAGGGCTGGCCCGACGTCATCTTCGGCACCGCGGCCGACACCGCCGTCTTCCGCGATCCTTCGAACGGATACGCGGCCGACCTGACCAAGCTGGTCCCCAAGAAGATCTTCGACGGGTTCGGCGAGGGCAACAGCGACTGCCTGTTCGACGGCAAGTACTACTGCCTCAAGAACGACCTCGCGAACACGGTGCTCTGGTACAACACCAAGATCTTCAAGGAACTCGGGCTGACCGTGCCGACCACGATGCAGGAGTTCGCAGACACCGCGATGAAGCTCCAGGGCACCGGCTACTCGGCAGGCGCCTACGGTGACCAGTTGTACTACGCCGCCTTCCTGCAGTCGAGCGAGTGCCCGCTTGCCCAGCTGACCGCACCGAACACCGTGCGCATCGCTCCCAGCGACCCCAAGTGCACCCGTGTGGCCAAGCTGATCCAGCCGCTGCTGGACGCGGGAGTCATCGACAAGCGGTCGCCGTTCGACGCCGGCTTCATCAAGGACGTCGCCGCTCAGGACAAGGTCGCCATGACCATCGGCCCGTCGTGGTGGGGTGACTTCGTGATCCGGCCCGCCGCGTCGTGGAACGTCCCGGCCGGCGAGATCGCCGCCGCCAACATGCCCGCGTGGGGTTCCGGAAACGACAACAAGTCGGGTGCCTACGGCGGCGGAGTCTTCACCGTGTCGTCCCACGCGAAGTTCCCGCAGGCGGCCGCGGACGCTGCGGTCTGGATGACCACCTCCGATTGGATGGCGACGGCGGCGACCACGCCGACGTTCCCGGCCTACGGTCCGGCCAACAAGCTGTGGGAGGCGCGCATCTCGAAGGACCCGTACTACGCGAACAACGTCTACACGGCGATGGCCGCAGGTGCGAACAATATCTCGCAGGTCGACCGTCCTGTGCGGTTCCCGTTCGTCGCCCAGTTCGGCCCGACACTGGCTGCGGACATCGTCAACGGCAAGTCGTTGACGACGGCTCTTGACGACTACGCCAAGTCGTTGCAGAACCTGGCGCCGCAGACCGGCTACAAGGTAATTACCAAGTAGGGCAATCCCGCGGTGCCGGGAGGTCTCAATGAGCCTCCCGGCACCGTGATGTATCGAACGGAAGGAACGCGATGGCGCGCTCACGAACCACACGACGAAGCCTGATCGCGGGCAGCATCATGTTCGCCCCCTATCTGATCCTGCTGGCCCTGTTCGGGGTGTGGCCGATCGTTCAGGCGGTGCTGGTGTCGTTCCAGCCGACCGTGGTCAACCCCGCGGGTGGCCTTCAGAACTTCGCCGACGTCGTCGTCGACGCGCGCTTCGTGCCTGCTCTGCTCAACGTCATCGTCTTTCTCGCGATGTACGTGCCCGCCATGCTCATCGTGGTGTCGTTGATGTCGCTCCTGCTGGATACCGTCCAGGGCAGGTGGAACCTTCCGTTGCGCCTGAGCTACATCGTGCCGGCCTCGATGACCGGTGCGACCGCCGTGCTCATCTGGTACTTCATGTTGGAGCCGTCACTGAGCCCTTACCAGGGTGCTCTGCACGCGCTCGGGATCACCCAGGGCAACCAGATCTGGCGCCAGGGCGGTCTCGCCTGGATCTTCGTCGCGATGGCCTTCTTCGTCGGCGCCGGCAACTGGATCGTGGTGCAGTACGGATCTCTGCAGTCCATCTCCGACGACATCCTGGAGGCGGCCAGGATCGACGGAGCGAACGCGTGGCAGATCGGCTTGCGGATCAAGCTCCCCTTGATCCGCAAGTACCTCGTGTACATGGGCATTCTGGTGTTCGCGGCCGGACTCCAGGTCTTCATCGAGCCGCAACTCATCTCGGGCTCGGTCTACACCGGCATCGCCAGGGACTGGTCGTTGAACCAGCTGAGCTACGACCTTGCGTTCCAGAACAACAATCTGGCGGGCTCGGCGGCGTTGTCGCTGATGCTCTTGGTGGTCTGCATCGTCGCGGCGATCATCGTGATCTTCCGAACCGACTTCTTCGAGGGCACAGGAGTGGCAAAGCATGACAAGTGAGACGATCACAAGCGATGTGGTGGTGAGCCCTCAGCACACACGGGGCATCATCAAGAGCCGTGGCGTGGGGGCTCTTTCGGGGCGGGTGCTGGTCTGGATCGTGCTGACGGTCTTCGGGATCCTCAGTGTGGTCCCGATGATCTGGCTGGTCCTGGCGCCGTCGAAGACGGCTCAGCAGCTGAACAACAACCCGCCGTTCTCATTCGGCAGCTTCGCGCAGTATGGCGTCACCTGGAGCAACCTCCTGAGCCAGAACAACGGCGTCATCCTCAACTGGATGGCGAACTCGGTCATCTACACCGCGTCGATCGTGCTCATCTCGTGCGTGACGGCCGTGCTCGCGGGCTATGCGCTCGCCGCGACGGCGCTGCCGTTCAAGCGGGTGCTGCTGATCATCACCCTGGTCGCGATGATCATCCCCCCCGTCGCTCTGGTGGTGCCGTTGTTCGTCGAGATCTCGGCGATCGGCCTCTACGACAACCCCATCTCGGTGATCCTGACCAGTTCTTTCTACCCGTTCGGGGTGTTCCTCGCCTACATCTACTTCTCGAACTCGATTCCGGTCGAGCTTTATGAGGCGGCCAAGGTCGACGGCGCGGGCGAGTTCGCCACCTTCTTCCGCATCGCGCTGCCCCTCTCGCGAGGGTTGTTCGGCATGCTGGCGTTCTTCAGCTTCAGTGCCGCCTGGGTGAATTACTTCCTGCCGTACGTGCTGCTGCAGACGCAGCAGAACTTCAACCTCTCGGTGGGGCTGGGGTTCCTGTTCACGTCCAGCCCGGCACTGAACCCGCAGAACGGCGCCCAGCAGAGCCTGATCGGTCGCCCCGAGATCGCCTTGGCGAGCTTGTTCCTCGCGATCCCGGTTCTGATCGTCTTCATCGCCTCCTCTCGCCTTCTTGTGCGCGGCGTGCTGGCGGGCGCGGTCAAGAGCTGAAAGGTCTTCCGTCCCGATGAGCATCGTCACCTCCGTCCGCACCGTCGACGTGCGCTTTCCGACCTCGATCTTTCTCGACGGCTCGGATGCCATGAACCCGGATCCCGACTACTCCGCCGCCTATCTGGTGATCGACACCGACGCGGGCGACGGCCTGCACGGAGCCGGATTCGTGTTCACGATCGGGCGCGGCAACGACATCCAGTCCCACGCGATCGAGGTGCTCGCGTCGCGCTTTGTCGGCAGGAACGTCGAGGAGCTTCTCGCCGACATGGGAGCCACCTGGCGAGAGATGCTCGATGATTCGCAGTTGCGCTGGCTGGGGCCTGAGAAGGGCGTCATCCATATGGCGATCGGGGCGGTCATCAACGCGTTCTGGGACCTTCGCTGCAAGCGGGCGGGGCAGCCGCTCTGGCAGCATCTCGCATCGCTGTCGCCCGAGGAATTAGTGGACGCAACCGACCTGCGCTATCTGAGCGACGCCGTGACTCGCGACGAGGCGCTCGAGATCCTGCGCACGGGCAAGGTGGGCGCCGAGGCGCGCATCGCCGAACTGCTCTCGGTGGGCTATCCCGCGTACACGACCGGCCCGGGATGGCTCGGGTACAGCGATGAGAAGCTCGAGCGGCTGGCCAAGGAGGCGGTGGCCGAGGGGTTCACGCAGATCAAGCTGAAGGTCGGCGCCGACCTCGCCGACGACCGCCGCCGGCTGGCCATCGCCCGCGCCGCGGTGGGCCCGGACATCAAGATCGCGACCGATGCGAACCAGCGCTGGGACGTCGACCAGGCCGTCGAGTGGATGCAGCAGCTCGCCGAGTTCGACCTGGCCTGGATCGAGGAGCCCACCAGCCCCGACGACGTGCTTGGGCACGCCGAGATCGCCCGTCGCCTCGCCCCGATGCCGGTGGCAACGGGCGAGCACGTGCAGAACCGCGTGATCTTCAAGCAGATGCTGCAGGCCAAGTCGCTGGCGGTGCTGCAGATGGACGCCTGCCGCGTGGGAGGCATCAACGAGAACATCGCGATCCTGCTGCTGGCCGCCAAGTTCGGCGTTCCGGTGATTCCGCACGCCGGCGGCGTCGGGCTGTGCGAGACGGTGCAGCACCTGGCGATGTTCGACTTCATCGGCATCTCGACGACCATGGACGGCAGAATGATCGAGTTCGCCGACCACCTGCACGAGCACTTCGTGAACCGGCTCTCGGTGGTCGGAGGCCGCTACCAGGCGCCGACCGCGGCGGGAAGCGGCGCCGAGATGCTCGGGTCATCGATCGACGAGTGGACCTTCCCGGGGGGCAGCGGCTGGGTGTCCATGAACGCGAGGAATTAATGAAGGACGACATGCTGAAGTTCATTCGACTGGGCCCCCTCGGGTCCGAGCGGCCCGCGGTGATCGCCGAGGACGGCACCGTGCACGACCTGACCGGGCTGACCGCCGACCTCGATGGCGCCTTCCTGGCGGCTGGCGGGTTGGATGCCGCGGCTCGTGCCCTGGCCGCCGGTCAGTTGCCGGTGCTGGACGACCCGGGCGACGGGTCGGGACTCCGTCTCGGCGCACCGATCGCCCGCCCGACGGCGGTGATCTGCATCGGGATGAACTACGCGGCTCACGCGGCCGAGTCGGGGTCTGCCCCGCCGACGCGGACGGTGATCTTCTTCAAGCATCCGAATACCGTGGTCGGTCCCTACGACGAGGTGCTCGTGCCCCCGGGGTCGTCGAAGACCGACTGGGAGGTGGAGCTCGGCGTGGTGATCGGCACGCGCGCCCGCTACCTGGCCTCGCCGTCCGAGGCCCTGGCCCACGTCGCCGGATTCACGGTGTCGAATGACGTCTCGGAGCGCGAGTACCAGATCGAGATCTCGGGCGGCCAGTGGAGCAAGGGCAAGAGCAGCGAGACCTTCAACCCGCTCGGCCCCTGGCTGGTGCCCGCTGCCGAGGTCGGAGACGGGTCCGGGCTGCGGCTGCGCTCGTTCGTGAACGGCGAGCCGCGGCAGGACTCCACGACCTCGGATCTGATCTTCGACGTGGCGCAGATCGTCTACGAACTGAGCCAGTACCTGGTGCTCGAGCCCGGAGACCTGATCAATACGGGCACGCCCCAGGGCGTCGCGCTCAGCGGCCGCTTCCCCTATTTGGTCGCCGGCGACGTGATGGAGCTCGAGATCGACGGCCTTGGCCGGCAGCGCCAGCGCGTCGGGCAGGGGGCCCCGTGACCGACCGACCTCTCGGACGAGGCGGGTTGCGCGTCGGACCCAACTCCTTCGGTGTCGCCCCGCTGGCCAATCTCGGGCACGAGGTCGATGATGACACGGCGTTCGCCGCGCTCGAGGCGGCCTGGGACGCGGGCGTGCGCTACTTCGACACCGCGCCGCACTACGGGCTGGGACTGGGCGAGCGCCGACTGGGTGCTTTCTTGCGCACGAAGCCCCGCGACGCGTTCGTGCTGTCGACCAAGGTGGGCCGGCAGCTCGTCGAGTCGCCAGACGGGCCGCGGCTCGACGACGAGGGCTTTGCCGTGACCTCTCCGCTGCGCCGACGTCGCGACTACAGCGCCGACGGCGTGCGGCGCTCCCTCGAGCAGAGCCTCGAGCGGATGGGCCTGGACCGGATCGACGTGGTCTTCGTCCACGATCCGGATGACTTCGCCGCCGAGGCCCTCGAGGGCGCCTTCCCCGCCCTCGACGCGCTTCGCCGCGAGAGCACCATCACCGGCTACGGCGCCGGCATGAACCAGAGCGAGATGCTCGCTCGCTTCGTGCGCGAGACCGACCTCGACGTGATCATGTGCGCCGGCCGGTACACCCTGCTCGAGCAGGGCGCGCTCGATGAGCTCCTGCCGGTCGCGCAGCAGCGAGGCGTCTCGGTGGTCGCGGCGGCGGTGTTCAACTCCGGGCTGCTGGCGCGCGACCGCCCGCCTGCCGGAGTCAACTACAACTACCAGCCGGCACCGGCGGAATTGCTGGATCGGGTGAACACCATCGCCGACGTGTGCGAGGCCCACGGTGTCCCGCTCCCGGCCGCGGCTCTGCAGTTCGCCCTGGGGCATCCCGCGGTGGCCACGGTGTGCACGGGTGCGCGCTCTGCTGAGCAGGTGCGACGCAATGGCGACCTGTTCGAGGTGGCGATCCCGGTGGCGCTGTGGGCCGATCTTCTCGCCGCCGGGCTGCTTCGCGCCGATGCGCCGGTGCCCGTCGCCTCGGCATCCGACCCTGCTGCGACCGCCGCAGAATCCGCTCGCAAGGACGTCTCATGATCATCACCGCCGTCGACGTGGTGCGCGTCACCGTGCCCGCGTACGATCCACCGTTCGTGTGGCGTGCCGGCTTGCCCGGCTCCGAGCCGGAGGCGCAGGGCGCGTGGCTGGTGATCCGCACCGACTCCGGCATCTCGGGAATCGCCTTCACCGTGCGTGGGGCGATGCTGCAGGATGTCGTGGACCGCCGCATCCGAGCCGAGCTCGTCGGCCGCGATCCGATCGCCCGTGAGCTGATCTGGGAGCGCATCTGGGAGCTCGACAGGATCGATCGCTTTCCGATCTTCGTGCAGGGTGTCGTCGATGTGGCTCTGTGGGACCTGGCGGGCAAGGCCGCGGGCATCCCGGTGTACCAGCTCCTGGGCTCGGCGCGCGAGTCACTGCCGGCCTACGCGAGCACGGTGACCTTCGGATCTATCGAGGAGTACCTCGATGTGGCCGACCAGTGCCTCGAACTCGGTTACCCGGCGATCAAGCTGCACGCCTGGGGCGATGCGCGCAAGGACGCAAGGCTCTGCGAGGCGCTTCGCGAGCACGTGGGCGGGGATGTGCCCCTCATGTACGACGGTTCGGCCGGGTTCGATCTGCTCGACGCGACGTATCTGGGCAAGGCTTTGAGCGCGGCCGAGTACCTCTGGTACGAGGAGCCGATGCGCGAGTTCAGCGTCACCGCGTACTCGTGGTTGGCCGAGCGCGTCGACGTGCCGCTGATCGTGGCGGAGGTGGCCGAAGGGTCGCACATGAAGACGGCCGACTTCATCGCGGCCGGGTGTGCGGCAGCCGTCCGCACCAGCACGGGACTGCGCGGCGGCTTCACCGGGGCCATGCGCACCGCCCATCTGGCCGACGCCTTCCTCTTGCGGGCCGAGGTGCACGGTCCGGGCATCGCCAATCGTCACCTCTGCATGTCGATCAGCAACACCACCTACTACGAGTCGCTCATCGACTCGAACCCGGTTCGGCGACCGAACGATGTCGACGCCGCCGGGAACGTTCACGCGCCGACCCTGCCCGGGGTCGGATTCGAAGCGGACTGGATCAACGGTCCTCCGGTCGAACTCGCCGCCGTCCTGGAGGGCTGAACATGAAGATCACCGAGATCGAGATCCGGGCCTGCAGTCCGGGAGCCATCGCCGCGGCGGAGGAGGGTGCAGTCGGGGGCGCCCGGTTGCGCGGGGGAGCCGCTCCCGAGGCGGTGGTGGTCTCGGTGAAGACCGATGAGGGCATCACGGGGATGTCATTCGCGTCGGGCGGACTGGATGCTCGCGTCACCGCCCGCGCGTTCGCCCAGGTGCGCCCCTTCTTCCTCGGCCGCAATCCGATGGCCCGGGAGCAGAACGCCCTCGAGTTCCGCTGGTTCGATCGTCGCTGGAATCACTCGCCGATCTATGCCTTCGGCCCCTTCGACGTCGCGTGCTGGGACATCGCGGGCAAGCGCGCGGGTCTGCCCATCCATGAGCTGATCGGCACCGCAGCCGATCGGCGCGCGGTCTACGTGAGTTCGATGTTCCTCGAAACGCCTGAGCAGTATGCGGCGCAGGCGCTCGAGGTGAAGGCGCGCGGCATCCGCGGCTACAAGGTGCATCCCCCGTCACCGGCGGCGGCCGACATCGAGGTCTACACCGCGGTACGCGACGCGGTCGGCCCGGACTTTCCGCTGATGGCCGACCCGGTGGCGACTCACAGCTACGAGGAGGCCGTTCGCGTGGGCAGGGTGCTGGAGTCGCTCGGCTACGCGTGGTTCGAGGAGCCCTTCTACGACTACGACGTCCAGTCGTACACCAAACTGCGGCAGAAGCTCGATATCCCGATCGCCGGAACCGAGACCATCGCGGGCGGAGCGCAGCTCACTGCGCAGTTCATCGCCAGCGGGGCGGTCGACATCGTGCGCACCGACGCCTCGTGGCGCGGAGGCATCACGTCCGCCTTGAAGGTCGCCAGGCTCGCCGAAGCGTTCGGCATGACGTGCGAGCTGCACACCGCCATCTACCACCCTCTCGAACTCGCCAATCTGCATACGGCGCTGGCGATGAGCAACACCAACTGGTTCGAGCTGCTCTACCCGACCGACGACTTCGGCTTCGGCTTGGCCGAGCCGCTCGACATCCGCGACGGCTACGCCTACGCGCCGACGGCGCCGGGTCTCGGCGCGGTCTACGACTGGGACGCGATCGAGAACGCGACCGTGGAAATCGTCTGAGCCGATGGACGAGGAGCTGTCGCCGGGCATCCACGAGTTGAGCGCTGCCGACTCCGAGGGGGAGCAGCGCGACTACCTGCTCTTCGTGCCGTCGGGCAGAGTACGGGGACTCGTCGTGATCTTCCATCCCTTCGGCTCGAACCCCGAGCTCGTGATGCGGGGCGGAACGGACGGCGGGTACCTCATCCGCCCGCTCACGGGTGCCGCAGCAAGCGCTGAACCTCTCGGGCTGGCCGTTCTTGCGCCGCGCTCGAGGGGTCGCCACCTCGACGGGATCTCCCTGGCCTGGAGGAATCACCTCGACGCGGTGTGGGAGTTCAGCGAGGCGATCCGCACGAGACTCGGGCTTCGATACGTGGGCGCGGGCGGGCTCTCGATGGGCGGCCTCGAGGCCTTGGTGTTCGCCGGACGGCACCCGGACGGCGTCCGCGCCGTGTGGGCCGCCAACCCGATCGTCGACCTGGCCCAGTGGTGGCGCGACCTTTCGCCCGACGAGGAGCTCGACGGCGGCGATGGGCTCGCGGCGCAGATCGCGAGGGAAGTGGGCGGCACCCCGGATGACGTCCCCGGCGAGTACCTGGCCCGTTCTCCTTTCGACTGCGTCGACGGCTTGGCCCGCGTGCCGACCCGCCTCGTCTGGTCACCCGCTGACGCCGTCATTCCGTATCAGGAAACCGTCCACGCGCATCAGCTCGCCGCTCGTTTGGGTGAGCGCGGGGGCGAGGTGCGGGAACTCGCCGTCACCCATCTTCCGCTCGACGCCTCGCTCGACGCGGGTCGCTTCGCCCACGAGGCGTGCGACGTACGCGAAGCCATGGGCTGGTTGGCCGAGACCCTGTTCGCCACCGGCACAGTCTGAACCGACCTGAGGAGAATCGCATGAAACGTGTCGCATCAGTGATCGGCCTTCCGCCGGAGAGCGCCGAGCGCTATGAGGAGTTGCACGCCGCCGTGTGGCCCGCCGTTCTCGAGCGGATCGCGGCCAGCCACATCGTCAACTACTCGATCTACCGCTACGGCGATCTGCTGTTCTCGTACTTCGAATACGACGGCACCGACTTCGACGCGGACATGGCCGCGATGGCGGCGGATCCCGTCACGCAGGACTGGTGGGCGGTCTGCATGCCGTTGCAGCGTCCTGTCGATGACCGGGCGGAGGGCGAGTGGTGGAAAGAGATCCCCGAGATCTTCCACACCGACTGATGTCCGCCTTCGAACAGCAGGAGGGCGACGAGCGGCTCACCTCGGCCATGGTCAGCGACGCGCTCGATGAATGCGGACTGCGCGGGCAGGTGCTCGAGGCTCGGCTCGCGCCCGTCGTCGCGGGCTCGCGCGCTTTCGGACGTGCGGCGACCGCGCGCTTCGTGCCGAGCGAGGCGGATCGCCCCGATGATCCGTATGGCGCCGCCATCGACTTCATCAGCAGCTTGGAGCGCGGCGAACTGGTCGTGATCGCCACGCACGAGAGCAACGCCTCGGCCTTCTGGGGCGAGCTGTTCAGCGCGGCGGCGATCGGCTCCGGAGCGGTCGGGGTGGTGACCGACGGCAACCTGCGCGACACCCCCAAGATCGCCGGCCTCGGCTTTCCCGCGTTCTCGCGATCGCGTCGCCCCATCGACTACCGGCGCCGGATGGCCATCTCCGACGTTCGCGGGACCGTCACTATCGGAGGAGTTCGGATCGCGGACGGCGATCTGGTGCTGGCCGATGACGACGGCGTGGTCGTGGTGCCGCGCGCGCGGGAGGCCGAGGTGCTCGCCGCAGCGCGGCGGCGTGCGGCCGGGGAGTCCACGGTGCTGGCCGAGCTCCTCACGGGCGAGACCCTTCGAGCGGTCTGGGACCGGCACCGGATCCTCTGACGCCGCAATGCCTCTTGACATGGTAAATCGATTAACCATATGGTGAGGACATGACAGGGGAGTCCGAAACGACCGTCGCGCTGCGGGGGATGACGTGGGACCACCCCCGCGGCGTTGACGGCCTCCGCGCCTGCGACGCGCTGCTGAAGCAGCGGCACGGTGTCACGGTGGAGTGGGAGGCGCGCTCGCTCCTGGCCTTCGGCGACCAGCATGTCGCCGACTTCGCCTCGGACTTCGATCTGATGGTCATCGATCACCCGCACGTGCCCGATGCGGCAGCCGCGGGAGCGCTGCTCCCCCTCGATGCGCTGCCGCAACTCGCTGACCTCGAGCGCGAGAGTGTCGGCCGTTCGCACGAGTCGTACCGCTATCGCGGCACGCAATGGGCGCTCGGGGTGGATGCTGCGGCGCAGGTCAGCGCGTTCCGGCCGGATCGGATCGACGGCGCACCGGTGTTCTGGAGCGACGCTCTCGACCTGGCGCGCACCGGAGTCGTGCTCTGGCCGTACAAGCCGGTCGACGCGTTCAGCACCTTCGCCACCCTGATGGCTCAACGGGGGGAGCCGCTCGCCGAACCTGACCGCTTCGTCGACCGGGGCGTCGCCGCCGAGGTGCTCGACGTCATGATCGAGTTGGCGGATGCGGTGCCCGACTGGTGCGCCGACGCCAACCCCATCGACGTCGCAGAAGCGCTCGTCGGCGCGGGAGGCCACGGGGCTGAGTATCACGTCGGCGTTGCCCTCTTCGGGTATACGAACTACTCCCGGCCGGGCTTCCGAGAGCACGTGCTCGCCTACGACGACCTGTCGTCTTTCGACGGTCGGTCGGGAGGGTCGACCCTGGGCGGAGCCGGGATCGCGGTGTCGGCGACCACCCGGTATCCGGAGCTGGCGGTTGCGGCGGCGGCAACACTGGCCGGCGCCGAGGCGCAGGTCGGCCCGTACACGGCGGGCGGCGGCCAGCCGGGCAATCTGCGCGCCTGGCGCAGCGACGCCGCCAACCAGGCGACCAGGGGATTCTTGCGCAACACGCTTCGGACGCTCGAGCGCGCCTGGGTCCGCCCGAGAGTGCTCGGGTGGCCCGAGCTTCAATTCGCGCTGTCGCATCTGGTGCGCGACGCCATCCTCGCGCGGCGGGTCGACGACTCCGTGCTCGACGCGATCGAGCGACTGCCACGGCTTCACCTCCGCGAACCGATCGCGACAGGAGCCCCCGCATGACCTTCTTCGAAGAATACGAGCTGGGTTCGAAACGGACGAGCCACGGGCGCACCGTCACGGAGGCCGACATCGTGCTGCACGCCGGCCAGACCGGCGACTTCTTTCCTCACCACATGGATGCCGAGTTCGCCAAGTCGCTTCCGGGCGGCGAACGGATGGCCCACGGCACGCTGATCCTGTCGATGGCCGTCGGGATGCTGGCCGGCGAGATCAACGAGCAGGCGATGAGTTACGGCTACGACCGGGTGCGGTTCATCCGACCGGTGCACATCGGCGACACGATCACCTCGCGGAGCGAGATGGTCGGCTTGCGCGAGCATCCGAAGCAGCCCGAGTTGTACGGCTTCGCTGACGAGCAGGTCGACGTCGTCAACCAGCGCGGCGAGGTCGTCGCCGCATTCATGCATCTCTACCTCGTCAACCGCCGAACCGGGAGCACCCCATGACAGACCTCTACCGGCCCAGCCAGATGATCGACACGCACCAGCACCTCTGGAAGCCGTCGGAACGACGTTACGAGTGGCTCGACGCGGTTCCCGCCCTGAACGCCGACTTCGGGCCGGAGGACGTCGCGGGCGACGTCGCCGCGGCAGGCATCACGGGCACCGTGCTCGTGCAGGCGGCAGACACCTACGAGGACACCTTCTTCATGCTCTCGGTCGCCGCACGGGTTCCCGTGGTGCACGGGGTGGTCGCCTGGGCTCCGTTGGATCGCACCGCAGAAGCCGAGGCGGCACTCGACGTGTATGCGGGCTCGCGGGTGGTGCGCGGTATCCGGGTGCTCAACCACAATTACGAGGATCCGAACTGGTTGTTGCGGCCCGAGGTGGATGACACCCTGCGGCTGCTCGCTCCGCGCGGTCTCGCGCTCGATGTGGTCAGCGTGCTGCCCGAGCACCTGGTCATGCTGGCCGAGCTCGCCGACCGGCATCCCGAGCTGACCATCGTGCTCGATCACCTGGCCAAGCCCGACATCGCCGGAAAGGGCTGGGAGCCGTGGGCCTCGCTCATCGCCGCAGTCGCCGCCCGCCCGAACGTCAGTGTGAAGGTCTCGGGCCTGAACACCGCGTCGTCGCCGGACTGGACCGGGAACGACTGGGTCCCGTACATCGATCATGCGGTCACCCATTTCGGCTCGGAGCGGATGATGCTCGGCAGCGACTGGCCGGTGTCGACGCTGGCCGGCGACTTCGCCGGGGTCTGGATGGCCCAGCGCGAAGCAATCGGGCATCTGAGCCAGGCGCAGCAGGATGACATCCTCTTCCGCAGCGCCATCGGCACCTATTCCCTGGGTGACTCGTGAGCGAGCAGCGGCTGCCGCTCGAGGGGATTCTGGTCCTCGACTTCAGCCAGTTCCTCGCCGGCCCGATGGCGGCGATGCGGCTCGGTGACCTGGGAGCCCGGGTCATCAAGATCGAACGGCCGCAGGGTGGCGACATCGGACGCCGACTGGCGTTCGCCGGGGTGGTGGAGGACGGTGACACGCTGTCGTTCCACATCACCAACCGCAACAAGGAGAGCTACGCCGCCGATCTGAAGAGCGAGCACGACCTGGTCGGCGTTCGCGAGTTGGTTGCGCGAGCCGATGTGATCATCCAGAACTTCCGGCCGGGGATCATGGAGCGGCTGGGACTCGGCTACGACGCGGTCGCCGAGATCAACCCGGGCATCGTGTACGCCAGCGTCACCGGGTACGGCACGGAGGGCCCCTGGAAGGACCGCCCGGGTCAAGACCTGCTGGCCCAATCGCTGTCCGGACTTCCCTGGCTGAACGGCAGCGCCGACGACCCCCCGGTGCCGGTCGGCATCGCGGTCGCAGACATCATCTCGTCGATCCACCTGGCGAGCGGGGTCACGGCGGCGCTTCTGCGCCGCGAACGCACCGGCCTGGGCGGTCGGGTCGACACCAGCCTCCTCGAGTCGATGCTCGACCTCCAGTTCGAGTTGTTGAGCGCGCACCTCGCCGACCCGTCGATCGTGGTGAAGCGCGGTACCCGCAATACCGCTCATGCCTTCCTTCCTGCGCCGTACGGCACCTATCCGACGGCCGATGGCTACCTGGCGATCGCGATGACCCCGGTGCCCGAGTTGGGCGCGTTGATCGGGCTCGAGTCGCTCGAGCAGTACACGGACCCCGACAGCTGGTGGACGGAGCAGACCCCGATCACCCGGGCGCTCGCCGATCATCTGGCGACGCAGTCCACCGAGCACTGGTTGACGATCCTCGATGCCGCAGACATCTGGTGCGCTCCCGTGCTCACCCTGCCCGAACTGGTTGCTCACGACGGCTTCCATGCGCTCGACATGGCGCAACGAGTCTCGAGGCCGGGCCTCGACGGCGGGCCCCGGGTCGACATCCAGACGGTGCGCGCCCCGGTGCGCTACGACGGCCATGTTCTGAAGAACGGCAGGGCCGCGCCGCGGCTCGGCGAGCACACCGAGGCGATCCGAGCCGAGTTCGCCACCCCAGTGAAGGCGGAGGCCGTCGAATGATCAACCCCAACCCCGACCCGGTCGCGCGTTACCAGGTTCCCGTCTGGAACCAGGACGTGAAGCTCTACGAGGACTACGAGGTCGGCGAGGTCGATCGATCGATTCGCCGGACCATCTCGGAGGGCGAGGTGATGCTCTTCAGCAGCCTGCTCGTCGATCTCCACCCCTATGTCGCCGACGACATCTGGGCGCGCGAAAAGGGGATCTTCGGGCGGCGGATCGTTCCCGGCGCCTTGGTGTTCGGCTACGGCATGGGGTTGTTCGCCCACAACAACGTGAACACCTTCAGCTACGGCTACGACAAACTGCGCTTCATCAAGCCGGTCTTCATCGGCGACACGATCTATTCGATGCGCACGCTGCAGCGCAAAGAGCCCAAGTACGACGAGATGGGGCTGTTCGTCGTGTCGTACGAGGTGTTCCGAGCCGATGACGAGCAGCTGGTGCTGTACTGCGAACACCTCCAGACGGTGAAATACCGGGACGCCACGGCGGTGAAGGGAGCATCATGATCGACCTCTTCCACGACATCTCCGACTCCTGCCGGCTTGCCATCCCCGAGACGCACAAGCGCCCCATCGCGATCGTGGGTGCCGGGGGCATCGTCGACGGCCAGCATCTGGTGGCGTACCGCAAGGCCGGCCTCCAGGTGGTCGGGATCACGGATGTCGATCCCGACCGAGCCCGCGACGTCGCGGCGCGGCACGGCGTCGCGCGCGTCTACGCCGACCTGGACGAGCTGCTGGCGGACGACCGGATCGGGGTCGTCGACATCGCGGTCCCGGTGGCGCAACAGCCCGCGATCTTCCGGAGTGCGGTCGCGGCGGGCAAGAGCATCCTCGCCCAGAAGCCGTTCACCGACACCCCGGAGACGGCGCGCGAACTCGCGGCGCTCGCTGCCGAGGCGGGGGTCGTCGCGGCGGTCAACCAGCAGCTGCGCTTCGACGAGGGTGTCGCCGCCGCCCATCGCATGGTCGAACTCGGGTGGATCGGCGAGCTGACCTCGTTCAGCCTGTCGGTCAACGCCTTCACCGACTGGTCGCAATGGGTCTGGGCGAAAGAGATGGCGCGACTCGAGATCATGGTGCACTCGATCCACTACCACGATCTCGTGCGCTGGTTCATGGGAGAACCGGCGTCGGTCTACGTGATCGGCGGTCGCGTTCCCGGCCAGTTTCCGGCCGGCGAGACCCGCACGCAGACCAGCTACCGGTTCGCCAACGGCAGCTCGGCGCTGGTGTACGCGAACCACATGAATCCCGGGGGCGACAACACGGCCGAGTACCGCATCGAGGGAACAGAGGGCGCGATCCGCGGCACGCTCGGTCTGATGTACGACTATCCGAACGGACGCCCAGACACTCTCGAGGTGTTCAGTTCGGTTGCCCCGACGGACGGATGGGTGCCGTATCCGGTGACGCAGCGCTGGTTCCCGGACGCATTCATCGGCACGATGGGCTCTGTGCTCAACGCGATGGCCACCGGTTCGACCCCGCGCAGTTCGGTCGCCGACAACGTGAAGACGATCGAGTTGGTCGCGGCGCTCTACCGGTCCATGGAATCGGACCAGGTGGTTCGGCTCGACGGCTGATTCGTAGTAGACAGGCCGATATGGTCAAGCTCACCGACGTCGCCGCGCTCGCCGGCGTCTCGGCGTCGGCGGCATCACGTGTGCTGTCGGGTGACGCGACGGTTCGTGTCTCGGAAGCGACCCGCATGCGGGTGCTCGAGGCGGCGCGGCAGCTCGACTACGTGCCGAATCATGCCGGGCGATCGCTGCGCACCTCGCGCAGCAGCACGATCGCGCTGGTCGTTCCCGACGTCACGAGCGCGGTCTTCGCCGAACTCGCGAACGGCGCTGACCAGGAGGCCGCATCGCGCGGGCTCGCCATCGTGCTCGGTCGGGCCGAGCGGGTCCGTGACGACGACGACTGGCTGCGTCGCATGCTCGGCGAGTCGAGAATCGACGGGGTGATTCTGCAGGTGCCCGAGGGCACCCAGCCCGAGGACCTCGCCTCGATGGTCGAGCGCGAGACGCCGATCGTGATCATCAACTCGTTGGATGACGGACCGCTGAGCACCATCGTGCTCGATGACGCGGCCGGCATCAGCACCGCCGTGAATCACCTGCACTCCCTGGGGCACGAGCGGCTGGGACTGGTCGGGGGCCTGGCCAGCAATGCGACCGCTCGTCGGCGCGAGGCCGGCTTCCGATCGGCTCTGCAGGCTTCGGGGCTGCCGGTGCGCGAGGAGTGGATCACGCGCCTCGGATACACCGGAGCCGACGGTCGAGCGGCGATCGAGCTCCTGGAGAAGAGCGCACCCCTCCCGACCGCGCTCGTCGTCGCCAACCTGAATGCCGCTCTGGGGGTGCTGGCCGCGATCCATGCCCGGGCGTTGCGCGTTCCGAGCGATGTGTCGATCGTCGCGCTGCACGACGTCTGGTACGCCGATGCCACCTGGCCGCCGATCACGACCGTGCGGATGCCGTTGAGACAGTTGGGTGCCGCGGCGGTCGCCCGCGTCGCAGAGGGCGGTCAGCAGGTGACGCACATGACGATTCGTTCGCCAGAGCCTCTGCTGGTCATCCGGCAGTCGACGGCTGCTCCGGGCTGAGAGGGTGAGCGGCGGCAGCCTATGCCGGACCGTGCACCGACGCCTCCGACCGTCGGCTACCCGTTCTCACGCACTCCGCGCGCCTCGAGGTAGTCGTTCGAGAACATCCCGGTGGGGTCGAGGCGCTCGAACAGCGCGCGCGAGTCGGCGAGCCGGGGATGGACGCGGGCGAGAGTCGCGGCATCCACCCGGTTGACCTTGCCCCAGTGCGGTCGCGCGTCGAAGTCGGACAGCGCCGCCTCGATGTCGGGCAGCAGGGCGTTCACGGCGTCGGGCTCGGGCTTCCAGGTGAAGTGGATCGCCAGCGCGGGCCGCTGGTAGGCGCCGCTCAGCCACACGTCATCGGATGCCGCGGTGCGCAGCTCGGTGATGTGCAGATGAGGCGCGATCCGGTCGCCCAGCGCGCGGACCGCCCGCAGGGCATCGGCGCCGACGCGGCGGTCGACGAAGTACTCGGTCTGGATCTCGTCGCCCACGCTCGGAGTGCCGTCGAACCTGAAATGCGGCAGGCGCTGGTGCCAGGGCCCGGGAACGCCGCCTGCTTGCGTCATGTTGTCGTCGTCGGGGTGGCCGAAGATGCTCAGCGTCGGCTGGTGGCCGGCGCCGAAGAACTCGTCACCGACCACGGGCGACCCATCATCATGCGGCGTGAGCCTCGTCTTCAGAACGGCGAGTTGCACGTCGTCGCCCAGCCAATCGGTGAACAGGCTCACGCTGTATGCGGCGCCGGTGACGCCCTCGAGATCGTCGAGCACGGTGCTCCACGGCAGGCCGTGAAAGGCATCCTGCCGCACCCGGAAGCTCGGCTCGATGGCCAGGGTGACCCGCACCACGATGCCGAAGGCGCCGAGCCCCACCACGAGTCCGTCGAAGTCGGGGTCCCCCTGCCGCGCGGTGACGAGCGACCCGTCGGCGGCGATGTACTCGAGACCGCGGACGGCGGTCGACAGGATGCCGAGGCTGTTGCCCGAGCCGTGCGTCGCCGTTGCGATGGCCCCGGCGACCGAGATGTGGGGAAGCGAGCCCATGTTGTGCAGCGCCCAGCCGCGCTCGTCCAGCCAGGCGGCCAGAGCGCCGTAGACGATGCCCCCGCCCACCGTGACCGTGCGCGCCGCCTCATCGAGCACGGGGTCGGCCGCGATCGCGGTGACGCTGACCAGCGTGCCGTTCGTGTCGGCGATCCCGGTGAACGAGTGGCGCGTGCCGAGAGCGCGAACCCGCTCGCCGGACGCCGCCGCGTGCGCCACGAGCTGCTGCACCTGATCGATCGACTCGGCATCGACCAGGCGAGGTGCGGTGAAGGTGTGGGTGCCGGCCCAGGTGCTCAGAGATGCCATAGGCACAGCCTGACACCTGCTCGCCCGGCGCCCAACCGCGCTCCCTCGGTTTAGCCTGAAACCATGGCCCGCTTAGAGCATGTCCACGTTCCCGACCTCAGCGGCAAGCTCGCGGTGGTCACCGGCGCCAACAGCGGACTCGGCTTCGGGCTGACCGGGCGACTCGCCGCCGCGGGGGCGGAGGTCGTGATGGCGGTCCGCAACCGCGAGAAGGGCGAAGCGGCCCGCAACGAGTTGCTGGCCGCGAACACCGCGGCGCGGCTCCGCGTCGAGCGGATCGACCTGGCGTCGCTCGACAGCGTGGCCGAGTTCGCCGCGGCGCGGGTGGCCGAGGGGCGCCCCATCGACATCCTGCTCAACAACGCGGGCATCATGATGCCCCCGAATCGTGAAACCACCGAAGATGGTTTCGAGTTCCAATTCGAGAGCAATTACCTCGGGCATTACGCGCTGACAGCCCGTCTGCTGCCGCTGCTTCGCGCCGCTGCCGCTCCCCGGGTCACGTCGTTGAGCAGCATCATGGCCCACTTCGGCCGCTATCGGTGGAACGATCTGCAGAGCGAGCGCTATTCGCCGGTGCGTTCCTACGGCCTCTCCAAACTCGCGATGCTCTCGTTCGCGCGCGAACTGCAGGTGCGCAGCGCCGCCGCCGGGTGGGGCCTGCTCAGTGACGCGGCGCATCCCGGCTTCACCCGCACCAACCTCCAGACCACGGGACCGCGCCTCGGCAAGGCGCCGCGCCCACCGCGCGAGTACCGGCGCACGCCGTTCTGGCAGCTGATCGAGACCGGCATCCTCCCCGCGCTCTACGCGGCCACCAGTCCGGATGCGAAGCCCGGCGGCTACTACGGCCCCGACGGCTTTCTCGGCCTGACCGGTGGGTCGCACGTGGCGCGGGAGCCCCGAGCTGCGCGCAATGCCGCCGACGCCGCCCGCCTGTTCGACGAGTCGGCGAAGCTGGCCGGGGTGGGATTCCCCGCCTGAGATCGATTGGTCAGTCGGTGGGCGACGCCGGCGGGTCTCCGAGGGCGTCGAGAGCCGCCCAGAAGCCCTCGGGTATCTCGGTGGCGATCAGCCCCGGCAGCTCATCCAGGCGCTGCGGCGAGTAGATCCCGACGACGGTGCTGTGGATGCGCGGCTCGCGCATCGAGAAGGCGAGCGCGGCAGCCGCCGCGCTGATCGACCACTCCGCGCAGAGGTTCCGCACCCGTTCGAGGTGGGCCAGGAACTCGGCGGATGCCGGCTGATAGCCGTAGCTCTCGCCGCGGAAGGTCGATCCCCCCAGGATTCCGCCGCCGAACGGCGCCGCGTTGAACACGGTCATGCCGCGCTCGGTGGCGAGGTTCAGGATCGTCTCGGCCGTGCGATCCACGATGGTCCAGCGGTTGTGACTCAGAACCACGTCGAAGGCGCCGGTGCGCACGTAGTCCTCGACCAGAGCCCGCTCGCCCGCGGCGATCCCGATCGCGCCGATCCGCCCCTCGTCGCGCAGCCGGACGAGCGCCTCCACCGGTCCGCCCGGCGCCATGCCCTCGGCCACGGAGATGGTGTACGGATCATGCAGCTGATACAGCGGAATCGTCTCGAGACCCAGGCGCCGGGTCGACTCGTCGAACGAGCGGCGCACCCGGTCGCCGTCGAAGGCGCCGCTGCGCGGGTCCTGGTCGGCCTTGGAGAAGACGACCTTGCCGGCCGGCAGTCCGCCCGCCTCCCGGATCGCGTGCCCCAGCAGCTCCTCTGATCGCCCGCCTGCGTAGTTGTTGCTGGTGTCCAGTTGGCGGAATCCGGAGGCGAGCAACGCGGCCGCCAGGGCGTCGTCGGCGCCGGGACGTTTGCCCAATCCGGAGGTTCCGATGGTGATCTTCTCGAGGGCGCGTCGGTCGAACAGGTCGGGGTCCACCCTCTCAGAATGGCAGGGCCGTCAGCGGGTCGTCGTCATGCCGATCGCCTGACGGTCGAAATGCATCGGCAACATCGGCTCACTAGGCTCGCGTCATGGGCGACCTGTTCGACGGCTACGGCTCGGTCGCGACGAAGCGACGCGGCACTCCTGCCTGGGACGAGATGTTCGCCGACCCGGCGACGGCCGATTCGTCGAGCGCCCGGAACGCGTACAAGGAGATACACTCCGCGCTGGCCAGGATGACGCAGGACGAGCTGCGCGGGCGAACCGAGGCGCTGGCCAGTTCGTATCTCGCGCAGGGCGTCACCTTCGACTTCGCCGGCGAGGAGCGCCCCTTCCCGCTCGACGCGGTGCCGCGCGTCATCGACCAGTCGGAGTGGGCGGTCGTGGAATCCGGGGTGAAACAACGAGTCCGCGCGCTCGAGGCGTTCCTCGCGGATGTGTACGGCAGCCAGCGGGCCGTGGCCGACGGCGTGATCCCCGCTCGGCTGATCAGCTCGTCCCACCACTTCCACCGCGAGGCGGCCGGAATTGTCAGCGCGAACGGCGTGCGCATCCAGGTGTCGGGCATCGACCTCATCCGTGACGAGACCGGCACCTGGCGGGTGCTCGAAGACAACGTCCGGGTGCCGAGCGGCGTGAGCTACGTCATCTCCAACCGCCGGGTGATGGCGCAGACCCTGCCCGAGCTGTTCATGTCGATGCGCGTACGCCCGGTCGGCGACTACCCGCAGCGTCTGCTGCAGTCGCTGCGCGCCTCCGCTCCCGAGGGGGTGGACGACCCGGTGATCGTCGTGCTCACCCCCGGCGTCTACAACTCGGCCTACTTCGAGCACACCCTGCTCGCCCGCCTGATGGGCGTCGAACTTGTCGAAGGACGCGACCTGTTCTGCAGCGGCGGCAGGGTGTGGATGCGCACCACCTCCGGCCCGACCCGCGTCGACGTGATCTACCGCCGGGTCGACGACGAGTTCCTCGACCCGCTGCAGTTCCGCGCCGACTCGATGCTCGGCTCGCCGGGGCTGCTGATGGCCGCGCGGCTGGGCAACGTGACCATCGCGAACGCGATCGGCAACGGCGTGGCGGACGACAAGCTGGTCTACACCTACCTGCCCGACCTGATCCGCTACTACCTCTCCGAGGAGCCGATCATCGCCAACGTCGACACCTGGCGGCTCGAGGAGCCCGGTTCGCTCGAGGAGGTGCTCGACCGGCTCGACGAGCTCGTGGTGAAGCCGGTCGACGGCTCGGGCGGAAAGGGTCTGGTAGTCGGCCCCGACGCCAGCAAGCAGGAGCTCGCCGACCTCGCGACCCGACTGCGGCACGACCCGCGCGGCTGGATCGCGCAGCCGGTCGTGCAGCTGTCGACGATCCCGACGCTGGTGGACGAGGGGATGCGCCCGCGGCACGCCGATCTGCGGCCGTTCGCCGTGAACGACGGCAACGACGTCTGGGTGCTGCCCGGCGGCCTCACGCGCGTCGCGCTCCCCGAGGGCGAGCTCGTCGTCAACAGCTCGCAGGGCGGCGGGTCGAAAGACACCTGGATCGTGGGCCACGAGCCGCTGCACACGGCCGATCACAACATCCAGGATCTGGTCGCCGACCAGGCCGCGATCACCACCAGCATCCCGATCATCACCGAGTCGCAGCTGCAGGATCACAATCCCCAGGACAGCCCGCGCCACGACCAGCAGGAGCAGCAGCAGCAAGCCGGAGCGCGCGCATGCTGAGCCGCATCGCCGAGAGCCTGTTCTGGATCGGGCGCTACATCGAGCGCAGCGACGGCACCGCGCGCATCCTCGACGTGCATCTGCAGCTGCTGCTCGAAGACCCGTGGATCGAAGAGAACCTCGCCTGCCGCTCCCTGTTGAGCGTGATGGGCACCGAGGTCGACAACGACGCCGAAGTCACCCGTGCCGACGTGCTCTCGCTGCTCGCGGTCGACCGCAACCAGCCGGCATCCATCGCCTACTCGCTGGCCGCCGCGCGCGAGAACGCGCGACGAGCGCGCGAGGTGGTGAGCACCGAGCTCTGGGAGGTGCTCAACACCACCCGGGCCCGCATGCCGCGCAAGGTCGCCACCGACAAGGTTCACGAGTTCTTCGGCTGGGTGCGCGAGCGAGCCGCGCTCGCGGTGGGGATCATCGAGAGCTCGACGAGCCGCGACGAGGCCTGGAGCTTCTTCACCCTCGGGCGCTCGATCGAGCGGGCCGACATGACGGCGCGGCTGCTCGCGACACGGTCGTTGACCGAGGCATCCGGGCCGTCGTGGACGACGATCCTGCGCTCGGTCGGCGCGTACGAGGCCTACCTGCGCACCTACCGCGGGGTGCCCAGCGCGCGGAACGCGGCCGAGTTCCTGCTGCTCGACCGGCTGTTCCCGCGCAGCATCCTGTTCTCGGTCACGCGCGCCGAGCAGTGCATGCGCGACCTGGATCGCGGCGACCGGCTCGGGGTCACCGATCAGGCCCAGCGGCTGCTCGGTCAGATCCGCAGCGAGCTCGAGTACCGCCCGATCGCCGACATCATCGAGGAACTGCCCACGCACATGGACAGCGTTCAGGCCGCAACCAGCGCGACGAGCGAGGCGATCCGCCAGCGCTACTTCCCGACCAATGCGGCGCCCAGCTGGATGGGCGAGAACTCGTGAATCGGCTGCGCATCCGGCACGAGACCGGGTTCCACTACGACGGCGAGGTCACGGCGTCGTACAACGAGGCGCGGATGCTGCCGGTGAGCTCCGACAGCCAGCTGGTGCTCTACTCGAACCTCGAGATCCTGCCGATCTCGAGCCACCACAGCTACACCGACTACTGGGGCACCCGGGTTTCGAGTTTCGAGATCCTCACCCCGCACCGCGAGCTGTCCCTCGCCGCCACCAGCCTCGTCGAGGTGCGACCGCAGGTGCACCCGGAGCACCGCCTCGGCTGGGAGGCCCTGGCCGACGAGATCGAGCGCGCCACGGAATACGTGGAGCAACTCGGCCAGACCCGTCGCACCCTGCCGCCCGACGAGCTGGTCGATCTCGCGCGCGCGGAGCTCGCCAAAGCCGACTCGCCGTGCGACACTGCCCGGGCGATCTGCGAGCAGGTCGGCAACCGCATCGAGTACATGCCGGGCTCGACCAGCGTGTACACCACGGCGCGCGAGGCCTGGGAGAAGAAGAAGGGCGTCTGCCAGGACATCACGCATCTCGCGATCGGGGCGCTGCGCTCGATCGGCATCCCGGCGCGCTACGTGAGCGGTTACCTGCACCCCAAACCGGATGCCGCGATCGGCGAGACCATCGCCGGCGAATCGCACGCCTGGGTGGAATGGTTCTGCGGCGACTGGCGCGGATACGATCCGACCAACCTGATCGACATCGGCGACCGGCACGTGGCGGTCGGGCGCGGCCGCGACTACAACGACGTGCCGCCGTTGCGCGGCGTGTACGCCGGCCCCTACGCGAGCAAGCTGTTCGTCACGGTGGAGATCACCCGCGAGGCCTGACCGTCACGGCGTCGAGACCCCGGTCTCGACGGTCACGGCTTCGAGACCTCTGTCTCGACCACGGCGATCTCGGTGGTCGCGAGGTCGCGGCGCGCCTGGGCGGCGGTGGGGCGTTCGGCGGCGGGGATCTCGATCGGCGGGGGGTTCGCGGCGGCGTGCCGGTGCCGCAGCCACCACACCACGGCGATGGCGGCGGGGATGAGGCCGCCGAACGATCCCGTGACGACGCCCCAGCGCGGCCCGAACGCATTCACGATCGCGCCGATCAGCGGTGCGCCGATCGGGGTACCGCCCATGAAGACGGCCATGTACAGCGACATCACCCGGCCGCGCAGTGCGGGATCGGTGGTGGTCTGCACGTACGCGTTGGCGCTGTTCATCATCGTGAGCGAGGTGATCCCGACCAGCGGCAGCACGAGCGCGAAGGACCAGAAGGCCGGCATGCCGGCGGCCGCGAGCATCGAGAAGCCGAATCCGGCGCCGGCGATGGCGACGGTGCGCAGTCGAGCCCGATCGCGACGTGCGGCGAGCAGGGCGCCGATGATCGAGCCGACGGCGAAGGCCGAGTTGAGCAGGCCGAACGCGCTCGCCCCCTGATGGAACGCGACCCTGGCCATCGTCGCAGAGTAGATGGCGAAGTTCACGCCGATCGTTCCCATCAGGAACACCATCACGAACAGCAGCACGAGATCGCTGCGATGCATCACATAACGCAGTCCCTCACGCACCTGGCCCCGCGCTCGGGGTGGGCGGTGCTGCACCACGAGATCGGCCCTGCGGAACAGGAACAGCGCGCCGAGCGTGGCGCCGAAGGTCAGCGCGTTCACCACGAACACCCACCCGGAGCCGATCGCCGCGACGAGGAAGCCGGCGATGGCCGGGCCGATCAGGCGGGCGGCGTTGAACGAGGTGGCGTTCAGACCCACCGCGTTCGACAGCAGCGATTGCGGAACCAGGCTGCTGACGAAGGTCTGCCGCACCGGGGCGTCGAAGGCGGCGGTGCATCCCAGCAGGAACGCGAAGATGTAGACCATCCACAGCTGCACCACCCCGGTGATGGTGAGGAGGCCGAGGCCGAGCGCCAGCGTGCCCATCACCGCTTGGGTCGCGATCAGCACCTTGCGGCGATCGAACCGGTCGGCCACCAGCCCGGTGATGGGGGTGAGCAGCAACTGCGGGCCGAACTGCAGCGCGCTGGTGACGCCGACGGCAGCGGCATCCTGGTGCGTCAGCATCGTGAGCACGATCCAGTCCTGGGCGATGCGCTGCATCCAGGTGCCGATATTCGACACCGTGGCGCCGGCGAACCAGAGGCGGTAGTTGTAGACGCTGAAGGAGCGGAAGGCGCTGCTCACAGCTCGGACCACCGCCGCAGCACGGGCACGAGCCGCTCGAATGCGGCCCGCTCGTCGGGCGTGAGTTCGGCGACGCGCCGGCTGAACCAGGCGGTTCGAAGCCGGCGGGTCTCGGTGATGAGAGCCCGGCCGGCGGGGGTGATGCGCACGACGACCTTGCGGGCGTCATCCGGATCGGGGGATCGCGTCACGAGGCCGGCCTTCTCGAGCGCGTTGAGGGTGCGGTTCATCGACGGCGGCGTGATGCGCTCTCGCTCGGCGAGCGTTCCCGGGCTGGCCGGACCCTGCTCCACGCGGAACAGCACGCCCAGTTTGGCGTCGCTCATCGTGCCGTCGGCCCGGTTGTTGCGGATGCGCCGAGCGACCCGCTGCAGCAGCATGCGCAGCTCGTCATCGCCCGTCTGCGCCATTTCGTTAGTCTAGCTCATTAGCAAGGCTAACGTCGAGGCCGGCGCCGGCACTCGCTCTAGGATGAACCGACCAAGGAGGCTCCATGGCCACGCAATCGGCCGCACGCGGCGACCACGCGTACGTCGACGCCGACGGCGTCACCATCCACTACTCCGTGTGGCGCTCGGGAACCCCGAAAGCCGTGATCCACCTGGTGCACGGCTTGGGCGAGTACGCGACGCGGTACGAGCGGTTCGCTCACGACCTCGTCGCAGCCGGCTATGCGGTCTACGCGGGCGATCTGCGCGGCCACGGCCGGACCGGGATCCAGCAGTACGGCGGCGACACCAGCAAGCTGGGCAGGCTCGGCCCTGGCGGGGTCCGCGCCACCATCGCGGGCGTTCGGCAGCTGTCCGCCCTCGCGCGCGCCGAGCACCCCGACCTTCCGCTCGTGCTGCTCGGGCACAGTCTGGGATCGATCTTCGCGCAGATCATCCTCAACGGGCACGCGGCCGACTACGACGCCGCGGTCCTCAGCGGCACGCCGTTCCGCACTCTGCTGCACATGAACTCCGGCGCGCTGAACAAGCGATTCCGCCACCTGGGCAGCACGGGTGCCGAGTGGCTGAGCCGCGATCCGGCTGTCGCCGCGGCGTTCGTGGCCGACCCGCTCACCTTCGACGCCCAGGCGGCCAAGCTGTTCGGGATCCGGGATGGCCTGCGATTGCTCGGCCGGCCCACCAAACTGGCCAAAGACCTGCCCCTGCTGATCCAGATCGGCAGCGAGGATCCGCTCGGCGGCCCGAGAAGCGTCGAGTTGCTCGCCGCGGCGTATCGAAAGGCCGGTGGCTTGACGGATGTCACGGTCGACGTCTATCCGGGCGCGCGCCACGAGGTGTACAACGAGACGAATCGCGACGAGGTCATCGGCGACCTGACGGCCTGGCTCGACAAGCAGGTCGGGCCGACGGCCGGGCGTGGAGGCGGCGCCGAGAAGTAGCCTCGACTCATGCACGGTGAGTTCAAGGTTCCCGGCGGCAAGCTGGTCGTCGTCGATCTCGAGGTGGTCGACGACCGGATCGCCGACTTCCGGCTGTCCGGTGATTTCTTCCTCGAGCCCGACGAGGCGCTGCAGGCGATCGATGCCGCCGTCACCGGACTCCCCGCGGATGCCGACGCCAAGGTCTACGCGGCCGCCGTCACCGCGGCCCTGCCGCCCGACGCATCCCTGCTCGGCTTCTCGCCCGAGTCGGTGGCGACCGCGATCCGGCGGGCCGTGAAGCAGGCGACGAGCTGGAACGATTACGAGTGGCAGCTGCTGCATCCCGGTCCGCTCAGCCCCAACATGCATCTTGCGTTGGACCAGGTGCTGGCCGAGGAGGTCGGCGAGGGCCGCCGGAAGCCGACGCTGCGCATCTGGGAGTGGAACGAGCCGGCCGTCGTGATCGGCAGCTTCCAGTCGGTGAAGAACGAGGTGGACCCCGAGAACGCGAAGAAGTACGGCTTCGACGTCGTGCGGCGGATCAGCGGCGGCG
Organism: Pseudolysinimonas sp.; assembly: GCA_035721225.1. Lineage (GTDB taxonomy): Bacteria > Actinomycetota > Actinomycetes > Actinomycetales > Microbacteriaceae > Lysinimonas. Next base: position 36,785 of record DASTNC010000052.1, read on the forward strand.
GCGCGATGTTCATGGATGCCGGCGCCGTCGTCACCTACTCGCTCTACGCGCCGAGCGACCTGGTGCAGGGCATGAGCTTCGCCGAGAGTTACGCCTTCCTCGACGACTGGGTGCTCGTCGCGCTGCGCAGCCTCGGCATCGATGCCGGCTATCAGCCGCTCAACGACATCACCAGCCCGAGCGGCAAGATCGGCGGTGCAGCGCAGAAGCGGCTCGCCGGCGTCAACGGGCACCATGGCGCCGTGCTTCACCACGTCACCATGAGCTACGACATGGACGGCGACACGATGGTGCAGGTGCTGCGGATCGGTCGCGAGAAGATGAGCGACAAGGGCACCAAGAGCGCCAACAAGCGCGTGGACCCCCTGCGCAGCCAGACCGGGCTCAGCCGGGCGGAGATCATTGACACGATGATCGGGACGTTCCGCTCGCTGCACGGGCTCCGCGACGACCAGATCACCCCGGCAGAGTATGCGGCCGCCGAACGACTGGTGGTCGACAAGTTCGGCACCGAGGAGTGGCTCTACCGCGTGCCCTGATCGCGTGCCCTGAGCGCGTGCGCCGACAGAGGCTCGGCGACGAGGTGTTCCACCCCCCGGCAGACCATGATCGATCTCGGCGATCGCTCCAAGGGCTCGCAGCGCGGCGTCAGCGGGTTCTCAAGTCGGCGTACTCCGGATGCTTGCGGATGAAGCCGCTGACGAACGGACAGATCGCGGCGACCCGGTCGGTCGAGTGGGCCCGCACGTCGTCGAGAGCTCCCGCTGCCAGGGCCGAGCCGAGGCCGTGCTCCTGCAGCGAGCTGTCGATCTCGGTGTGCAAGAACTCGATCAGGCCCGGCTCCGGGTGGTCGTAGACGGTCTGGCCGATCTCGATGCCGTCGCGCAGGAGCACGTATCGGTCGTTCTCGGGGTCGTGCACGACGGTGAGTTCCGCTGCCATTCCTCGACCGTAGCCCCGTTACGCCGACGCGCGCTCGACGATCGTGGTGGGCATCATCGTGACTGCGGGCACCTTCTCGCCCTCGATGCTGCGCAGCAGCACGGCGGCCATCCGCTTGCCGACCTCCACACTGGGTTGAGCGACCGTCGTGAGGGGCGGGATCGCGCTCGCGGCGAAGTAGTCATCGTCGAACGCGACCAGGCCGAGGTCGCGCGGCACTTCGAGGCCGTGCTCGCGCAGTACCGTGAGCGCCCCGGATGCCATCTGGGCGCTGGCCGCGAACAGCCCGTCGATCGTCGGGTCGCGTTCGAGCAGGCGGCGCATCGCGGCTGCGCCGCTCGCCGGGCTGAAGTCGCCGTGCTCGATCAGATCGGTCTTCAGGCCGGCGTCCGAGAGCGCCTCGCGCCAGCCCTGCAGCCGGTCGATGCCCGCCGACATGTTGAGCGGGCCGGCGATGGTGGCGATCCGACGACGACCGCGCGCCAGAAGCCGCGCGGTCACCTCGCGGGCGGCTTCGACGTTGTCCACGTCGACGTACGCGGCATCCGTTCCCTCCGGGCTGACCGGGCGGCCGCCGAACACGACCGGGATCGATTGGGCGAGCAGAAGGTACGACCGATCGTCGCTGTGGTGCGACAGGATGATCGCCCCGTCGACGTTGCCGGCCTGCAGGTAGCGCCGGGTCTTCTCGGCGTCGTTCTCGGGCGCGATCAGCAGGCTCAGCGTGAAGTCCGTCTTCGCCAAGTACATGGCCACCCCCTGGATGACCGTGGCGAAGTAAGGGTCGGAGAAGAACTTGGCGGTGTTCTCGGGAATCACGAGCGCGATCGAGAAGGTGCGCCTGCTCGCCAGGATCCGCGCGGCCCGGTTGGGCACGTACCCGAGCTTCTCGATCGCCGCCTTCACCGCCGCGACGGCCTCGGGAGTCACCTTGGGCGAGTCGTTCACCACGCGCGAGACGGTGGATCGTGACACGCCCGCCGCCGCCGCGACCATCTCGAGGGTGGGCTGCCCCTGCGCCGACCGGTGGACCGACGGCGTCACGTTCGTGGTCATGACGCGCCTTTCATCCGCCCCGGCAGAACCCTCATCCTAGAGCGCGCGCTGGGCGATGATCCGCCGGTAGTCGATCGCGCTGTCCTTGAGCGTTCGCACCAGGGTGTCGTAGTCGACCCGCACCAGTCCGAAGCGCTTGTCGTAGCCCCACGCCCACTCGAAATTATCCATCAGCGACCAGTAGAAGTAGCCGCCCATGGGCACCCCGCTCTCGACGGCATCCAGGATCGCCCCCAGGTGGGCTTGAACGAATTCGACCCGATCCGCGTCGCGAACGCTGCCGTCGGCGGCGACGACATCGTCGTAGGCCGCGCCGTTCTCGGTGACGAACAGCTTGACCTCGCCGCGGGTGTACTCGTCGTGCACCCGGCGCAGGAGACGGGTGAGGCCCTCGGGCTGCACCTCCCAGCCCATCGCGGTGACCGGCAGCCCCTGCGAGTGCCAGACGACGCTCTCGGCCGCGGGGAACGGCGACTTCTTCGGTCGCGCGCTCGGGGCGGCATTGCGCACCTCGCCTGCGCTCGGATGCCCGCCGACCAGTTCGCCGTTGTAGTAGTTCACGCCGAGCGCGTCGATCGGCGTCGAGATGGTCGTGAGATCGCCGGGCTGGATGTGCGACTCGAGCCCGTACTCCGCCACGTCGGCGAGCACGTCGGCCGGGTACTCGCCGCGGAAGATCGGATCGAGGAAGATCCGGTTGAACTGCCCGTCGATCCTGCGCGCCGCGTCGGCATCGGCCGGATCGTGCGGGTCGACCGCGTCGACGACCGTGAGGTTGAGGGTGATCCCGAGTTGGAGCTTCGGATCGCGCGCGCGCAGTTCTTCGACGACCAGGCCGTGAGAGAGCAGCAGGTGGTGGGCCGCAGCGAGGCCGGCCGACTTGTCCTGCCGCCCCGGCGCGTGCTCGCCTCCGGTGTAACTGAGGAACGAGGAGCACCACGGCTCGTTGAGCGTCGTCCACGAGTCGATCCGGTCGCCGAGCGCGTCATGCACATCCAGGGCGTACTCGGCGAACCGCAGGGCGGTGTCGCGGCTGGTCCAGCCGCCGATCTCCTCGAGCGCCTGGGGCATGTCCCAGTGGTACAGGGTGAGCCACGGCTTGATCCCGTGCTCGAGCAGTTCGTCGACCAGACGGGAGTAGAAGTCGAGGCCGGCCGGGTTGGTCGGGCCTCCGTCGGGACGCACGCGCGACCACGAGGTCGAGAAGCGGTAGGTCTCGATGCCGAGGTCGGCCATCATCGCGACATCGTCGCGGTAGCGGTGGTAGTGATCGCACGCGACGTCGCCGTTGTCGCCGTTGACGACCGCGCCGGGAACACGGCTGAAGGCATCCCAGATCGAGTCGCGCCGGCCGTCTTCGTGGGCGGCGCCTTCGATCTGATACGCCGCGGTGGCGACACCGAACAAGAAGTCCTGCGGGAAGGGGCGGCTCGCGCGCGGCGCGTCGGGGGACGAGCGCGCGATGGTCGTGTCGGTCATCCCTTGACGGCCCCTTGCATGATGCCGCTGACCAGTTGCCGACCGGCGGCGATGAACAGCAGCAGCAGCGGCACGGTCGCCACCAGGACTCCCGCGAGCACGATCGAGTAGTCGACGAAGTAGTTCGCCTGCAGCTGGGCCAGGGCGACCGGCAGCGTCGGGTTGTTGACGTCGAGCACGATGAAGGGCCAGAAGAAGTTGGTCCAGGTGGCGATGAAGGTGAACAGTCCGAGCATCGCGGCGGCGGGCCGCGCAGCGGGGAAGCCGATGTACCAGAAGGTCTTGATCATGTTCGCGCCGTCGACGCGACCTGCCTCGATGAGCTCATCGGGCAGGGAGCTGCTGAGGTACTGGGTCATCCAGAACACGCCGAACGCCGTGACCAGGCCGGGCACGATGACCGCGCCCAGCGTGCCGGTCCAGCCGAGCTGCGACATCACGATGAACAGCGGCACGACACCGAGCTGGGTCGGCACCGCCGTGGTCGCGATCACGAACACGAACAGGCCCTGCCGGCCGCGGAAGCGGAGCTTGGCGAACGCGTAGCCCGCCAGGGTCGAGAAGAACACGACGGAGGCCGAGACGACCGTCGAGACGATCACGCTGTTGAGGATCGCTTTGAAGAACGCGACGCGCTCGTTCGTGATCACTTTCGCCGCGTTCGCGAGGAAGTTGCCGCCCGGCCACCAGGGCAGGTTGACGTTGTTGAGGCTCGAGGAGTCGCCGCTGGCGATCAAGAAGGCCCAATAGAGGGGCAGGATGGCGCCCAGAAGCGTCGCGATCAGCAGGCCGTAGCCGAGAAAGCCGGGCCGCGATGAGATATCGGCGCTTCCGCGCCGCCGTCGACGCTGCTTGGCGGGACGGCCGCTCACGGCAGCCGGCGTCAGGGTGGGGGCGCTCATCGCATCCTCTTGCTCTCGTTGCCGGCGATGCGCCGGGTGATGGCCAGATTGATCAGTCCGATCAGCACGATCAGCAAGAACAGCAGCCACGCGACGGCGGCGGCGCGGCCGAAGGAGCCGTCTTGGAACCACCCGACGTTGTGCAGGTAGACGGTGAGGGTCAGCCACTGCTGGCTCGCACCGCCGGCCAGGCCGCCCGTGTCGTAGAGCTGGGGCTCATCGAAGATCTGGAGGCCGCCGATGGTGGCCGTGATGATGACGAAGATCAGGGTCGGGCGCAGCTGCGGGATGGTGATCGACAGGAAGCGGCGCAATCGCCCCGCCCCGTCGATGCTGGCCTGCTCATAGAGGTCGCGGGGGATCGCCTGCATGCCGGCCAGCAGGATCAGGGCGTTGTAGCCGGTCCATCTGAAGTTCACCATGGTCGCGATGGCGATCTGGGCGGGCAGCGTGTCGGTGTGCCAGTGGATCGCCGGGATGCCGACGAAGCTCAGAACGTGGTTCACCAGCCCGTAGTTGTCGCTGAACAGCTTGCTGAAGATGAGCGCGACGGCGACCGGCATGACGATGTAGGGAATCAGCACGCCCATCCGCCAGAAGGTCTTGGCCTTCATGTTCGAGTCGAGAACCGCGGCGATGGCGAGAGCGATGACGATCTGCGGCACGGCAGAGAGAAGGAAGATCGTGAGCGTGTTGCGCAGCGCGATCCAGAACTGGCGCTGCTGGAACACCCAGATGAAGTTGTCGAACCCGATGAATGTGCCGGTGTGCAGGATGGGGTCGAACTTCAGCAGCGCGACATAGCCGGTGTAGACCAGCGGGAACAGGCCGACGATCGCGAACAGGATGAAGAACGGCGAGATGTAGAAGTAGGGCGAGGCCTTGACATCCCAACGGGCCAGTCGGTTGCCGATGCGAATGCGTCGAGCGCTCCGGACGGAAGGCGACGCCGGTGTCGCGGCCCGAAGGCTGGGTGTGGTCATTGGAAGCATCCCGGAGAGTCTGAGGCGGGTGGATCGCCCGCGGACGAGGGGCCCGCGGGCAGGTCGTGCGCGAGGCGGGAGGGGTGCGGGTCCGGGCCGCCGAAGAGGGCGGCCCGGACCCGATTATTGCGCTAGTTCAGCGCCTTGATGTCGGCGACCACCTGGGTCCAGGAGTCGTCGATCGACTGCTGGCCCTGCTCAACACGGGTCAGGCCGTTCTGAACGGCGCCCATGATGGCTCCGTACTTGATGCCCTTGAACGGGATGACGCCGGCGTCCGCGAACGCCTTCGCCCGGTCGATGAACAGTTGGCCGATCGGGGCGTTGTTGAAGAACGCGTTCGTGGCTCCGGTCAGCGCCGGGTCCTTGTACGCGGCCAGCTGGCTCGGGAAGTTGCCCGCGGTCTTGAAGGCCGAGATCTGCTGGGCAGGAGCGGTCAGCCAGTCGACGAATGCCTTCGCCTCGGCGGTGTGCTTGCCCTGGGTCGGAACGAGGAGGTACGAACCGCCCCAGTTGCCGCCGCCGTTCGGGAACGCGTTGGCGATATTCCAGTCGGTGACCTTGGGACTGTCGCCCTGGATCACGCCCATCATCCACGGCGGGCAGAGCATCGTCGCGAACTTGCCGTTCGCCATGCCGCCTGACCAGTCATCCGTCCACTCCTGGAGGTGCGCCGACTCGGTCGCGCTCGCCTTGAGCACCGACTCGAACGCGGCCTTCACGTCGGGGTTGGTGGTGGCGATGACGGTGCCGTCGTTCTTCTCGTAGAAGTTGGCGTACTGGTTGGCGAGTCCCTGGAAGGTCGCGCCGGCCGAGTCGAACCAGGCGGCGCCGGTCTTGGCGGCCATGAACTGCGCCCCGACCTTGTAGTAGTTGTCCCAGTCGCCGGTGAGCAGCTTCGACACGGCGGCGGGGTCGCTCGGCAGGCCGGCGGCCTTGAACAGGTCGGCGCGGTAGCAGATCGCCTCCGGTCCGACGTCGGTGCCGAGACCGATCTCCTTCTTGCCGACGGTGCCGCCTGCCGTCTTGTAGTCGGCGTAACGGCCCTTGTTGTCGGCCGAAGCCAGGTCGACGAAGAGCTGGGGGTACTGCTTGACCTTGGGCATCCAGTCGCCGTCGACGGCTTCGATGTCCGACAGGCCGTTGCCCGCCGCGAGCTTGGTGAAGAGGTTCGTCTGCGCGTCGTCGGAGGTCTTGGCGACCTTCTGCACGATGGTGACGTTCGGGTGGAGCTTGTGATAGCTGGCCAGGAGCGCGTCGGTGTAGCCGAAGTTGTTGAACGTGGCGAGCGTGAGCGTGACCTTTTGGTCGCTGGTCGATCCGCCGCCCGCCGAACAGCCCGTGGCGAGCAGGGCGAGGGTGGAGGCCGCCGCGAGGACGGCTCCTACCCGGGTACGTCGTGAGAGTTTCACTGTCACTCCTTTGTGCATGGATGTAGGGACGACCCGTGAGAGCGCTCCCAAACCTAGCGCGTGGGAGCGCTCCCACGGAACCGCCACAAAGATATGCACGGCGAGCGGGCCCTGTCAACAACCAGAAATGTCCCGGAACAGGAATTCCCGTTCACAGGCCATTTTCCCCCGTCGGCCCCGCGCATGGCAGCCGCATGTCGATCAGGATGCGACGTCGTCTTTATGCTGGGAAGGTGTCCCGTGGAGTCCGCATCGCCGCCATTGCGGGCGCCTCGCTCGCCGTCGTCCTGATCCTCGTGATCGTGATCGTCGTGCTCGCACCCTCGTCGTCGATCAGGCCGACGGGCGCTCCGACCCCCACCCCGACCTCGACGCCCAGCCCGACGCCGACGCCGACGCCCACCCCGACATTCGACACGTCGCAGCTCTCGATCGACGATGCTGCCAGCCTCTGGGTGGTCGCCAACAAGACGCGTCCCCTCAACCCTAAGAACTACGCGCCTGTTCTGACGGCGCTCAATCTGCCCGGCGGCGGCGAGATGAGACCGGAGGCCGCAGCGGCTCTCAGGCAGATGTTCGCCGACTACCAGGCTCAGAGCGGCGCGCAGCTCAGGGTGGTCAGTGCCTACCGCAGCTACACCACCCAGGTCGCCACCTACAACGGCTGGGTGAGCAGGCTCGGTCAGGCCCAAGCGGATCGGCAGAGCGCCCGGCCGGGCACCAGCGAGCATCAGACCGGTCTCGCCGTCGACATCAACACGGGCAGCGACCAGGGCTTCGGCGCCACACCCGCAGGCACCTGGCTGGCTGCGAACTCCTACAAGTACGGATTCATCGTGCGCTATCCCGACGGGTTCGAGCCGATCACGGGCTACGAGTACGAGCCGTGGCACTTCCGGTTCATCGGCGTCGATCTGGCGACCGAGATGCACACCACCGGTGTGCAGACCCTCGAGCAGTTCTTCGGGCTTCCCGCTGCGCCGGACTACCCGAACTGATGCGACAACCGGTGCCCGAGACGGGCATCGGCGCGGGGGTCGCCGCGAAGGCCAGAAATGGCCTTCGCTCTAAGCTCCACCGCGCAGCGCGGCGTCGACGATCGTCTTGGCCTCGGCCTGCACTTTCGCCAGGTGCTCGGGGCCTTCGAACGACTCGGCGTAGATCTTGTAGACGTCTTCGGTGCCGCTGGGACGAGCCGCGAACCACGAGGTGGCCGACTCCACCTTCACGCCGCCGAGCGCCGCGCCGTTGCCGGGCGCCGCGCTGAGCGTGGCCGTGATCGGCTCGCCCGCGAGCGACGTCGCGGTGATGTCGGAGGGCCCCAGCTGGGCCAGGCGGGCCTTCTGCGGCTTGGTGGCTGCGGCATCCACTCGGGCGTATGCCGGATCGCCGAACTCGGCGACCAGCTCGCCGTACAACTGCGAGGGGGTCTTGCCCGTCACCGCGAGGATCTCGCTGGCCAGCAGGGCGAGCAGGATGCCGTCCTTATCGGTGGTCCATGACTGCCCGTCGAGCTGTAAGAAGCTGGCGCCCGCGCTCTCTTCGCCGCCGAATCCGACCGACCCGTCGATCAGCCCCGGCACGAACCACTTGAATCCGACCGGCACCTCCCAGAGTCGGCGACCGAGGGATGCCGCGACCCGGTCGATCATCGAACTGCTGACCATGGTCTTGCCGATGGCGGCGTCGGGCCGCCAGCCGTCGCGATGCGTGTAGAGGTACTGGATCGCCACCGCGAGGTAGTGGTTGGGGTTCATCAAGCCGTCGGGCGTGACGATGCCGTGACGGTCGGCGTCTGCGTCGTTGCCGGTGATGAGCTGAAAGCCATTGAGCTTGGAGACCGTCGACGCCATCACGCTCGGTGACGACGGGTCCATGCGGATCTTCTCATCCCAGTCGAGCGTCATGAAGCGCCAGGTCGGGTCGACCACGGGGTTCACGACCGTCAGGTCGAGCCCGTACTGCTGGGCGATCAGCTGCCAGTAGTGCACGGAGGCTCCGCCCAGCGGGTCGGCCGCGACGTGCAGCCCGGCTTTCTTGATCGCGGCGATGTCGATGACGCTCGCCAGGTCGTCGACGTAGTGCCCGCGGAAGTCGTACTGCTCGACCGCCGAGGGCTCGGCCTGCTTCACCTCCCGGAGGCCGCCGGCGATCAGCTCGTTGGCCCGGCCGGCGATCCAGTTCGTGGCATCGCTGTCTGCGGGGCCGCCGTGCGGCGGGTTGTACTTGAAGCCGCCATCGCGAGGCGGGTTGTGACTGGGGGTGATGACGATGCCGTCGGCTTGCGGCGCATCCGGACCCACGGATCTGTTGTGCGCGATGATCGCCCGGCTCAGCGCCGGAGTCGGCACGTAGTCGTCGAACTCGTCGACGAGGGCGCGCACGCCGTTGGCTTCGAGCACTTCGAGCGCGGTGGTCTGCGCCGGGCGCGAGAGCCCGTGGGTGTCCGAGCCGATGAAGAGCGGCCCGGTGACTCCCTGCCCGAGGCGGTAGTCGACGATCGCCTGGGTGATCGCGGCGATATGCGTCTCGTTGAAGGCGGAGTCGAAGCTCGACCCGCGGTGTCCGCTGGTGCCGAAGACGACCTTCTGCGTCGGATTCGAGACGTCGGGAACCTTCTGGAAGTACGCCTCGACGAGTGCATGCACGTCGATGAGGTCGGATTCTTGGGCGGGGGTGCCTGCGCGGTCCGTCATGGCCGTCAGTCTTCCACTGTCTGTTCTGCGGCACTGAATAGACTCCGAAGATGCCCGAGCCGACCTCCTCAGCGACCTACAGCTACCTGGGCCCGGCCGGCACCTTCACCTGGGCCGCCTTGCGGCAGGTGCCAGAGGCCGAAGGCCAGACCTGGCGCAGCGTGAACAACGTCGGCGAGGCACTGGATGACGTGGTCGCGGGGCGCAGCGTCGGCGCCATGATCGCGATCGAGAACAGCGTCGAGGGCGGCGTGAGCGCGACGCAGGATGCCCTGGCCAACATCCCGGGGCTCCGCATCACCGGCGAGTACCTGGTTCCGGTCGACTTCGTGCTGGTGGCGCGACCCGGCACGGCTCTCGCGGACGTGCGCGTGGTGGCCGCGCATCCCGTCGCCTATTCGCAGTGCCACCTCTGGCTCGACGCCCGGCTGCCCGAGCACGAGCATCTGCCCGCGACCAGCAATGTGTCTGCTGCCGCTCAGTTGCTCGCCGAGAACCCGGTCGCCGACGCGGCGGTCGCGCCGCCGCGCATCGACCAGCAGTATCCGCTCCAGGTGCTCGCCGAGCGGATCGGCGACAACCCGAACGCGGTCACCCGCTTCGTGCTCGTCACGGCGTCGACCGCGCTGCCGCCGCGCACCGGCGCCGACAAGACCAGCGTGATCGTGGAACTGCCGACCGATCAGCCGGGCGGCCTGGTCGAGATGCTGGAACAGTTCGCCACGCGCGGGGTCAACCTGAGTCTGCTCGAGTCGCGCCCGATCGGCGATGCTCTCGGCCGCTACCGTTTCGTCGTCGACCTCGACGGCCACGTTCTCGATGAGCGCGTCGCCGACGCCCTGCTCGGTCTCAAGAGGTTCAGTCCGAACGTGATCTTTCTCGGGTCGTACCCGCGAGCGGATCGGGTCGCCGTGACCGCCTCGTCGCGCTACGACGACGAGGTCTTCATCGAGGCGCGGGAGTGGCTGCGGGGGCTGATCGCGGGCGAACCGGACTGACGATGAGCGGCAATTCGGTCGCTAGAGGGTCGCGACCCGGATGATCAACGAGGCCGGATCCACCCAGGCATCGAAGGCGAGCACCAGCCCGAACTCGTCGCCGTCCAGCTCGAAGTCCTCTGCCCGGTCGAGTCGAACGCGAAGGCGACGTCCGCGCAAGTAGCGCAGCGTGCGCACCTCGCGCGAAGGTCCGGCGAGCCGTGGGCCGACCGAACTGCGCCGCAGCACCCCGTTCTCCCAGGTGATCTTGAGCCAGATCTGCGCCCAGCCGCCGAAACCCTCGGGCCGCAGTGTGACGATGTCGAACAGGCCGTCGTCGACTTCGGCATCCGGAAGCAGCAGCACGTTGCCGGGCAGCAGGCCGACATTGCCGACGAGGATCGTGTGCACGCTCATGACGCGCTCCTCGCCGCCGTCGAGGCGGTAGCGCATCCGGATCTTCTCGCTGTCGCGCATCGACCGTGCGATCGCGTCGACGTAGGCGAGCCAGCCGACCCGGCGCTTGAGCTCCGGGCGCGTGTTGGCGATCATCTTCGCATCGAGCCCCAGGCCGGCGAGGGCCACGAAGGCATGCGTCTCGCGCGAATGATCCGCCCGTTCCAGCTCGATCACGCCCATGTCGATGGCGCGGTCCACGCCGGTGAAAGCCGTCTGGACGGATGCCGCCAGCTGCATGACCGGGATGTCGAGGTTGCGCGCCAGAACGTTGCCCGTTCCCGCGGGAAGCAGAGCCATGGCCACGCCGGAGCCGCGCAGCCCCTCGGCCACCGCCCGTACCGTGCCGTCGCCGCCGGCCGCCAGCACGACATCCACCCGGTCGGCGACCGCCTGACGCGCCTGAGCGGTGCCGCCGTCGTCGGCCTCGGTGGGCAACCACAGGCTGGTGAGCCAGCCCGCCGCCTTCTCGGCCTTCGCGACCTCGCGGCGCAGCTTCTTCAGGTCGACCTTGACGGGGTTGAAGATGACCGCCGCCCGCTTCGGGCGGGTCTCGACGGCAGCCATGGGTTCAGGCTAGCCGGAGCCCCTTCTCTAGACTGGAGGGGTGATCGACCCCCAGCTTCTGCGTGAGAACCCGGACGTCGTTCGAGCCTCGCAGCGGCTGCGCGGCTCGTCGGTGCAGCTCGTGGATGATGCGCTCGCCGCCGATCTCGCCCGCCGCGCGGCCATCTCGGCGTTCGAAGCCGACCGTGCCGAGCAGAACGCATTCGGCAAAGTGGTCGCGGCGGCGCCGAAGGAGCAGAAGGCGGCCCTGGTGGCCGAGGCGCAGTCCTTGGCGGCCCGGGTCAAGGCGGGGCAGCAGAAGGCGGCGGATGCCGAGGCCGACTTCGCGCGGATCGCGGGCAGCATCCAGAACGTCGTGATCGACGGGGTGCCGGCCGGCGGCGAAGACGACTTCGTCACGCTGCGGACCGTGGGCGAGAAGCCGGCCTTCGCGTTCGAGCCGCTGGATCATCTCGCCATCGGTGAGAAGTTGGATGCGATCGACATGGCGCGTGGCGCCAAGGTCAGTGGCGCTCGCTTCACCTTTCTCAAGGGGGTCGGCGCGCGGCTCGAGCTCGCGCTCATCCAGCTCGGACTGCAGCGCGCGCTCGAGGCCGGATTCACCCCGCTCATCACTCCCACTCTCGTCCGGCCCGACATCATGGCGGGCACCGGATTCCTCGGCGAGCACTCCGACGAGATCTACTACCTCCCGGCCGACGAGCTGTATCTCACCGGCACGAGCGAGGTGGCCCTTGCCGGGTACCACAAAGACGAGATCCTCGACGTGTCGAACGGCCCGATCCGGTATGCCGGCATCTCGACCTGCTACCGGCGCGAGGCGGGCTCGGCGGGCAAGGACACCCGCGGCATCATCCGGGTGCACCAGTTCCAGAAGCTCGAGATGTTCAGCTACATCGACCCCGCGGATGCCGAGGCCGAGCATGAACGCCTGCTCGGCCTGCAGGAGGGCATGCTGCAATCGCTCGGGCTGAGCTACCGCGTGATCGACACCGCGGCCGGAGACCTGGGATCGAGCGCGGCGCGCAAGTACGACGTCGAGGCTTGGGTGCCGACCCAGAACGCCTACCGCGAGCTCACCAGCACGAGCAACTGCACCACCTACCAGGCGCGTCGGCTCGACATCCGATACCGCACCGACTCGGGTAAGACCGCCCCGGTCGCGACCCTCAACGGCACGCTCGCGACCACTCGGTGGATCGTGGCGATCCTCGAGACGCATCAGCAGGCCGACGGCTCGGTCGTGGTGCCCGAGGCGCTGCGGCCGCTGCTCGGGCTGGACGTGCTCGTTCCCGTCGCATGACCGCTCGCGAGAAGTGGCTCGTCGCGCTCGACGTCGACGGCACCGTGCTGCGCGAAGACGGCTCGCTCGGCGAGGACACCCTGCGCGAGGTGCGCCGGGTGGCCGCGCTCGGTCACGAGGTGATGATCGCCACCGGCCGGTCGGTCTCGATGACTCTTCCGGTGCTCGACCGGCTCGGTCTCACCTCGTCGTACGTCGTCTGCGCCAACGGGGCGATCGTGCTCGGGCGCGACGCGGCGGCCCCCCTCGGCTATACGGCGGCGTTCGTCGAGACCTTCGATCCGACCGAGGTGCTGACGACGATCCGCGGGCATCTCGAGGGAGCCAGCTTCGCAGTCGAAGACGCCGACGGGGTGTTCCGCTTCACCGGCAGCTTTCCCGACGGGGCGCTCGCGGCATCCCGCCAGAAGGTGCCGTTCGAGGAGTTGCTGCATGTGCAGGCGACTCGCGTGGTGGTCATCTCGCCCGGTCACGCCATCGAGGACTTCTTAGCCGTGGTCGAGCGGATGGGCCTGCACAAGGTGAGCTACAACGTCGGATGGACCGCCTGGCTCGACATCGCACCGGACGGCGTCAATAAGGCGACCGGCCTCGAACGGGTGCGCGGCGAACTCGCGATCGCGTCCGATCGCGTTTTGGTGATCGGCGATGGACGCAACGACATCGACATGCTGCAGTGGGCGGTCGCCGGCGGCGGCGTCGGCGTCGCGATGGGTCAGGCGCCCGATGAGGTTAAGGACGCCGCGAACGATCGCACCGCCTCGGACCTGGACGACGGCGTGGCTGTCGCCCTCGCACGGCACTTCCAGGGTTGAGCCGACGGCATCGGTTACACTCGACCTTCGGTCAACCTGGAGGGCTGTCCGAGCGGCCGATGGAGCCAGTCTTGAAAACTGGTGAGCAGCGATGTTCCGTGGGTTCGAATCCCACGCCCTCCGCTTCAGACGAGATTGAGGTGCCGCCGTGAGCGAACTCCGTAACCGCTCCCACCGCTCCCCTCGGGTCGCCGCGGTTGCGCGCCACGGGCGGCTGAAGAAGTCTTCCGCCTGGAAGACCGTGCTCGGGCTCATCGGGGGCACGCTCGCCGTCGCGCTGGTGGCCGGCGGAGCAGTGGCCGGCATCGCGACCATGCAGTTGCAGGGCAACATCAAGACCGCGACGATCCAGGCCGACACCCAGGGGCCGCCGCCGAACATCGCCTCGTTCAGCGGCGGGTTCAACATCCTGTTGGTCGGCAGTGACACGCGCGCGGGTCAGGATGGCATCGGGCAGGGCCCCGGTGACGGCGGCGAGTTGAACGACGTCACGATGCTGATGCACGTCGCCCAGGACCAGAAGAGCGCCACGGTGGTCAGCATCCCGCGCGACATGGTGGTGCCGTTCCCGAAGTGCCCCAAGGGCAATGCCGCGACCGGCCTGCCGATCAACAACTCGCTGTCGTACGGCGGTCTGGCCTGCACCGTTCTCGTGGTGCAGAACCTCACCGGGCTCAAGATCCAGTTCGCCGGGCTCATCACGTTCACGGGTGTGGCCGCGATGTCGGATGCCGTGGGCGGCGTCGACGTCTGCGTCGCCAAGGCGATCAGCGACCCGTATACCGGCACCTTCCTGTCCGCGGGCACGCACACCTTGCAGGGCGTCGCCGCGCTGGAATTCCTCCGCAGCCGCCACGGCGTGGGCGATGGCAGCGACCTGGGCCGGATCGGCTCGCAGCAGGTGTTCCTGTCCGCGCTGGTGCGCAAGATCAAGAGCAGCGACACGCTCAACAACATCGGCAAGCTCTACGCGATCGCCCAGGCGGCCACCCAGCACATCACCCTGAGCCAGAACTTCACGCATCTCGACACCCTGGTGTCGGTCGCGCTCGTGCTCAAGAACATCCCGCTGCAGAACATCGTGTTCGTGCAGTACCCCGGGCGCACCGGGGGGACGGGGATCTACTCCGGCAAAGTTCAGCCCGTCACGTCGATCGCCAATCAGTTGATGGCGGCCATCAAGGCGGACCAGCCGATCGGGCTCGACGCGAACGCGCTGAACGGCGCCCATGGCGGCTCGACGATCGACCCGAACGCTCCCACCGCGACCCCGACCCCGACGCCGACCAAGAAGGGATCGACAGCGTCCGCGACGGCCGCGCCCGATGACCTGTCGACCGTTCCGCCCGCGACCGTGATCCCGGGCCTCAAGGGGCAGTCGGCAGCGACGTATACCTGCACGGTGGGCCAGAAGGGCTGACCTCCAGCCCGCTCGGGGGGCTGCCGTGATCCGGCTATGATGGCAAGGCAACCGGGAGACGTCGCATAGTCCGGTCGAGTGCACCACCCTGCTAAGGTGGAGAACCCGCAAGGGTTCCGAGGGTTCAAATCCCTCCGTCTCCGCATTTCTATAGTGATGCGAGTCCCGTTTCACTCACGTTGGCGGGCCTTTGATGCTCTCCGATTGTGGGCACTACGGCAGTCTGCCCACACGGTGCCCACCACGTGTGGGCAAGATGTGGGCACGGCTTCGAGAGCCCAATGACTCGGGGTCTCCTGACGATTGCCGGGGGTCGCAGTCCCTCCGTCTCTCGTCGAGCGGCATCGAATCTCGATCGGGCGATGTGCCCGGACTACCTTGGCGGGATGGCAGCTGACCAGAGCGGTTCTTCCTTCGATCCGTGGCAGCCGCTCCTCGAGACTCTCGATGACCATGATCACCGCAGCGTGGGAGCGATCCTGCGGCTGTCGGGGCCTTGTTTACTGGGTTCGGGCGAGCTGGCACCGTGTCGACGCCTTGTTGAGAGGATCCCAGCGTCGCATCGGAAAGGGTTGTCAGCGGCACGCCTGGTTCATATGTGAACTTTTGTCCGCGTTAATGCGGACTGGGCTGACGGCCCCGAAGTTCTAGCTGTACTCGGCTAGGAGGTTGGTGTCACTCGGGTGGTTGGGGGCTGGCCTCCGAGAGCTGAGTGGCGACGTCGATTGTTGTAGTAGTCGAGCCAGGGTGCAAGGGCTGCAGTTCGCTCGGTGTTGCTGGTGAACACCTGCCGGTAGGCCCACTCGGTTTGCAGGGTCCGGTTCAGGCGTTCGACTTTGCCGTTCTGCCAGGGGCAGTGGGCCTTGATGAAGATGTGCTTCGCTCCAAGGAGCGCTATCGCGGTGGCCATGTCGGCGGAGCGCTTGTAGCTGAAGTGGTTGTCGGTCATGACCTCCTCGACCCGAGGGATTCCGTGTTCAGCGAAGAACGCAGCGGCCCGCAGTAGGAAGCCGGCGCATGTTGCACCCTTCTCGTCCGGCAGGATCTCGGAGTAGGCAAACCGGCTGTAGTCGTCGATGAGCGAGTGGACGTAGTCGAAGCCGATCCGGTTTCGTTTCTGCTGTCCGGTTTGACCGTGGTCACGGCCGTTGGCTCGCCAGCCCCCGCCGTCGGGGATGCGGCCCAACTTTTTGACGTCCATGTGCGCCAGCGCGCCGGGATAGCCGCGTTCATAACAGACCGCCGTCGTCTTAGAGGCGCGGATCACTTCACCGGTCAGCGGGTCGCACTCACGCAATAACGGGACACCATGACGGCGCAGGATCGACGACACGGTCCTGGCGGGGATACCCAACTCGGGTCCGATCCAGTCTTGGCCTCGACGGCACGTGACTCGCAACGCGAGCACCCGAGTTTCAACCGACGCGGGGGTGCGGTTCGGGGACCGATGTGGGCGAGACGACCGATCGCGCAACGCCGATAGACCCTCCGCTTGAAACCGTCTAATCCATCGGTAAGCGCATTGACGCGAGACGCCGAGCTCTTTAGCGACGTGCGCCACGGGTCGTTGATCCTCGATCACCCGACGAATCAGAAGAACCCGACCATGAACATTCAGGCGGGCGTTAGCGTGAGACAAGAGAACCTCCTGGCTGGTAGAGACGTTAGACATCTCCACTAAGCCCGGAGGTTCTCCCCTTTCACAAGACCCAAACTGTCACCAACCTGCCCGCCGAGTACA
>DASTNC010000053.1:0-24629 GCA_035721225.1 Pseudolysinimonas sp.
AGCATCCGGTCTCCTTAGCTCGAAATCGACAAGCGCGGATTACGGCTTGGGGAAGGGGATGAAGGCAACGGCGATCGCGATGAAGCACAGAGCTTCGACGAGCGCGATACCGAGGAACATCAGGCCCTGCAGGCGGCCCTGGAGTTCGGGCTGACGGGCGACCGACTCGATGGTCTTGCCGATCACGTACCCGACTCCGATTCCGGAGCCGATCGCGGCGAGACCGAAGGCGAGGGGTGCGAGTTGTCCGACGACGTTCACTGATATTTCCTTTCGAGGGTGACGGATGTCGTGTGCTTGGCCGGGAGCTCAGTGCTCATCGGCCAGTGCCATCGAGATGTAGATGGCGGTGAGGACTGCGAAGACGTATGCCTGCAGCGCGGCGACGAACAGCTCGAGCACGACGAAGGCGACATTGAAGGCGAAGGTGCCGATGCCGAGCAGACCCAGGGGGTTGCCACTCGCCAGCACGGTGAAGAAGAAGAACTGGGTGGCCGCCGCGCACAGCACGAGCAGCATGTGACCGGCAACCAGGTTCATCAGGAGTCGAAGAACGAGGGTGACCGGCCGCACGATGAAGGTCGAGAGGAACTCGAGGATGATGAGGAAGGGAGTCAGGAAGATCGGCACGCCCGGCAGCACCAGGGCGTTCTTGAAGTACCGCAGCCCGAACTTCTTGATCCCCGCGTAGATGAACAGCACGTAGGCGACGATCGCGAGGATCAGCGGCACCCCGATGTTCGCGGTGCCGGCGAGTTGGAGACCGGGAATCGTTCCGGTGAGGTTCATCGCGAACACGGTGAAGAACACCGCCATGATCACGCCCATGAAGCGCTTGCCGTTCTTCTCGCCCAGGGGCTGAATGACGATGTTGTCGCGCACGAAGTTGTAGACGAACTCCAGCGCCACCTGACCGCGACCGGGGATGACCTTCAACGCCCGGGTTCCGAGCAGGAAGATGAGCAGCAGCACCGCCACCGACAGCAGACGGATCAGCATGAGGCGGTTGAGCTCGAACGGGGTGCCCACGAACAGGAGCGCGCCCGGGAAGAAGTCATCGATCGACGGAGGCTGGAAGCCGCCGCCGCCGTCACCATTGACGAGCGGCAGAACCGCGAGGAGTGAGGAGGTAATCAGTTGCTTTCTCCGACGTCGGGCGTTCGAGACGGGGCGATCAAAGGGAGTCCTCGAAGCCTATCAAAGATCGCGGAGCCGCCGCCCGGCGTCGGCTGGGCCGAAAGCCCGGGAAATCCGGCTATTCCGCGGTCTTTCGGGCGGCCGACGAGGCGCTCGTCTCACCCGGCAGCACCACGTCGCTGACGTACGGCACGCGGGCCCGCAGGAAGGCCACGATATCGGCGACCAGCGAACCGATGACCGCGGCGATCACCGAGAAGAAGAACACGTACGGGTCGACCCAATGCAGCCTGCCGAATACGATCGCGGCGATCACGAACACCACGAGCTTCAGGAACCACGCGCCCAGCACGATGCCGAAGAAGGTCGGGCCGGTGGTGTCGCCCTTCGCGACGCGCCCGGCGAACAACATGCTGGCCGCCGTGAGGCCGAGGAACACCGCCGCGAGCAGCGACCCGAACAGGCCCCCCAGCAAGCCGGGCACCCCGGCGACGAGCAGGCCGATGGCCCCGGCGACCACGGCGACCGCGAGCGCCAGGATCGCGCCGTAACGGAGGGCACGGATCAGGATCGGGGTGACGCTCATGGGGCGGCTTCCTTCTTGCGGCGGCGACCGTTCAGGCGATCGAGCAGACGGTCGGTCTGGGCGTGGGAGGTCTCGGACTCGACGGGGAGGGGGTCGGCCGCCGAGTCGAGGGGGTCGTACTGGGCGACATCCGCCTCGCCCGGAGTTCCGGTCGGGGTGCTCTGCACCGCCGCCTCGACCGCCTTGCGCCTGCTCAGCGGCGAGAGGGTGACGATCGTGCAGATCACGAGGCCGGTGCACGTCACCACGATCGCGACCCACGACGGCGTGAACAGGAACAGCAGCAGGCCGACGGATGCGGTCGCGGTCCAGGCGTAGAAGATCAGCACCGCGTGCAGGTGCGAGTGCCCCATGTCGAGCAGCCGGTGGTGCAGGTGCAGGCGATCCGCGCTGAACGGCGACTTGCCGGCCCGCAGCCGACGGAACACCGCCAGCCCGAAATCGAGCAGCGGCACCAGCAGGACGGCGAACGGCAGCAGGATCGGGATGAAGGCGGGCAGGAACTCCTTGTTGCTCAGCGTGGCCGCATCGATGTTGCCGGTGAAACCGATCGTCGAGGTCGCCATGAGCATGCCCACCAGCAAGGCGCCGGCATCGCCCATGAACAGTTTCGCCGGATGCCAGTTGAGGGGCAGGAACCCGACGCACGCGCCGATGAGCACCGCAGAGACGAACTCCGGCAGGTTGAAGTAGGCGCTCTGCACCGTCGGCGCGTAGGTGACGATGTAGGAGTAGATGAAGAACACGCTGTTGGCGATGATCGCGACGCCCGCGACCAGCCCGTCGAGGCCGTCGATGAAGTTGAGCGCGTTCATCACGAGCACGACCAGGAACACCGTGATCGCCAGGAACATGTAGGGCGACAGGATCAACGCGGTGTCTTGCAGGCCGGGCAGCTGAACGATCTGGATGCCCTGCCAGGCCAGCAGGGCCGCCGCGATGATCTGCCCGGCGAGCTTGGTGAGCCAGTCGAGGTCCCAGATGTCGTCGGCGACGCCGATGCCCACGATGATGGCCGCGGCGCCCAGCACGGCCAGGATCTTGCCCGGCTCTGAGAAGACGATCGACAGCTGGGGCAGTTGCGAGCCCACCGCGAACGCGACCACCACCCCGACGAACATCGCGACGCCGCCGAGCCGCGGGGTCGGGCGGGTGTGCACGTCGCGGGCCCGGATCTTCGGGTAGAGCCGGTAGCGGGTGCTCACCTTCCAGATCAGCAGTGCGAGCGCGAACGTCACCACGGCGGCGACCCCGGCGACGAGGACGTAGAAGACTATTCGCATCGGTCCGGCCCCACGATGCGAACGATCGCGGCATCCGGGATGACGCCGTGCCGCACGATGCGCAGCTTGCCGGGGGTGCCGTCGGGGCCGGGTGCCCCGAGGCCGGTCGCGTCGACGATGGTCGAGCCCGAGCGCTCGTCGGCTCCCGGGTAGGCCGCGCCGACCGGACCTCCGTCGAGATAGACCTCGACGCTGTCTCCGAGCATGGCCTCGGCCTCTGCCGCAGTGAGGGCCGCCGGCTCCCCGGTCCGGTTCGCACTCGAGACCGCGAGCGGGCCGGTCTCCGAGAGCAACTCCAGAGCGATCGTGTCGCTCGGCATGCGCAGCGCGACGGTGCCGCGGGTCTCGCCGAGATCCCAGTCGAGCGTCGGACGAGCGCGCACGATGACCGTGAGTCCGCCCGGCCAGAACTCGGCCACCAGGGCGCGCACCTCGTCGGGGACCGACTCGGCGAGGGCATCCAGGGTCGGAATGCCGGGCACGAGCACGGGAGGCGGCGCGGTGCGGTCGCGCCCCTTGGCCTCGAGCAGGCGCTGAACGGCCGCCGGCGAGAACGCGTCGGCCGCGACCCCGTACACGGTGTCGGTCGGGATCACGACGAGCTCGCCACGGCCGATCGCCGCGCGCGCCAGTCGCATGCCGCTCAGCAGTTCGGCGGGGATGGCAGTGTCGAAGGGGGGCATGACGGGCTTAAGACTACTTGCCGAGCCGACGGCATCTCTGCGAGTGCGGGAGACTTGACGCACCATGACTCGCACCCCGCTCTTCGTCTTCGACATGGACGACGTCCTCTATGACTACGACTGGCGGGTCAGGATGAACGGCCTCACCGAGCTGACCGGTCACGACTTTCCCGAACTGCGCAAGCGCTGGTGGCACGACGAGGGCGAATGGGCGGCCGAGGCCGGTGGATTCGCCGACGCACGCGCGTATCACGCCGCCTTCACCGAGGCGCTCGGCCTGCAGATCTCGGTCGCCGACTGGATCGCCAACCGCCGCTCGGCCATGACGCCCTGGCCCGAGTCGTTCGCCGCGGTGGAGCGCGCGGCGCGGCTGGGCTCGGTGAGCCTGCTCACCAACAACGGCGCGCTGGTCGAGGAGCACCTCTCTGAACTCGCACCCGAACTCGTGCCCTTGTTCGGCGACGAGCTGCACACGTCGAGCTTCTACGGCGCGCGCAAGCCCGATCCGACCGTGTTCGCGAACATGCTCGCGCACTACGGCGTGCCCGCCGAGCAGGTGTTCTTCGCCGACGACTTGCAGGTCAACGTGGACGGGGCGCGCACGCTGGGGATCGAGGCGCACCGCTTCACCGATGCCGCATCGCTGAACGCGGCGATCGACCGGTTCGCCGAGCGGGTGGCCGCGGCGGTCTGAGCCCCCGCGCTCTGACCCCGGTGCTCTAGGCCTTCGCCGGGGGCGCCTCGACCACCGGGGCGGCACCCTCGTCGGCGCGCACGCTCGCCTTGATGAACTTCATGTGGCGCCCGATCAGCAGGTAGATCAGAGGACCGATGATCGGCCAGGGCAGGATGCCGAAGATCCAGAGGAACTTCGCGCCGGCGCTGAATCGATGCCCGCCGATGATCACGAACAGGGTGATGAGGAAGAGGATGCCCGCCACGATCGCCGTGGCGATGATCCCGATCCACTGGAAGACATTGGGGCCGCTCTTGCCGGCCAAGGTGACGAGGGTGATGGCGAGGTCCATGGCTCCGAGCGTAGCGAGCTACCGCAACGCGGTGGTGGTGCGGTCGCGCCCGAGCAGGTCGCGGTGCGTGGCCGGCGCGCGCCAGCCGTCGGCCGCCAGCAGCTCGCGGATCGCAGCGCCCTGGCGTTCGCCGTGCTCGAGCACCAGCGTGCCGCCCGGTCGCAGCAGTGCTGCGGCACGCAGCGAGATGGCGCGCACCACGTCGAGCCCGTCTTCGCCGCCGTAGAGGGCGGCATCGGGATCGTGCAGCCGGACCTCAGGATCGCGCGGGATCGCCCCGAGCGGGATGTACGGCGGGTTCGACACGACTACGTCGAAGGTGCCGTCGAGGGCGACGCCGTCGAGCTCGGCCGGCAGTGCTGCGAGATCGGCGAAGACCAGCCGCAGGTTCGCGCCGGCCAGCTCGTGCGCGTTCTGCCGCGCCCAGATGAATGCGCGCGGCGAGTTCTCGACGGCGACGACCTCGGCATGCGGCACCTCGGTGGCCATCGCGATGGCGATGGCGCCGGATCCGGTGCCGAGGTCGATGGCGCGCGGCGCGGGAGTCGGCACCGCCAGCAGCGCATCGATCGCGAGCTGGGCGACCGACTCCGTCTCGGGACGCGGGACGAATACGCCCGGTCCGACCGCGAGCTCGAGCGCGCGGAACGGCGCGCGACCCGTGATGTGCTGCAGCGGCTCGCGGGCGGCGCGGCGTTCGACGGCCTCGAGCACCGCCGGCTGCTGCTCGGGATCGAGGGCCGCATCCATCACCGCCTTGGCCTGCACCTGGCCTCTGCTCAGCCCGAGCACGTGGCCGATCAGCAGCTCGGCGTCGACGTCGGCATTGCGGATTCCCGCCTCGCTCAGGACGGCGATGGCGCGCTGCCGGACTTCGGCGATCGTGGTCACGAAGGAGTCCGCAGCGGCGCTACTCGGCGCCCAGTTCGGCCAGCTGCGCCTCTTCGTCGAACTGGATGCACGAATCGATGAGCGCGTCGAGCGCCCCGTTCATCACCTGGTCGAGGTTGTACGCCTTGTAACCGGTGCGGTGGTCGGCGATGCGGTTCTCGGGGAAGTTGTAGGTGCGGATTCGCTCGGAGCGGTCCATCGTGCGGATCTGCGACTTGCGGGCGGCGCTCGACACCGCGTCGAGCTCCTCCTGCTGACGCGCCAGGATTCGGGCGCGCAGCACGCGCATCCCGGCCTCGCGGTTCTGGATCTGCGACTTCTCGTTCTGCATCGACACGACGATGCCGGTCGGCAGGTGGGTGATCCGCACCGCGGAGTCGGTGGTGTTGACCGACTGACCGCCCGGCCCCGACGAGCGGAACACGTCGATCCTCAGGTCGTTCGGGCTGATCTCGACCTCTTCGGGCTCATCCACCTCGGGAAAGACCAGCACGCCGGCCGTCGAGGTCTGGATGCGGCCCTGCGACTCGGTCGCCGGCACGCGCTGCACCCGGTGCACTCCGCCCTCGTACTTGAGGTGCGCCCAGACGCCCTCTGCCGGGTCGGTGGCGTTCGACTTGAGCGCGAGCTGCACGTTCGTGTAGCCGCCGAGGTCGGTCGGGTCGGACTCGAGGATCTCGGTCTTCCAGCCCTTCGACTCGGCGTAGTGCAGGTACATGCGCAGCAGGTCGGCGGCGAACAGCGCCGACTCGGCCCCGCCCGCGCCGCCCTTGATCTCCATGATCACGTCACGGCCGTCATCCGGATCGCGCGGGATCAGCAGGCGGCGCAGCCGCTCCTGCGCGTCGGTCAGGCCGGTCTCGAGCCCCGGCACCTCGGCGGCGAAGGCGTCATCCTCTTTGGCGAGCTCGCGTGCGGCGGCCAGGTCATCCTGCGCCTGGAGCCAGTCGTCGTGCGCCTTGAGGATCTTGCTCAGCTCGGCGTAACGCCGATTGACCTTCTTGGCGCGCGCGGCATCGGCATGGAGTGCGGGATCGCCGAGTTGCTGCTGCAGCTGTTCGTGCTCGGCCCGCAGCGTGGCGACCGATTCGAACACGGCCTACTCCTTGTGGGAGTGCGACCCGTTGCTGTGGCCGTTCCCGGTGTGTCCGTTGGCGCCGGCGGCCGGCAGCGAGTTCTGGATCTGCACCAGGAACTCGGTGTTCGACTGCGTCTCTTTGAGCTTGCTCAGCACGACCTCGAGCTGCTGCTGCAGTTCGAGTCCGGCGAGCGCGCGGCGCAGGCGCCAGGTGATCTTGACCTCTTCGGGGCTGAGCAGCTCCTCTTCGCGACGCGTGCTCGACGCGTAGATGTCGACCGCGGGGAAGATGCGCTTGTCGGCCAGCTGACGCGAGAGGCGCAGCTCCATGTTGCCGGTGCCCTTGAACTCCTCGAAGATGACCTCGTCCATCTTGGAGCCGGTCTCGACGAGTGCGGTCGCGAGGATGGTCAGCGAGCCGCCGCCCTCGATGTTGCGGGCGGCGCCGAAGAAGCGCTTCGGCGGGTAGAGCGCACTGGCATCCACACCCCCGGAGAGGATGCGACCGGATGCCGGCGACGCCAGGTTGTACGCGCGCCCCAGACGGGTGATCGAGTCGAGCAGCACGACCACGTCGTTGCCCAGCTCGACGAGGCGCTTGGCGCGCTCGATCGCGAGCTCGGCGACCGTGGTGTGGTCTTCGGCCGGCCGGTCGAAGGTCGAGGCGATGACCTCGCCCTTCACCGAGCGCTGCATGTCGGTGACCTCTTCGGGGCGCTCGTCGACGAGCACCACCATGATGTGAACCTCGGGGTTGTTCTCGGCGATCGCCTTCGCGACGGACTGCAGGATGAGCGTCTTGCCCGCCTTCGGCGGCGCGACGATCAGACCGCGCTGGCCCTTGCCGATCGGGGCGATCAGGTCGATGATCCTGGTCGACAGCTTCGACGGCTCCGTCTCGAGGCGCAGGCGCTCGTTCGGGTAGATCGGAGTGAGCTTGCTGAACTCGACGCGGTTGGCCGCTTCTTCGACAGTCTGGCCGTTGATCGAGTCGATCTTGACGATCGCGTTGTACTTCTGGCGCCCGCTCTGCTGGTCGCCCTCGCGCGGCTGGCGGATGGCGCCGACCACGGCGTCGCCCTTGCGCAGGTTGTACTTCTTGACCTGCCCGAGCGAGACGTAGACGTCGTTCGCACCCGGCAGGTACCCGGAGGTGCGCACGAAGGCGTAGTTGTCGAGCACATCGAGGATGCCCGCGACCGGGATCAGCACGTCGTCGTCGCTGAGCTCCGGCTCGAAGTCGTCGTTCTGACCGCCGCGGCCGCGCTTGCGGTCGCGGTAGCGGTTGCGGCCGCCGCCTTCGCCCTCGTTCTGCTGGCCGTTCTGGGGGCCGTTGTTCTGGCCCGCGTTGTTCTGGGCCGCGTTGTTCTGGCCGCCCTGCTGGCCGCCTTGCTGACGGCCGGCGTTCTGGCCGTTCTGGCCTGCGCTGTTCTGGGCGTTCTGGCCGCTGTTCTGGCCGCCGCCGCGATTGCGGTTGCGTCCCCGGCTTCGGCTGCTCCCGCCCTCTTCGGTCTCGGCGTCTGCGGCGCCCGAGGTGACCTCGGGAAGCAGCTTGTCGAGGTCGGCCGCGACATCGGCAGCAGCGATGTGCTGGGTGGCGGGGGCCGCGGCCAGGGCTGCCGCATCGGCGCTGGAGGCGGTCACCCGACGGGAGCGCCGCACCGGCACGGTGTCATCGGAGGGCGCCGGGGTGTCAGGGCTGTCGGAGCCGCTGCTCTCGGGGGCCAGGTCTTCGACGATCTCGGTGGGCGCCTCCGCGCTCACCTCGTCGATCGGGGCGGCGAAATCTGCGCCGGAAGTCTGGGGGCCATCGGCGGACAGTGCATCCACGAGTTCTCCTTTTCGAAGCTTGGACGCGCCGGCAATGCCGCGTTCGGCGGCGAGCGCCTGGAGCTCGGGGAGCTTGAGGCGGCTCAGATCGGCGCGTGCATCGACATCGGTCACGGCTGGGGATTCCTTCGGTTCGACCCGGGCACAGAGCGCCCCGGGAATCGGCGGTTCGCCTGAGTGCGGGTCGGATGTCTGCAGCAGGCTGCTCAGAGCGGGAGTCCGCGGGGCGAATGCCGGTGGGATTTGCGTTCGACGAAATAGAAACTGTGCGGGTTATGCCACCGCGTCTACCGAATGCACCATCACTGTAGCACCCTTGAAGTCGACGGCCAGCAGCAGGCATTTCCACGGCGTCGACGAGTGCTCGGCGATGAGTTCGGCTGCCCGGAGGCGCTGCGCGGGGTCGCTCCCGAGCACCAGCAGCGACGGTCCGGCACCCGAGACGACGGCGGCGAGGCCGTGAGAGCGCAGCATCCGGATCAGGGAGTCGGTCTCGGGCATCGCGCTCGCCCGGTAGCTCTGGTGCAGCTTGTCTTCGGTGGCTGCCAGCAGCAGTTCGGGGCTCTGGATGAGCGCGGCGATCAGCAGCGCCGAGCGCGACACGTTGAAGATGGCGTCTTCGTGCGGCACCGACTCGGGCTGCAGACTGCGCGCCAGCGCGGTCGACATCGTCGCCGCCGGCACGGCCACCAGCGGCGAGACCCCGCGGTGCACGATGAGCTTCTTGAACTGCGGACCGTCGGGCGTGACCCAGGCGATCGTCAGTCCGCCGAACAGGGCGGGCGCGACGTTGTCGGGATGCCCCTCGAGCGCGGTCGCGAGCCGGAGCAGTTCTTGGGAGTCGATCTCGACGATGCCCTCGAGCAGCCCCTTGGCGGCCATGATCCCCGAGACGATGGCGGCGCCCGACGATCCCATGCCGCGCCCGTGCGGGATCGAGTTGTGGGCGACGATGTCGAGGCCGGGCAGCTGCTGCCCCGTCGCCTCGAATGCGTAGGCGATCGAGCGGACGACCAGGTTGGTCTCGTCGGTCGGAACCTCTCCCGCGCCGACGCCGACCACCGTGACGGTCGCCCCGGGTTCGTCGCGGACGGTGACCGTCAGCTCGTCGTAGACCGAGAGCGCGAGGCCCAGGGTGTCGAAGCCGGGCCCGAGGTTCGCGGTTGTGGCCGGTACCTTGACGTGCACCGAACGGCCGCGCAGGGCTGCGACGCCCGTGCTCGCCGGCGCGGCGGTCATGCCCCTGCCGCTGAGGTCGGCGCGAGCCCGAGCACCTCGGCGATCGCCGCGGTGTCGATCGGGACCACGGTCGGCTTGACCTCGCCGCCGTCCGCCGTGCGCAGCGCCCACTGCGGGTCTTTGAGGCCGTGCCCGGTGACCGTGAGAACGACCGTCGAGCCCTTCGGGATCTCGCCGGCCGCGCTGCGCTCGAGCAGCCCGGCGACGCTGATCGCCGAGGCCGGCTCGACGAAGATGCCGACCTCGGCCGACAGGATGCGGTGGGCGACCAGGATGTCGGCATCCGGGATCGCGCCGAAGTAGCCGGCGGTCTCGTCGCGCGCCGCGAGGGCGAGCTCCCACGAGGCCGGGTTGCCGATCCGGATCGCGCTGGCGATGGTGTCGGGGTTCTTGACGATCTCGCCGCGGACGATCGGCGCGCTGCCCTCGGCCTGGAAGCCGAACATGCGGGGGCGCTTCGTGGTGGCGCCGCGGGCGGCATCCTCGGCGTACCCGCGTGCGTACGCGGTGTAGTTGCCGGCGTTGCCGACCGGGATGAAGTGGAAGTCGGGCGCATCGCCGAGCACCTCGACCACCTCGAATGCCGCGGTCTTCTGCCCCTCGATGCGGTCGTTGTTGACCGAGTTGACCAGGTGCACCGGATACTGCGCCGCCAGTTCGCGGGCGATCTCGAGGCAGTCGTCGAAGTTGCCCTGCACCTGCAGCAGCTGGGCGTTGTGGGCGATCGCCTGGGCGAGCTTGCCCATCGCGATCTTGCCCTCGGGCACCAGCACGGCCGCGGTGATCCCCGCGTGCGCCGCGTAGGCGGCGGCCGAGGCCGAGGTGTTGCCGGTGCTCGCGCAGATCACGGCCTTGGCGCCGTGCTCGATCGCCTTCGAGACGGCCATGGTCATGCCGCGGTCTTTGAACGAGCCGGTCGGGTTCATCCCCTCGAACTTGACCCAGACGTTCGCGCCGGTGCGCGCTGAGAGCGCGTCGGCGGGCAGCAGCGGGGTGCCGCCCTCGCCGAGGGTGACGATCGGGGTCGCGTCGGTCACGTCGAGCCGGTCCGCGTATTCGCGCAGAACGCCGCGCCACTGCCGGCTCAGCTGCTGTGCCATCTTGGTGTCTCCCACAGGGTTACTCGGTGCCTTCGACGCGCAGAACGCTGACCACCTCGATGACAGAGTCGCTGGCGCCGAGGGCGGCCACGGTGTCGGCAAGAGCGCCTTCCGTGGCCAGGTGCGTTCCGATCACCAGGGTAGCGGTGGCGTCGCTCGCCTCTGCGCCACGGAGATCGGCACGCACCGACTGCTCGACGGCCTCGACCGAGACGCCGTGCTCGCTGAACATGGTCGCGATCTGAGCCAGCACCCCCGGCTGGTCGGAGACCGTCAGGGTGATCTGGTACCGCGTCACCACGCTCGAGATCGGCAGGATCGGCAGGTTCGCGTTCGTCGACTCGGCGACGCCCGGGCCGCCGATGACATGCCGGCGCGCGGCCGAGACGACGTCGCCCAGCACCGCCGATGCGGTTTGGATGCCGCCCGCTCCGGCGCCGTAGAACATCAGGCTGCCCGCCGCCTCGGCTTCGAGGAACACCGCGTTGTTGGCGCCGTGCACGGCCGCGAGCGGGTGCGTCTCGGGGATCAGCGCGGGATGCACCCGCGCGCTGACCCCCTCGACACCGGTCTCGGGATCGGTGAGCCGCTCGCACACGGCCAGCAGCTTGACCACGAACCCGGCCTTGCGGGCGGAGCGCACCTGGTCGTGGGTGATCGCGCTGATCCCCTCTCGGTGCACCAGCTCGAGCGGCACCGTGGTGTGGAAGGCGAGGCTGGCCAGGATCGCGGCCTTCTGCGCCGCGTCGTAGCCCTCGATGTCGGCGGTCGGATCGGCCTCGGCGTAGCCGAGCTCGGTGGCCGCCGCGAGCGCCTCCTCGAGGGAGTCGCCCTCGCGATCCATCCGATCGAGCACGTAGTTGGTCGTGCCGTTCACGATTCCGAGGATGCGGTGCACCCGATCACCCGCGAGCGAGTCGCGCAGCGGCCGGATGATCGGGATCGCGCCGCCCACCGCCGCCTCGTAGTACAGCTGCGCGCCCACCTGCTCGGCCTCGTCGAACAGCTCGGGGCCGTGGGTGGCCAGCAGCGCCTTGTTGGCGGTGATCACGTCGGCGCCCGAGTTGAGCGCGAGCATCAGGTATTCGCGGGCCGGCTCGATGCCGCCCATCAGCTCGATCACGATGTCGGCGCCGAGGATCAGCGAGCGCGCGTCGGTCGTCAGCAGGTGTTTCGGGATGTCGGCGCTGCGCGGCGCATCGAGGTCGCGCACCGCGATTCCCACCAGTTCGAGCCCCGCGCCGACCCGGCTGGCGAGCTCGTCGGCGTGCTCGAGCAGCAGCGTCGCGACCTGGGCGCCGACGGAGCCCGCCCCGAGCAGGGCGATGCGGAGGTTGCGGTACTCGATCACTTTTCTCCTAACTGACGGCCGAGACGGCCGTCAGCGCTGGGGTCGCGGCGGAGGTCAGAAATGACCTCCGCTCCAAGCTCCACCGCGCCGGCATCGCGGCTGAGCAGGTCGGCCTCGGTCTCGCGGCGCACGATGACGCGTGCGGCGCCATCCTTGACGGCCACGACCGCGGGCCGGCCGAGGTAGTTGTAGTTGCTGGCGAGCGACCAGCAGTAGGCGCCGGTGGCGGGGACGGCGGCGAGGTCGCCCGGCTCCACGTCGGAGGGCAGGTAGTCGGCCCGCACGACGATGTCGCCGCTCTCGCAATGCTTGCCGGCCAGGCGAATCAGCGCGGGAGCGGCATCCGAGGTCCTGTTGGCCAGGCGCACGGAGTAGTCCGCCTGATACAGCGCGGCCCGGATGTTGTCGCTCATGCCGCCGTCGACGCTGACGTACTTGCGCACCGCGGTCTCGCCGGAGTCGCCCACCGAAACCGTCACATCCTTGATCGTGCCGACCTCGTAGAGCGTGACGGTCGACGGTCCGATGATCGCGCGTCCGGGCTCGACCGCGATCGCGGGAACCGGGATGCCCAGCGCCGCGCACTCGGCGGCGACGACCCGCGCGAGCTCCTGGGCGATGGTCGCGATCGGAGTGACCTGGTCGGCGCTCGTGTACGCGATGCCGAATCCGCCGCCCAGGTTGAGCTCGGGCACCTCGCCGCCCTCGAGCAGTCCGGCGTGCACCATGAGCAGGCGGCCGGCCGCCTCGGCGAACCCGTCGGACTCGAAGATCTGCGATCCGATGTGCGAGTGCAGCCCGAGGAACCGTAACGACGGGTGCGAACGGATCGCGGCCACGACGTCGGGAGCGTCGGCCAGCGGCACCCCGAACTTCTGGTCTTCGTGAGCGGTCGCCAAGAACTCGTGAGTCGACGCATGCACGCCGCTGTTGATGCGCAGCCGCACTGCCTGCACCCGCCCGTGCCGTTCGGCCGCAGCCGCGACACGTTCGACCTCGACGACGCTGTCCAGGACGATCGCGCCCACCCCGACCTCGACACCACGGTCGATCTCGGCGAGGCTCTTGTTGTTGCCATGGAATCCCAGGCGAGCCGGGTCGACGCCAGCGGCCAGGGCAACGGCCAGCTCTCCCCCGCTGCACACGTCGATGTTGAGCCCGGCGGCGGTCACCCAGCGAGCGATCTCGGTGCTGAGGAAGGCCTTGCCGGCGTAGTAGACGTGCGCGGTCGATCCGACGGCGGTGAACGCGGAGGTGAACGCAGCCAGAACCTCAGCGGCGCGCGACTTCGCGTCGTGCTCGTCGACGACGTAGAGCGGGGTGCCGAACTCGGCGGCGAGCGCGGTGGCCGTTGCACCCGCGAGCGACATCTCACCGGATGCCGCGCGCACCGCATTGCGCGGCCAGACGCTCGCGGCGAGCGCGTTCGCGTCGGGCTCACCGGCGACTCCCGGCTGGCGCAGCCAGTCGGGCGCGAGCGGGTTCGCGGTCACAAGACCTCACAGTGGTCGTCGGAAACGAGAGTGAGGCGAGCGAACCCGGATTGGTCCCTGAAGCCGAGATCAGTGTACCGATCACTGGTCGGTGGCTTCACTCCCTCTAGAGTCGGACGATGACCGACTCGGCCGTCGCACCCCAAGGACGCCAACGGCGTCCCCCAGCTCTCGCCATCTGGTCGCTGGCGCTCTTCGTCACGCCATTCCTAGTCGTAACGGTGGCGCGATCGGTGGAAGCCTGGAGGTGAATGCCGATCGGACGATCAACTACGCGGCAGAGAGACTGTCGATCGGTTCGGAGTACGTGATCCCGGTGGTCTGGCTCGCCTCGATCGTTGTCGGGATCGTCGCCGTGATCGCACTCCTGGGCCGTGGGCGATTGGTCGGAGTCCTGGCAATTGTCGCCCCAGCGATCAAAGCGATAGCCGTCCTGGTATTGATTACGTTCGCCTTCTCGACGGTCTAGCTCCCGACGATCGCGAAAAGTCCGCTCTCATCCTGTCCGACCTCATCGAATCAGTCGCACCCGGATCGGCAGGTCGAGATCGGACCACGCCCGGTCAGCGGTCAAGACCTCAGCTGGCGTCGTTCTGATGGTCAACGCCAGACAGCAGCGGTCGCCCAGCGAGAGTGATCGGCCCCCGTCCAGAGCACGCATGGCCCCGGCGAGTTCGGCATCGGCGATCGTCAGCGGTTCAATCGTGACGCCCGCTGCCGAGATCACCTCGCGCAGACGCCGGACATCCACGCCGGCATCCACCAGCTTGCCGACGACCTCCGCCAGGTTCGCGGTGCTGAGCACCGCGCCGTCGACCTCGGTCGCGACAACATCAGCACCCGGTTCGTCATGAATCAATGCCAGCAGCGCGGATGCGTCAAGTACCGTCACTCGTTCGCCGCAGCAATCCGACGTTCCGCCAGCAGTTCGTCGACGAACGATCGCGCCTTCGGCACGGAGTCGGCGAAGCGTCGAAGCTCAGCGACTGCGTCGTCCTGACGCTCGATCATGAGTGCGGATCCTCGTGCGGAGATGTGGAGACGGTCGCCCGGCTCCAGACCCAGCGCGCTGCGCATGTCGGCCGGGATCACCAGGCGCCCTTGTTGGCCGAGCACGACTGTGGCATTCATGTTTCCATGATGCCACGCCGTGACAAAACGTGACACACCTTGCCTCAGTGCTGCCCGAGCAGCGTGAAGATCCCGACCACGATGAACGCCGCACCCACCGCGAAGTAGACCACGCCGAGCGGCGGGCGCTTCTTGACGGGCTCGCCCTTGGCCTCCGCCTCGGCGGTGCCCCGTGCGACGTTGCGGTTGTCGTTGCGGATGATCACGACGAAGATCGCGACCGCGACGACGCCGACCAACGCCAGAATCACGATCTCCCCAGGGTTCATGCGCGTCGCTCCAGTCGTGAGGTGTCGGCCTGGAAGGCATCCAGGTGCTCGGCCGCCTCGCAGATGTCGTCGGTCACCAGCACCAGCTTCTCGAACGCCTTCACGATGGCTGGGTCGGCCGTCGTGAACAGGGCATCGATCAGCTGGTGCGCGGGCAGGGTCTTGGTCCAATAATCGCTGTCGAGAAAGACCATCGGGCTGAACTGCGCGCCGTCATTGCGCGAACCGGACCGGGCATAGAAGTTCTGCTCGGCATCCTGGAACACCTCGTGCAGCGTGCCGGCGCTGCCCTGGGTGAAGACGATGCCCTGGCGCGCGATGGTGAGCAGCCCGTCTTCGCGGATGCTGTTCTGAAAGAGCTTGGCGATGTGGGTCGCGAACGGCGTGGTCGGCTCGTGACCGTAGTGCCAGGTCGGGATCGAGATGGATGCCACCGGGTCGACGATCGCGCGGCTCATCTCCCAGGCGGGCGCGAACCAGGTGTGCGCGATCTTCACGAGCGCGGGATCGGCGGTGCCGTCGGGCCCGACGATGTCGATCAGCGTCGGCATCTTCGGCATCCTGCGCAGCACCGAGATCGCCGTCTCGAGCTCGGAATCCGGATGCCCCGAGAGCGCGGCGCCCAGGTGACCGGCCTCCATGGCGCCCGGGCCGCCTCCTGTGCACACCAGCATGCCGCGGCGGGCGAGGTCGCGGCCGAGCTCGGCGATGCTGCGGTAGGCGGCCGAGTCGCGGGGCAGCTGATGGCCGCCCATGATCCCGACCACCCGGCGGCCGGCGATGATCGCCCCGACGTCGAACGTCACCGACGAATCGTGCAGCGCGCGCATCATGGCGGCATAGGGCTCGATCGGGGTGCTGCGGCCGGTCTTGACGAACCACTGGTACGAGCGGAAGTCCATGGTCGTCTCGTACGAGCCGAGCACAGAAGGCCGGTAACCCGCGAACAGCTCCTCGGCCGTGTAGACGGTGTTGCGGATCGGCTGGAACGGCAGCCCGCCATCGGGCACGCCGGGGCCGTGCCGCAGGATCCCGCCGTCGCTCACGCGCAGCTGCCCTTGGTGGTGAACCCGCTGCCGCCGAGCGCGGCGCCGTCGCCCGAGATCGTCATCACCAGTTCGTGGCCGACGACCTTCACCGACGTGACCCTGACGGCCTTCGGCAGATACTGGGCGACGCAGAACGCCTGCTGCTTGAGCAACTGCTTCGCTAGGCCGCCGAGCCCGGGCGTCGCGAGCAGCTGCGTCGAGGTGAACTTCTGACCGGAGACCAGGATGCTGGTCGGCGTGAAGTCGAGCTGCCCTTTCGACGCCGAGGGCGTCAGGCCGAGCCCGACCGGGATGCCGAAGCCGAACACCGAGAAGGTCGCGTTCGCGACGATCTCGGGCGGGTCGAGCGTGACCGTGTCGAGCTTCATGCCGCTCAAGTCGGAGGCGAGCACCGCCACGTTCTTCTCGCTCACCCGGTAGGTGATCGCGAGCTTCTTCAGCGGCGCGCTCTCGTTCAGCGGCACCTGGGTGGCCTGCAGGGTGGCCGAGCCCACCAGGTCGCCGAAGGACAGCTTCGGCACGGTGATGTCCACGCTCGTGAGCGTTCCGCTGAGCGCCTGCAGCAGCACCGAGCCGCCGCCGATCTTCACACTGACGTCGGTGGTGGGGTCGACCCCGAGCGCGGCGACGACCTTCTGCTTGATCTGGTCCTGCGCGTAGCTCTTGGCCGCGGCATCCGCGATGAAGAAGCCGACGATCAGCACGACGAGAACGACGGCGGCCACGACGAACGACCAGGCGCGGCGCCTCTTCTTCGGAAGGATCGGGGCGAGCGGCTCGGTCGCGGACGTCATCGCTACATCCGTTCCGGAGCGCTCACGCCGAGCATGCTCAGCCCGTTGCGCAGCACCTGGCCGGTGGCGTCGTTCAGCCAGCGCCGGGTCTCGTGCACCGCCTCCACCGGATCGTCTCCCTGAGGGATGATGCGGCACGCGTCGTACCAGCGGTGGTAGGTGCCCGCCAACTCTTCGAGGTAGCGCGCGACGCGGTGGGGCTCGCGGAACTCGGCCGCCTGCAGCGTCACCCGCGGGAAGTCGGCGAGCACCCCGAGCAGCGCGCTCTCGGTCTCGTGCGACAGCAGCGACGCGTCGAAACGGCCGCGCGGCACGCCCGCCGCGTCGGCGTTTCGCGCCACGGCCTGGGTGCGGGCGTGCGCGTACTGCACGTAGAACACCGGGTTGTCGTTGGTGCGCTTGGTCAGCAGGTCGAGGTCGATGTCGAGCTGCGAGTCCATCGAGCTGCGCACCAGGGCGTAGCGCGCGGCGTCGACGCCCACCACGTCGACCAGGTCTTCCATCGTGACCACCGTGCCGGCCCGCTTCGACATCTTGACCGGCTCGCCGTCTTTGACCAGGTTGACCAGCTGGCCGATCATGATCTCGAGGTTGACGTACGGCACGTCGCCGAACGCGGCCGTCATGGCCATCAACCGGCGCACATAGCCGTGGTGGTCGGCCCCGAGCAGGATCAGGTTGCGCTCGAAGCCGCGGTCGCGCTTGTTCAGGTAGTAGGCGAGGTCACCCGACATGTAGGCGGCCTGTCCGTCGCTCTTGATGACGACCCGGTCTTTGTCGTCGCCGAAGTCGGTGGTGCGCAGCCAGGTCGCGCCGTCGGCCTCGTAGATGTGGCCGAGCTCGCGCAGCCGCGCGACGGCGTGATCGACGGCGCCCGACTCGTGCAGGTCGTTCTCGTGGAAGTACACGTCGAAGTCGACGCCGAAGTCGTGCAGGCTCGCCTTGATGTCGCCGAACATCAGATCGACGCCGACCGAGCGGAAGGTCTCGAGCAGCTCGTCGGGCGGCAGCGAACTCAGGTCACCCGGATACACCTCGACCACGCGCGCAGCGATGTCGAGGATGTACTGCCCGCCGTAGCCGTCATCAGGAGCCGCCTCGTTCTTGTAGGCGGCGACCAGGCTGCGCGCGAAGCGGTCGATCTGCGCGCCGTGGTCGTTGAAGTAGTACTCGCGCGTGACGAGGCCGCCCTGCTCCTCGAAGATGCGCGCCAGGCTGTCGCCGACCGCCGCCCAGCGCACGCCCCCGATATGGATCGGCCCGGTCGGGTTCGCCGAGACGAACTCGAGGTTGATCGTCACCCGGTCATAGAGGGTGCCGCGACCGTAGCGCGCGCCCGCCTCCACGATCTTCCGCGCGAGCACCCCCGACGCCGCGGCATCGAGGGTGATGTTCAAGAAGCCGGGGCCGGCGACCTCGGCGCTCGCGATCCCGTCGACTGCTTCGAGAGCCGACGCAAGAGAAGCCGCGAACTCGCGCGGATCGAGCGCCAGGCGCTTGCCCAGCTTGAGCGCGACGTTCGAGGCCCAGTCGCCGTGATCGCGATTACGGGGACGCTCGATGCTCACGTCGTCGACCTCGACCTCGCCGGCGCGCTCGCCGACCATCGCACGAACGATGTCGAGCAGTGTCGCGGTCAATTCGGCGGGATTCACAAGGAGCGATCCTACCGAGCCGGGCTTGACCGGGGTGTCTCGGGGCATGTCTCAGCCAATGCGCACACAATGGGTGCATGCCAGGACTCCGCCGTTGTGTCGTGCCCGTGGCCGTCTCGCTGCTTGCGCTCGCCGCACTCAGCGGCTGCGCGCCGACGCCCTCGCCATCGCCGTCGTCGACCGAGACCGGGGCAGCGTCACCCGGCGAAACCCCCAGCGCGTCGTCGACGCCGAGCCCCACGGCGAGCACCGTCTCGACCCCGATCACCATCGGCTGCAACACCTTGATCACGCCGGACGACATCTACGCCTTCAACCCGAACTTCGGTTTGATCACGAAGTGGACGCCCAAGTCGGGCTCCGCCGCGGCCACCGCCAAGTCGGAGCAGGGCATCGCCTGCCGCTGGCAGAACCAGACCAGCGGCGACACCATCGATGTCTCGGTGGCGCACCTTGATGCGGCCTCGATCGAGTCGCTCAAGAACGCCGCCGTCGAGAAGAGCACCATGGTGCCGACCTACGGCGACGAGGCGTACTTCTCGACCAGTGGCGGGGTGGGCACCGCCATCGTGTTCCAGGGGAACTACTGGCTGGTCGCGACCTCGGTCGACTTCCTCGAGCCCGGCGATCCGGCCGATCTGATCACGGCCGCGCTCGGCGCGCTGAAGTAGCCCTCAGCTCAGCGTCACCAGCTCGTCGGGGTCGTCGTCGAACGACTCGCTGCTGGCGGCATCCACCTCGAGGCGCAGCAATTGGATATCGGACAGCGTGTTCGTCAAGAACGCCGTGTCGGTCGCATCCCGCCCGGTCGCGATGCGCACCATGCTGCGCCGCGGAGCGAGCCGGGTGGAGTCGACCACCACCCACTGCTCGCGACCGTCGACCTCGACGAGCGCCTCGACCACCGCGTGGAAGTCCATCGGCACCAGCCCGGGTGCGTACACCGAGACCAGCCGGGCCGGCACGTCGAGCGCGCGCAACAGGGCGGCGGTGAGGTGGGCGAAGTCGCGGCAGACGCCGCGACCCGACTCCAGCGTCTCGACCGCTCCCCCAGTCGGCGAGGTCGAGTCTGCAGCGTAGACCAGCCGGTCGTGCACCCAGCTCGACACCTCGCGCACGAGCCGTGCGCCGTCGTGACGCGGCCCGGTCAGCCCGGGGAAGGTCTCGCGCGCGAAAGGCGTGAGCGTGTCGGACTGCACGTAGCGGCTCGGGCGCAGGAAGACGATCGAGTCGAGCGGCGAGGTGTGCGGCGCCGACGAGCGACCGCTGACCTCGGCGGCGTAGTCGATCATCAGAAGTCCCGGTTCGGTCTCGAACAGCTGCAGCCGGGTGCGCGGATCCTCATCGAGTTCGCGCGGCGCGACCGCGCGCCCGTCGATGCTCACCGTGAGCGCCTCCCAGGCGAGCGGCACCTCGCGAGCCGTCGACACGGCGAGGATGAACGCCGTCTGGTCGTCGACCTGCAGGGTCATGCTCGATCGGAGGTCGCGGCGCAGGGTCACTCCGCGAGCATGGCATGGCCGACGGGGTCCCGCAGGGGTGCACCCCTGGGCTGCTAACCTAGTGACGCCGTCGCGCCCCCGTAGCTCAGTGGATAGAGCGCTTCCCTCCGAAGGAAGAAGTCGCTGGTTCAAATCCAGTCGGGGGCACTTGTCATGTCGTGGGCTGCTCGGCCGGAGCGTCGCTCGGCTGGGCGGTCTTCGCGAGCTTCGAGGGCCACCAGATGCGGCGCCCGATGTCGTAGCCGAGCGCGGGCACCAGCAGCGACCGAACCAGGATCGTGTCGACCAGCACGCCGAACGCCACGATGAAGGCCAGCTGCACCAGGAACAGGATCGGGATCACCTGCAGCGCCGAGAATGTCGCGGCGAGCACGATTCCGGCCGCCGTGATGACGCCGCCTGTCGCCTCGAGCCCGCGCACGATGCCCCGTCGAGTGCCGCGATGCGCGGACTCCTCGCGCGCGCGCGTCATCAAGAAGATGTTGTAGTCCACCCCGAGCGCCACCAGGAACACGAAGCCGAACAGAGGCACCGAGGGATCAGCGCCCGGAAAGTGGAACAGGTGGTTGAACACCAACGCCGACACCCCGAGCGTGGCCGCGTACGAGAGCACGACCGTGCCGATCAGCAGCAGCGGCGCGACGATCGAACGCAACAGCAGCATGAGCACGATGAGAACCACCAGCAGCACAGCCGGGATGATGACGCGCAGATCTTCGGTGGCCGCGGTGTCGGTGTCCAATGCGAGCGCGGTGACTCCGCCCACCTTCGCCGTGCCGTCGACCGCGGGCAACTGGGAGCGCAGGTCGGTGACGACCTTCTGCGCGGCGTTCGAATCCGCTTGCACATTCAGCGTGGCCTCGATCAGGACGGTGCCGTTCACGACCTTCGCTGGCGCGGCGGGAGCGCCGGGAGCTCCGAAGGCGCCGGTGTAGACCACGGCGCTGTCGACGCCACGTGTGTTCTCGGCGAGTGAGACGACGCGATCGGCTGCCGCCTGGTTCGCGACGATGTACACCGGACTGCCCGAGCCGGCGTCGAAGTGCTTGGCCAGAAGCTTCTGCCCGTCGATCGAGTCGGCCTGAGTGAGCAGCAACTGCGTCTGCGGAACCCCATTGGCATGCAACTGCAGCAATCCGAGCGATGCGGCACCGAGCAGCAGCACCGAGATGATCCAGACCGGGCGCGGGCGACGCGAGATCAGGCGGCCGACAGCACCCCACAAGCGCCCCGGCTTCACCTCGGTGAGGGCACCATCCACCGGCTCGACATACTTCGGACGGAACGGCCAGAACGCCGCCCGCCCGCACAGCACGAGCAGAGCCGGCAACGCGGTCAGCGCCGCCAGCAACGAGAACAGGATGGCCACGGCTGCGACCGGGCCGAGCCCGCGGTTCGAGTTCAGGCCGGAGAGCAGCAAGCAGAGCACCCCGAGGATGACGGTGGCCCCCGACGCCACGATCGGAGCGACCGCAGCCGGGTACGCCACGCGCATCGCCGCCCAGGCGGTCTGATGAGACACCAGGGCCTCGCGGAACCGAGCGACGAGCAGCAGCGAGTAGTCGGTCGCAGCACCGAGCGCCAGGATCGACAGGATGCCCTGGCTCTGCCCGGTCACCGTGATCACCCCGGCCTTGGCCAGCAGATAAACGATGAGGATGCTGCCGGTCAGCGCGAACACCGACGTCAGCAGCACCAGGATCGGCAGCAGCAGCGAGCGGTAGACCACCAGCAGGATCACGAACACGGCGAGCAGAGCCACCAGCAGCAGAATCCCATCGATGCCGCCGAACGCGGCCCCGAAGTCGACGCCGATGGCCGCAGGTCCCGTGGTGTAGGAGGTCAGGCCCGACGGGATCCCGTCGACGGCGGCCGCACGGACATCGGCGATCACGGTCTTCGCGTCGGCGCTCGACTTCACCGGCACGAACACCTCGAGAGCCTGTCCATCGGTCGACGGGATGGGTCCGACGACCGATCCGACTCCATCGACGGTGCCCAACGCCGCCACGCGCTCAGCGACCGATCGGGTGTCGGCAGGAGTCACTCCGCTGGTGCGGGCGTACACGATGATCGCCGGTACCGTATCGCTCGGGAAGAACTTCTTCAGATCCGCCTGCACCTGCGTGGATTCGGCGCTCGCCGGCAGGTAACTCGCCTGGTCATTGTTGGTGACCTGACTGATCGTGCCGAAGGTCGGGCCTCCCAGACCCGAGACACCCAGCCAGGCAAGGACGAGGATCAGGGGGGCGACGAGACGGATCCAGCGAGCAGGCTGTGTGGTCATGAACGCAGTATGCCATT
Organism: Pseudolysinimonas sp.; assembly: GCA_035721225.1. Lineage (GTDB taxonomy): Bacteria > Actinomycetota > Actinomycetes > Actinomycetales > Microbacteriaceae > Lysinimonas. The sequence goes on from DASTNC010000053.1 coordinate 22,404, forward strand.
AGTCAGCCGGCTTACCAATATCCACGACCCGACCCCAACGTTGTGGCCGAGCTGGTCGTCTCAGTAGGTGAGAGAAAGGTGCAGGGTGGCTCGCGAATCCGGCTGGGAGCGCGTGGTGACCGAGCTGGTCGCCGAACGCGGCGACGCCCTGCTGCGCTACGCCGCCCTGCTCTGCGGCGACCGCGACGACGCGGCCGACCTCGTGCAAGAGGCTCTGGTGAAGACCTTCGGGCGGCTGCGCAACGGATTCGGCGTCGAGAGCGCCGAGGCGTACGTGCGCCGCGTCATCCTGAACACGCACCTGGATGGCGGCCGCCGCCGCACCCGCTGGCGCCGGGTCGCCCCCCTCGAATACGTGCCCGAGCAGCGAGAATCCGACGCCCCCGCCGTGGACGCCAAGCTCGACCTCCACGGCGAGCTGCGCAAGCTCACGCCGCGCGAGCGGGCCTGCCTGGTGCTGCGCTACTACGACGACCTCACGGTCGCCGCCATCGCCGAGACCCTCGGGATCAGCGCGGGCACCGTCAAGCGCTACCTCAGCGACGGGCTGGCCAAGATGGCCATCGCGCTGGCCGACGACGGCACGGCGGCCGACCGGCTCGGCCCCGCGGGCGCCGCCCCGCGAGCACGAACCCCCGAAGGAGACCGCGATGCCCACCGAATCTGAGCTGCGCCGTCGGTTCCACGACGACGAGCCGCATGGCTCGATCGATCTGGATGCCGTGCTGCGCCGCAGCCGCGCCCGTCGCCGACCGCGCGTGGTAGTCGCTGCCGCCGTCTCAGCCCTGGCCGTGCTGGCGATCGTCGTCCCGGTGTCGATCAGCGTGGCGGCCCGGCAGTCCGCCACGCTCAGTGCGGGGTCGGCGTCGGAACCCGATACCGCGAGGGCGCCTGAGGGCATCGGGGGCGGCGTCTCCGGCTCGACGGCCACCAAGCCCTCCCCCGCCGCGACGATGAATCTCTGCGCGCGCCCGCTCGCCACCCCGGCGCCCGCCTCCGACGGGCTCGTGCTGACCGTGCAGCCGGTGGATGCCGCGGCCGGCGCCCGCGAGATCCCGGTCACCGTCACGCTCACCAACACCGGCGCGCAGCGGGTGATGGGATCGCTCTCGCCGTTCCCGACGCTCACCCTGTCGCGCGACGGCATCGTTCTGTGGCACAGCAACGGAGCGGCGCCGTCGCTCGCGCAGCAGGTCGATCTGGCCCCGGGAGCGAGCACGACCTTCTCGTCGACCTTCGAGCCGGTGGTCTGCGGTGCGGAGGATGACGCGCAGCCGAGTTTCCGCGCTGACCTGCCCGAGGCCGGTCCCGGAACATACCAGCTCTCCGCGGCGATGGACGTCACCCCCGCGACCACAGATGCCGGCGGCGCCGTGCTGGTCACCGGTCCGACATCACCCGTGACCTTGCACTGACGCATCGCTAGGCTTCCCCCGTACCCAGATCGGGCGGCGAACGGAAGGCGAATCACCATGGCGGAGAAGCAATCGATCCTCGGGCGCATTTCGACGCTCGTGCGGGCCAACATCAACGCCCTGATCGACCAGGCCGAAGACCCTCAGCTCATGCTCGACCAGTTGGTGCGCGACTACACCAACAGCATCGCGGAGGCCGAGAGCGCGGTCGCCACCACCATCGGCAACCTCCGCCTCATGGAGCAGGACCACGACGCCGACCTCGCGGCCGCCCAGGACTGGGGCCTGAAGGCCCACGCCGCGAGCGCCAAGGCCGACGAGCTGCGCGCCGCGGGCAACACGGTAGACGCCGACAAGTTCGACAACCTCGCCAAGGTCGCCCTGAGCAAGCAGATCACCAGCGAGAACGAGGCCAAGCAGGCCGAGCCGACCATCGCCTCTCAGAACGCGGTCGTCGAGCAGCTCAAGACCGGCGTGCAGCAGATGCACGACAAGCTCGACCAGCTGATCTCGAAGCGCGACGAGCTCGTCGCCCGGGCGAAGACGGCCGACGCGCAGCAGCAGGTCCATGACGCGGTCAAGAGCATCAACGTGCTGGATCCCACCAGTGAACTCGGCCGATTCGAAGACAAGGTCCGCCGCTCCGAGGCGCAGGTCGCCGGCCAGCAGGAGCTCGACGCCTCGAGCCTCGACTCGCAGTTCGAGAGCCTCGATGACCTCGGGACCGCCGCGGAGGTCGACACCCGGCTCGCCGCGCTCAAGGCGGGCTCGGCCGCGCCGAAGGCGGTCACCTCGGGCGAGTAGCGCGGCG
>DASTNC010000054.1:0-19726 GCA_035721225.1 Pseudolysinimonas sp.
CGACAACGGCGTGATCCACGTCATCGACCAGGTTCTGATCCCCGCCTGATCCACCCTGCAGGAGAGGTGGGCCGCGAACCGCTTGGGGTGTTTCGCGGCCCACCGAACAGCCGGCATCGGTGCGCAGCTCGTCAGAGCTGGTCCGGGTCGGCTGTCGGCGACCGGGTGCCGGGCGCCGCGGGCAGCCGCGCCTCGACCAGTGCCGTCAGCCGCGCCACCTGCTCGGCGAGCACCGCGACCTCCGACTGCGTCTCGCTCTCGGCCACTTCGGCCTCTTCGGCGACACGGGTGCCGAACCTCTCGATCATCCAGGTGGCGAACGAGGCCGCGATCACGCCGACGATGGCCAGGCCGCCGATCATGAGACCGACCGCCACCAGCCGTCCGATCACCGTGATCGGCACGAAGTCGCCGTAACCGGTTCCGGTCAGGGTGACAGCCGCCCACCACAGCGCATCGCCGATGTTGGTGATGGATGCGCCCGGCACGTTCTGCTCGGCATCGAGCACCGCGAGCGCGCCCACGTAAACGAGCAGGATCGAAATCGCGAAGGCATACGTGAGGATGCGGCCGCGCAGCCGGCGACCACCCACTCGATGCGAGAACTGCAGCACCGACACCAGCCGCATCAGCCTCAACGGCCGCATCATCGGCAGCGCCAGGATCACGGCCGCGTGCAGGTTGTGCGTGAACCACTGGAGCTTGTGCTCGGCGAGGATCAGGTTGGCAACATAGTCCACGACGAACAGGCCCCAGGTGGCCCAGATGATGATGTCGAAGACGGCGGCATTGCGATCCGGAACGTCGGCGATCACCTCGATCGAATAGGCGACCAGAAAGACGACGGCGGCGATCGCGAGCGGCCACTCGCTGTATTTGCGCCAGAGTTCGGGAGTCATGAACCGAATGCTAGAGCGCCGGGGTCTGCTATCCGGGCGGCGCGTAGAGGTAATAGGCGTCGCTCGCGTTGATCACGCGGGTGTCATAGGCGTGCGGCACGTAGTTGTACTCCTCGATCAGCACCTGGCCGTTGTCGAGGATGCCGTTCACGTAGGCGACGTGGTTGCTGCCGAACCAGGCGACGGAGCCGGGCACCGGAGTGGTGCCGGTCGGCCAGCCGTGCGCCAGCCAGGCGGACTTCCACTGGCGGCCGTCGCCGCCGTTCGGGGTGAGCTTGCTCCAGGTCCACGTGAACGGGGCCGAGGTGGTGCCGGCATCCCGGTTGAGGCGCCAGGCCACGAAGTCGACGCACTCGCGGTAGTAGTAGCCGAGCGGTGAGAGCCCGCCACCCTGGTTGCGCGACAGCTCGGCGAACCAGGGGTAGTCGTCGCCCTTCGCCTTTGCACCCGACTGCAGATAGGCCGCGATGTTCTGCTCGCGCATCGCCGCGGCGTAGAGAGACTTGAGATCGGCGGCGCTGGTCGCCGTGTAGGCGTCGCGCGCGGTGGTCTTGATGGTGGATGCCGCGGAGTTCGCCACCGCGACCTTCTGCGTCTGCACGGCCGCCGCCGCGTGCAGCGTGGCCGCGTTGTTGTCGGCATAGGCCGGAATCGCGAGCACCGCGAACAGCCCCCCGACGGCCACCATCACGCCGACGCCGAAGATGCGCTGGCGCAATGGCTTCGCACCGGCCTGAGTGCCCGGCGCGGCACGGCGGTTGGTGGTGGCGCCTCGAGCGGCACCGTTCGTGGTGGCGCCTCGAGCGGCACCGTTGGTGGTGGCGCCTCGAGCGGCCCGGTTGGTGGTGGCGCCTCGAGCGGCCCGGCGAGCAGCGGAGCGGCCGCGCCTCAACGGTTGCGGGCCGGCCGCTCGCGCGGGGGCCGCGTGCAGGCGGCGGGCGGTGAGCAACGGGTCGGCGGCTGCGGGAGCAACAGACGCCGCGGACCCCTCGGCAGCGGCCCAGCTCGGCACGATCGGGGCGGCCGCGCTCTGCGGGACGACGTACGGGCCGACCGGGGTCGCCAGTTCGGCCGCGATCTCGACGGCCGGGATCGCCTGCGTCGCTCCCAGGTCTGTGGGCGAGGGCGCGAGGATCGCGTCGAAGGCCGAGGGAGCTGCGAGGTCGGTGGTGAGCGGTGAACTGCTCACGTCTCCCAGCAGCGGGAAGAGCGAGGCGATGCCATCGTAGGAAGGCTCGGCGGGCGCGGCGGGCTGAATCGCGGCAGGCGGCGCTGCGGCGGGTAGCGTCGCGGCGGGCGGCGTCGCCGCAGGCGGTGTTGCCGCAACAGGCGCCGCGGCATCCACCGACCATCTGCCCGCGGCACGCGCCTCGCGGCGCGAGGAGTAGACAGGAGTAGCGACCGGAGCCTGGGCGCCGAGCGGGTTTTCGGGTTCGCTCAGAACAGGCGGTGCGGACGGGGAAATGGAAGGGTCCGTCATCCCGCCGAAGTGAAATCCCACGCCGTCTGGAATCTCGCGTTCCGTCATGAAGCCTCCGGTTTTGCGACCCGACCGAGCCTAGGCGAGATGGGGCCGAATGTCACGTTGACATAACGGCCCGCGAGCAGGGGGCAGCGGCGCATGCGGCGACGAGCGGGGCGACTCACTGGGCGCCTCACGCAGCGGGCGCGAGGAACTCCTCCCACTGCGGCAGCGCGCGCTCCACCCCGCGCACCAGCCAGGCGGTGCCGTGCGGCGGGCGCGGGATGTGTCGCACGGTCCACCCCATCTCGTGCGGCGTGCGATCGCCCTTGATGTTGTTGCAGCGCAGGCAGCAGGCGATCAGGTTCTCCCAGCTGTCGGCTCCACCGCGGGAGCGCGGGATGACGTGGTCGATGGTCGAGGCGGACCCGCCGCAGTAGCCGCAGCGCTGCGAATCCCGGCGCAGCACCCCCCTGCGCGAGACCGGAACGGCCCGACCGCTCGGGATGCGCACGTAGCGGCGCAGCAGGATCACCGACGGGCGCTCCCACTCCCCCGACGCGCTCAGCACCGGATGCTCGTCATCGCTCGCGATGATCGAGGCCTTGCCGTCGAGCACGAGCACGATGGCCCGCTTGAACGACACGACGGCGAGTGGCTCGTAGCCGGCGTTGAGTACCAGGGTTCGCACGTGCTGCTCCTCTCGAAGGCGCCCGCACGGCTTGCGGGCATTCGACTCCCGGTGTCCGTCCGGATCGTGGGAGGGGCAGACGAAAAAAGGCGCCGTCGCGAACGACAGCGCCTAGTTGCTCCGGGCGTGACAGTGCACGACCGGCCGAATGCTGCGCCGTATGAGGAAGATCGCGCGCGCATCCATGGTGAGGATGCTGCCCGAGTTCCGCATGATGGCTCTCCCGAAATCCGTGATACCGAGGGCTCCAGGCTACCCCGAGTCGGCCGGAAGCCCGGTCACCGTCGGGTTACGACACGGCGAACCTGGGCGGTCGAGCAGCTTCGGCGGGGCTCAGATGCCGTAACGCACGAACCAGTGGTTGCTGGTGTAGATCGCGTGGATGCCGACCGTCCTGCCGGGCATGGGGGCGTCGATCATCATGTTGCCCCCGACGTAGATGCCGACGTGGCCGCCGCCATCCATGACGACCAGGTCGCCGGGCAGGGCAGCCGAGGCGGCGATGGCGGTTCCGCCGGAACTCTGCCGCGATGCCGAGTGCGGCAGGGAGACGCCGAACTGGGCGTAGACGTACTGAGTGAACCCCGAGCAGTCGAAGCCGGCCGGCGATGCCCCGCCGTAGACATAGGGGACCCCGATGTACTGCTTCGCCACGGCGACCACCTGGTCGAGGCTGAAGTTCGGGTACGGCGGGTTGGCCAGCAGGGCGCGCACACTCGGGCCGTGGTAGGCGAGCATCGCGGCGCGCAGCTGGGCGCGTTTGATCTCGGCCTCGGAGGTGGCCGAGAACGCCTCGCGGCCGGCGGCGGCGACAGGTGCGTCAGCGGCGACCGCGACCGTCTGGGCGTCGGCGTTCTTCAACTGCTCGAGGCGGGCCGTCGTCTGCGCGCCGGCCGCGGTCGACGCGGAGGCGTCAGATTCCGCGTTGTGGGCCGCGTATGCCGGAAGGGCAACCGTGCAGAAGATGGCCGGAACCGCCAGCGCCATGACGGTGAGATTCAAGCCGATGCGAGACGAAGCGGTGGGGCGAGTTGTACCTGAGAACAAGAGTTGAGCTCCTGCGCCTCGGCCGGCTAGGTATGCCGCCCCATCCCTGTCGTATGTCACGTCGTGCCGCAGAGGATGGGTGAACGAGACGCCCTGCGGTACGGCCTCCGACCGGCTTGCGTGGTCGAGAGGACTTGTCGACCTTACGTGACGAGTCGGGGTTGTGCCAATCGCGCGCGCCGCCGCCGCCGAGAATCAGGCGGCGACGTAGACGTGCATGGCGACCTCGTTGGGCAGCTCGAGCCCATCGCCGTGGCCGTCCACCTGCAGCGACACGTACGAGCCGACGGCCGCGATGGTGACCTGGGCGCCGGGCACGACACCGGCGGCAAGCAGCTGGGTGAGCAGCTCGGGATCGAACTGCACGGGCTCCCCGAGACGCCGGATCGTGCCCTCGACCGGGCCGGTCTCGTCGGCGACCCGAGCCACCAGATTGATGACGCCCTGCAGGAACGGCGCGGCGAGCGGGTCGCCCAGTTCATCCAGAGCCGGGATCGGGTTGCCGTACGGCGACTCGGTCGGGTGGTCGAGCAGCACCAGCAGCCGGCGCTCGACCTGCTCGCTCATGACGTGCTCCCAACGGCAGGCCTCGTCGTGCACGTAGGCCCAGTCGAGGCCGATCACGTCGGCGAGCAGCCGCTCGGCGAGCCGATGCTTGCGCATCACGTGGACAGCGCGGCTGCGGCCCTCGGCGCTGAGCGACAGGTGGCGGTCGCCTTCGACGTGCACGAGGCCGTCGCGCTCCATGCGGCCGATGGTCTGGCTCACGGTCGGTCCTGAGTGGCCGAGACGCTCGGAGATGCGCGCGCGCAGAGGGACGATCCCCTCTTCTTCGAGGTCGAGGATCGTCCGCAGGTACATCTCGGTCGTATCGACGAGATCGGTCATCGTTGCTCCCAGGGTGGCCACCGGACTCGGTCAGCCTACCGGCGGGGGCGCGGGATCGCCGCGGGAAGTGCCGCCCCCCGGGCTCGGTACGATTGACCCGTGACACTCGAGATCCCCGCTGACCTCCTTCCTGTCGACGGCCGATTCGGGTGCGGCCCCTCCAAGGTCCGCCCCGAGCAACTCGCGCACCTGAACGCGCACGCCGACCTGCTGGGAACCTCGCACCGCCAAGCCCCCGTCAAAGACCTGGTCGGCCGCGTGCGGGCCGGGCTCGCCGAGCTCTTCCGCCTGCCAGACGGCTACGAGGTGCTGCTCGGCAACGGCGGATCCACCGCATTCTGGGATGCCGCCGCCTTCAGCCTCATCGAACGCCGCAGCGAGCACCTGACCTTCGGCGAGTTCGGGGCCAAGTTCGGTCAAGCCGCCGCGACCCCGTTCCTCGAGGCGCCGCACATCATCGCGGCTCCGGGCGGCTCGCGCTGCGAGATCGAGGTGCTCGCCGGCATCGACGTCTATGCCTGGCCGCACAACGAGACATCCACCGGCGTGATGGCCCCGGTGAAACGGGTGCACGGCGACGACGGCGCCCTCACCGTGATCGACGCCACCAGCGCCGCGGGCGGTGTCGATTTCGACGTGGCCGAGACCGACCTCTATTACTTCGCTCCGCAGAAGAACTTCGCCAGTGACGGCGGGCTGTGGTTCGCTCTGGCCTCTCCGGCGGCGATCGAGCGGATCGAGAGGATCGCGGCATCCGACCGCTACATCCCCGAGTTCCTGAGCCTGAAGAACGCGGTCGACAACTCACGACTCGAGCAGACCCTCAACACTCCCGCGATCTCGACACTGCTTCTGATGGAGAACCAGGTCGACTGGATCAACGGCACGGGCGGCCTGGCCTGGGCCGACGCGCGCACGCGTGAGAGCAGCGGCATCCTGTACGACTGGGCAGAGGCGAGCAGCGTCGCGACCCCGTTCGTCGAGAACCCGGACCACCGCTCGCAGGTGGTCGTCACAATCGACTTCGACGAACGCGTGGATGCCGCGTCCCTCGCCAAGACCCTGCGCGCGAACGGGATCGTCGACACCGAGCCCTACCGCAAGCTCGGCCGCAACCAACTGCGGGTCGCCACGTTCGTCGCGATCGAGCCGGATGATGTGCGCGCCCTGACGCGCGCGATCGACTTCGTGCTCGACGCCTAGCCCGCGGCAGACTGCTGGTCGACGTCGAAGACGAAGCTCTTGCGGCCGACGGTGACGCGAACGCTCGATCCGGAGCGGGTGAAATCGCGCGCGGCGAGTTTCGCGATCATGATCGGAAGCGTGCCTCCCCCGATGCGGCGGCTGCGTCCGAGCGGCAGCACCAGCTCACCCTCGGGAACGCGCGAGCTGATCCAGTAGCCGAGGCGCTGTTCGTGGATGCGGACCGAGGCTCCCGACGAGGTGTTCAGCAGCTCGAAGCAGGTCATCTCGGCGCCGTACGCCCGCTCGCGCCCCGTCCTGATCTCCCACTCCTCCGGGCGGTACATGCGGAGTCTGGCTTCGCGCAGCACCGCGGTCAGCCCGGACCCCAGCGCCGGTCCGTCGACGGCATCCTCGCGCAACTCCCACGGGACTTCGCCGACCAGCTCGATCGCCACCGGAGGAGGAGAGCCGAAGGCGATGGGCTCGGTGTACATGCTCAACGCCTCGACGTCGAACGGCGGCCGCTCGACCCGGTCGGGGGCGGCGTCGTCATCGGGCAACGGCATCACGGACATATGCAATCAGATTCGGGGGGATCAGCGCTCTAGGCTAAGCGCATGCGGTTGTGGCTGAAGGACTCGGAGCGTCGCGCCGATCCCGCGCCGATCAGGACCGACGACCGCAAGGTCGTGCTGGTCGGGCTGGTGCTGTGGCTGGTCGCGCTCGGCGGGCTACTGCTGTTTCTTCGCCCGCTGCTTGCGGACGGGCGCGGCTGGTGGCTCTGGACCGTCCTCATCGGGCTCGGCATCGGGCTGATCCTGCTCGTCTACACCCACCGCCGCCGGCATCAGCGCTAACTCGTCATCCAACTCGAAGTCGATGCCGTCATCCGGATCGTCGCCCAGGTCGTCGTCGCCGTGCTCGTCATCGTCGACATCGTCGTCGTCATCCGCCGAGCCGGCTCCTCCCGCCGCCAGCTCCCCGGCGGCGATGGCCGCCTGTGCGGCCTTGTAGTCCTCGAGGCGATCGGCCCACGGCACCCAGTCGGGCGCGATCAGCGCCCCCTCGCCGGGCAGCAGTTCGGCTTCGAGCACGGTCGGCTCCTCATCCGGCAGCTGGGCGACGCTGACCGTCCAGAACCAGTCGGGGTAACCGAGCATCGTCGAGGCGAACTGGATCGTGCTGACGCCCTCGTCGCTGGTCTGCTCAGAGACGAGCGCGCCGACGTTGGACTCCGGCGTGATCTCGAGCAGCGCCGCGCGCGCGACCTCGACCGTGGTGGTCACGGCTTCACGCATCCAGGTCGTCGGCGACCTTGCGAAGAACGGCCGCGATCTTGGAGCCGTGCGTCTTGTCCGGATAGCGGCCGCGGCGCAGTCCGGCGCCGATGCCATCGAGCAGCTTGACCAGGTCTTCGACCACGATCGCCATGTCGTCTGCGGAACGCCGGGTGAGCTTGCTGAGGCTGGGCGCCGGGTCGAGCACCCGGACCGAGAGCGCCTGGGCGCCCTTCTTGCCGTCGGCGATGCCGAACTCGAGGCGGCTGCCCGCGCGCACGACCGTGCCCGCCGGCAGCGCGGAGGCGTGCAGGAAGACCTCTTGGCCGTCATCCGCTGCGATGAAGCCGAAGCCTTTGTCTTCGTCGTAGAACTTGACCTTGCCGGTGGGCATGGGGACCTCTCCTCGTGGTGCTGGGACGTCGGGCCGGGGCGCTGGCCCTATCCTGGTGCTGTGGCAGAGAACACCCGTGTGCCCCTCAATCGTATCGAACGCATCCTGGCGTTCGTGATCGGTTCTCTCGCGGGCGTCTCGATCATCTCCATCCTGGCGGTTCTGATCGGGCCCGCCTCGCACGCCGACGTCACCGGGGGAGCATGGCCTGCGGTCGTCCTGCTGCCGCTGATCGCCCTTCCGCTCGTCGCGATCCTGCTCATCGTCTTCCTCGTCATCAGCGTGACGCGCCGCAGCCGTCTCGCGCGCGATGCCGGCTAGCAGCGGATCCGCACTCGCGCTGGCCGCTCGGCTGCGCGCGCTCGACGATGACGCGCTGGCGCGCCTGGTCACCGAACGCGGCGTGCGGCAGCAGGGCATCCGCGACTTCTTCGACCTGGCCGAGGCTCTGCTCGACCGCGCGTCGGTGCAGACCGCGCTGCAACGGCTCGACCGTCCGACCCTGGCCCTGATCGCGGTGGCGGGCGAGCTGGCCTCGACGACGGGAGCGCCGACGGCGGCGCAGCTCGCCACGGCGCTCGACGCGACCCCGGCCGATGTCGCCGAGCGCACCGCCGTCGCGGTCGCCGCCGGGTTGCTCGGCGAGGAGTCCGGGCACTTCGCGCCCTGGGATGCGGTGCTCGACCAGCTGAACGCCTGGCCCGCCTTCGGTCTGCCGTCGCGCTCCGAACTCGTGAGCAGCACGCCGCCGGCCGCCCTGGAACCGGTCAGCGAATCCGACGCGCGCTTCGTCGACCGCGGCGCGGGAGACCGGGCATTCGGCACGCTCACCGCCGTGACCGAGCTGGTGCTCGCTCTGCGCGACGAGCCGGCCCGTCAGCTCGCGCGCGGCGGAGTCGCGCTGCCCGACGCCCGGCGCCTCGCCGCGGCGACCGGATTCGAGAGCGACCAGGTCGACCTGCTGCTCGACATCGCGTCACGTGCCGGTCTTGCCCAGCTCGAGGGCGGAAGCTGGACCGCGAGCGACTCGGCCGTCGCCTGGCTCGACGGCTCGCGGCTGCAGCGCTGGGCCGCGCTCGCCGACGCCTGGCTCGAGCGCCTGCCCGATGAGCTGCGCGCGGTGCTGCGCCAGCGCGCGCACGCCATCTGGGGCGACGGGCTCACCGACTTCGTGCAGTGGCTGTTCCCCGCCGGGGGCGACTGGATCCGCGAGCGCCTCACCTCGGTCGCGCGCGAAGCAGAGCTGCTCGGGCTCACCGGCGGATCGACGCCGTCGACGCCGGGGGCGGCGCTGCTCGTCGACGGCGTGGAGGCGGCATCCGCCGCGATGTCCGCCCTGTTCCCGCCCGAGGTCGAGCAGGTCTACGTGCAGCACGACCTGTCGATCATCGCGCCGGGCCCGCTGGTCGCCCGTGTCGACACCCGGCTCCGCGGGCTCGCCGAGGTGGAGGCGCGCGGGCTGGCCTCCAGCTACCGGGTCACGGCCGCGAGCCTGACGCGGGCGCTCATCGCGGGAGAGACGGCCGAGGGCATCCGGACGTTCCTCGAGGGCATCTCGCTGACCGGCATCCCGCAGCCGCTCGAGTACCTGCTCACCGACACGGCCGCGCGGTTCGGGTCGCTGCGGGTCGGGTCCCTCGACCCGGGATCCGCCGAGCCGGGCTCACGCGCATTCGGGATGTCGAGCTACGTGCGCTCGAACGACCCCGCGATCCTGCGCCAGGCCGCGGTCGACCAGAGCCTCGCGGCACTGGGGCTCATCGCGGACGGCGACCGCCGGCTGCTCGCCCGCTTCGACCTGCCGGTCGTCTACTGGGCGCTGGCCGACGCGCGCTACCCGGTGGTCGCCGAGAACGCCGCAGGCACCATCGTCGAGCTGCGCCGCGAGCGCCGGGCCGGAGCGGGCGGCGCATCGGCCGACGACACGGCGGCGATCATCGTGAGCCGGGTGCGGGCGGTGTCGACCTCGACGCCCGAAGACAGCGGTGCCGCGTGGTTGGCGCGGCAACTGGAGTCGGCGGTCAAGAACAAGGCGGCGGTCATCGTGGACGTGAAGCTGCCCGATGGCACGCGGGTCGAGTACCACCTGGAACCGGCAGCCCTGGCGAACGGACGGCTGCGCGCACGCGACCGCCGCGCCGACATCGAGCGCACGCTGCCGCTGGCGAGCATCACGGCGGTGCGCGCGGACGCGTAGAGCGTCCGCGTGTGAACCGACCGGTCGTTCGGCCCGAGGTGAGCCGGGTACCGTGCAGCCGAGGCAGGTAGTCTCGAAGGTTGTGAACGGACCCCTGATCGTGCAGAGCGACCGCACCGTGCTGCTCGAAGTCGCGCATCCGCACGCGGAAGAGGCGCGGCACGAACTGGCGGTCTTCGCCGAACTCGAGCGGGCCCCCGAGTTCGTGCACACCTACCGCATCACGCGGTTGGGGCTGTGGAACGCGCGCGCCGCCGGGCACACGGCCGAGGCGATGCTGAAGACCCTCGACGACTACGCCAAGTTCCCGGTTCCCCAGTCGGTGTCGATCGACATCACCGAGACGGTGGGCCGCTACGGCCGCCTCGTCATCGACCGCGATCCCGAGGTCGACGGGCAGCCGGGCGAACTGATCATCACCGCGACGGATCCCGCGGTGCTCGCCGAGATCACCCGCAGCCCCAAGGTCGGCCAGTTCCTGGGCGTGCGGCGCACCTCCACGGAGTGGACGCTCATGCCCTGGGCGCGCGGCCAGGTCAAGCAGGAGCTGCTCAAGCTCGGCTGGCCCGCCGAGGATCACGCCGGATACACGCCCGGCACCCCGCACGAGATCGACCTGAACGCGGCAGACGGCTGGCACCTGCGCCCGTACCAGGAGCAGGCGATCGACAACTTCTTCGCGGGCGGCTCCGGCGTCGTGGTGCTCCCCTGCGGTGCGGGCAAGACCCTGGTCGGCGCCGGCGCGATGGCGCGGGCCGATACGACCACACTCATCCTGGTGACCAACACGGTGAGTGCGCGCCAGTGGCGCTCCGAGCTGCTCAAGCGCACCTCGCTCACCGAGGACGAGATCGGCGAGTACTCCGGCCAGGTCAAAGAGATCAAGCCGGTCACGATCGCCACGTACCAGATCCTGACGGCGAAGCGGAAGGGCGAGTACGCCCACCTGGCGCTGCTCGACGCGCTCGACTGGGGGCTCATCGTCTACGACGAGGTGCACCTGCTGCCCGCTCCGGTGTTCAAGCTGACCGCCGAGCTGCAGGCGCGGCGCCGCCTCGGCCTCACCGCCACGCTGGTGCGCGAAGACGGCCGCGAGTCCGACGTGTTCTCGCTCATCGGCCCGAAGCGCTTCGACGCCCCGTGGAAGGAGATCGAGGCCCAGGGCTTCATCTCGCCCGCATCCTGCTACGAGGTGCGGATCGACCTGCCGCAGCAGGAGCGGCTTGAGTACGCGGCATCGGCCGATGACGAGCGCTACCGCCTCGCCGCCACGGCGCCGGCCAAGCTCGGCGTCGTCAAAGACCTGGTGGCGAAGCACGAGGGCGAGCGCATCCTGGTCATCGGTCAGTATCTGGATCAGATCGACGAGCTCTCGCTCGCGCTCCACGCGCCCAAGCTGACGGGCGCCACGTCCATCGACGAACGCGAGCGGCTGTATCAGGAGTTCCGGGATGGCACGACCAAAGTGCTCGTGGTCTCGAAGGTGGCGAATTTCTCGGTCGACCTGCCCGAGGCGACGGTCGCGATCCAGGTCTCGGGATCGTTCGGCTCGCGCCAGGAGGAGGCCCAGCGCCTCGGCCGTCTGCTGCGCCCGAAGGAGAGCGGGCTTCCCGCGAACTTCTACACCCTGGTCGCGCGCGACACCGTCGACCAGGACTTCGCGCAGAACCGCCAGCGCTTCCTCGCCGAGCAGGGCTACAGCTACACGATCCTCGACGCCGACTCGCTCGACGCCGCGGCCTAGACCGACGGGAGCCGGGCTGCTCGCGCGCCGCGATGCCTGAGCCGCCGATTCAGCGCCGGTAGCGAAGAAGCAGCGCGCCGCCCGACCTGAGCACCTCGACGAGCCGCATGTCCCGCGGCGGCGCGGTCGCGCCATGCGCGATGCGCACCGCGTCGCCGGCGACGAGCCGGGGCGCGATCGTGACGCAGAGCTCGTCGACCACGTCGACCTCGAGCAGGGAGGCGAACAGCGACGGCCCGCCCTCGCACAGCAGCCCGGTCAGCCCGCGGCCGCGCAACTCGGCGAGCGCGGCGGGCAGGTCGACCGACTCGCGGCCCACGGCGATCACGTCGGCCACCCCGTCGAACCGGGCGCGCGACGCCGCGGTCACGGCGGCCCCCGTGATCAGGATGGGCCGCACGGGCGCCTCGGTGAAGATCCGCGATGCCGGGTCCAACGCCAGTTCTCGCGACACGACGACCAGCACCGGATGCTCGGTCATCCCGTGCGACGCGCGCCAACGCGCCGAGGCGGCCGAGACGCGCAGCGGCCCGTACCCCTCGGCGCGCACCGTGCCCGCCCCGACGATCACCGCGTCGGCGACGCGCCGCAGCAGCTCGAAGCGCCGCTTGTCGGCCGCATCCGACAGGCCGCCGGAGCGTCCCTCGACGGTCGCTGCTCCGTCGATGCTCTCGACGAAGTTGACCCGCAGCTCCCGGCCGAACCCGCTGCGGAGCCCGCCGCCCAGCGCGCCGATGATCTCCTCGTCGCTCAGGCTGTCCGCGGGGTCGGGCCAGATCCGGTCGATGCGCGCGGTCACAGGTTGTGCTTCTCCCAGGCCGGCTCCCGCATCCCCAGGATCGCCTCGGTCATGCGCACGGCGGCGACGGTGGCCGGCACGTCGTGCATCCGCACGATGCGCGCCCCCTTCACGATGCAGACGACGGCCGCGGCCAGCGAGCCCTCCAACCGCTCGTGACGATCGCGGTCGATGCTCTCGCCGATGAAATCCTTGTTCGACACGGCGGCGAGGGTGGGCAGCCCGATCGCCACGATCTCGTCGAGCCGCCTCGTCAGTTCGAGCGAGTGCCGCGTGTTCTTGTTCAGGTCGTGCCCGGGGTCGATGATCAGCCGCTCCCGCGGGACGCCGCCCGCCACCGCGAGCGCGACCCGGTCGCGCAGGAAGTCGGCCACCTCGGTCACCACGTCACCGTACTGCGGACTCGGATGCGCCGACCGCGGCGGCTGCAGGCTGTGCGTCAGCACCAGGGTGGCTTCGCTGTCGGCGATGACGCCCACCATGCCGGGATCCCACAGGCCGCTCGTGTCGTTGATCACCCCGGCCCCGGCCGCGATCGACTGCCGGGCCACCTCCGCGTTGTGCGTGTCGACCGAGATCACCACGTCGGATGCCGCGGCCACCGCCTCCACGACCGGAACGACCCGCGTCAGCTCCTCGTCGAGCGTCACCACCGGACCGCGCCCGAACGGGACTCCCCCGATGTCGACCCAGTCGGCGCCCTCCTCGGCTGCTCGCAGGCAGGCGGCGACCGCCAGGTCGAGGGCGAAGGTGGCGCCGCGATCGAAGAACGAGTCGGGCGTGCGGTTGACGACCGCCATCACCGCGACCTGACGCTCGAAGTCGAAGACGCGGCGGCCGATGCGTCGGGAGCCCATCACACCTCCGCCAGTTCGATCGAGAGATCGGTGAGTCGGTCGAGGTCGACCTGACGGCCCGACCTGATGAGGTCTTGCACGCGGTCGTTCACGTCCCACACGTTCACATTCATGCCGGCCACCACGCGGCCGTCGGCGATCCAGAACGCGATGAACTCGAGCGAGGCCGGGTCGCCACGGAAGACGACCCGGGCGTTCGCCGCCAACGGGCCGTAACCCGAGTACTCCATGCCCAGCTCGAACTGATCGGTGTAGAAGTACGGGATGGCATCGAGTTGCGCCTGCTCCCCCATCAGCGATGCGGCAGCGACCTTGCCGCTCGCCTTCGCGGTCGCCCAGTGCTCGTTGCGCAGATACGCCTTCAGCACGGGATGCCAGGCGTTCGCCACGTCCCCCGCCGCGAAGATCCGCTCGTCGCTGGTGCGCAAGGAGGCGTCCACCTGGATGCCGTTGTCGACCGTGAGCCCGGCCGCCGTCGCCAACTCGGTGGAGGGGATGGCGCCGGCGCCGACCACGACCAGGTCGGCATCCACGGTTCGCGGGTCGCCGCCGCCGTCACCGTGCCCGATGAGCTGCACGCCCGTGACGCGCCCGTCGTCGACCCGGAACGCGCTCGCGCCGGTGCCGAGTTCGAACCGCACGCCGTGCGACTCGTGCAGGCGCTGGAAGACCAGGCCGAGTTCGTCTCCGAGCGGCCCCTTGAGCGGGATCTTCTCGCGCCCGATGACCACGACATCGTTGCCGTAGCTGCGGGCCGCGGCGGCGACCTCGAGCCCGATCCAGCCCGCGCCGACGAGGGCGACCCGCTTCGATCCGGCTGCCAGCGCATCCCGAAGCTCCTCGCTGTTCTCCAGCGTGCGCAGGGAGTGGATGCCGCGGGCATCCGCCCCCGGAATGCTCAGCCGGCGCGGCTCGGCTCCGGTCGCGAGCAGCAGGCGATCGTACGGAACGGCTTCGCCGTCGGCGAGAGTCACCTCTGCCGAAGCCCGATCGATGCTCTCGACCCGGGCCGAGGTGCTGAGCTCCACCTCGTGCTCGCCGTACCAGTCGTCGGGATGCACGAAGGCCGCGCTGCGCTCCTCGGAGCCCTGCAGGTAGCCCTTCGACAGCGGCGGCCTGATGTACGGCGCGTGCGGCTCGGCGGCCAGCAGCCGGATGCTTCCCGCGAAGCCGCGCCTGCGCAACTCGGTGGCGGCGGTCGCCGCGGCGAGGCCGCCGCCGACGATGACGATCCGATCAGTCATAGGGCCCTCCCTGGGCATTCTGCGTGCTCGGCGAACTCGCGCCGAAGAAGGCGCGGCGCGCGACCGCATCGGCGGCGAGCTCGCCGCTGAACAACGAGGTGACCAGGTGGGTGTGGGGCGTTCCGACCCCCCGGAACGACATGCACAGGTGCTCCGCCTCGACCACGACGCCCGCGCCGCGCGGGTTCACCTCCCGGTTCACCCAGTCGTGCACCTGCTGAGTGATGCGCTCCTGAAGCTGCAGCCCGTGAGCGAAGTGCTCGACCGCGCGCGCGAGCGTCGAGAGGCCGACGAGGCTGTCGCCCGGCAGGAATCCGACGTGCGCGCGGCCCCGGAACGGCAGCAGATGGTGCTCGCACAGCGACTGGAAGGGGATGTCGCGCACGAGCACGAGGCCGCGGTATCCCTCGGTCGGCATCGGCGTCGCGATGGGGGCGCCGGGCGAGACGACCAGCCCGAGCAGAGCCGCCGCCGCGCGGCCCGGGGTCGCGAGCAGGCGGTCGGATGCGGCATCCTGACCCAGCGCGCTGAGCAGCTGCGCGATGGCGGCCTCGGCGGCGACCAGATCGATCGCGCCGGGCGGAGCGGCAACATCCTGCACGCTGGTCATGTCGTCCCCTTGCTCGGTCTCGACACTACGTGCGTCGAATTTCTTTTGTCAAGAAAACCGGTTTTAGAACTAGGCTGCCGGCATGGAGGGTGGAGTCCGACCGGATCAGGCGGCAGCCGTCGCCGCGCTGCGCGACCCCACTCGCCGCGCCCTGTTCGACGTCGTCGCGCGGAGCCGCGCGGCGGTGAGCATCGACGACGTGGTGCGCGCCACCGGCACCCCCAAGTCGACCGCGGCGCTGCACCTCGATCGGCTGGTCGCGCTGGGGGTGCTCGCCGTCGCGTTCGAGCGGCGCACCGGCCGGACCGGCCCCGGAGCGGGGCGACCCGCCAAGGTCTACCGGGCGGTCGGCGCGGAGGTCGCGGCGAGCATCCCCGCCCGTGACTACGAACTGATGGGAGACGTGCTCGCCGGCGCCCTCGAGACCGCCGAAGCGACCGGCTCGGTGGCGGACGCTGTTCGCCGCGCCGCCGCGGCGCAGGGCGAGGCGCTCCTGCGCAGGCATGGCGGTGATCCGCAGGCAGCCCTCACGGCGGTCGGGTACGAACCGGTCACCGACAACGGCGGCGTGGTCAGTCTGACCAACTGCCCGTTCCACCGCCTGGCGGCCGCCCACAGCGACCTGGTGTGCCGGGCCAATCTCGCCCTGGTCGACGCGTTGGTGACCGACGAGAACCGACATGCCGTCCTCGCCCCCGCACCGGGGCGCTGCTGCGTTCAGCTGGTTCCGTCGGCGAACGGCTGATCGCGCGCGCCACGAAACACTGCTCCCTCGGCTCCCAGCTTTCATCCAGCGAACGCGCAGACACTAGTGCCATGACCGACGGCCCCAAGATCCTGATCGTGGATGACGAACCCAACATCCGCGACCTGCTCACCACCAGCCTGCGCTTCGCCGGCTTCGCCGTACGCGCGGTCGGCAACGGCGCCCAGGCGATCTCGGCGGTCCTCGAAGAGGAGCCCGACCTGATCATCCTCGACGTCATGCTTCCCGACATGAACGGATTCGGCGTCACGAAGCGGCTGCGGGCATCCGGCTACACGGCGCCGATCCTCTTCCTCACGGCCAAGGACGACACCGAGGACAAGATCACCGGCCTCACCGTCGGCGGCGACGACTACGTCACCAAGCCGTTCAGCCTCGACGAGATCGTCGCGCGCATCAAGGCGATCCTGCGCCGCACCATGCACGACGAGGAAGACGCGGTGATCAGGGTGGGCGAGCTCACCATGGACCAGGACACCCACGAGGTCACCGTCGGCCCCGAGTCGGTCGAGCTGAGCCCGACCGAGTTCAAGCTGCTGCGCTACCTGATGTTGAACCCGAACCGGGTGCTCAGCAAGGCGCAGATCCTCGACCACGTCTGGGAATACGACTTCAACGGGGACGCGGGTATCGTCGAGAGCTACATCTCGTACCTGCGTCGCAAGCTCGACCAGCACTCGACCGAGCCGATGATCCAGACCAAGCGCGGATTCGGCTACATGCTCAAGGCCGCGAAGGCCTGAAGGCTCAGGGCGTGATCGGCGGCGGTCGACGCGACCCGTGACATCCGGAGGGCATCCCGTGGCGACAAGCCGCGCAACGGCACTGCGCGCGACGACCATGCACGCCTCGTTCGACCGCTGGTGGAACGGGATCTCGCTGCGCACCAAGATCACCGGCGTCACGGTGCTGCTGCTCACTTTCGGTCTCGCGGTGGCCGGTGCCGGCACCGTCAGCGTGCTGCGCGGCTACCTCATGGATCAGACCGATGCCAAGGTCGACAGCCTGTACACCAGCGCGGGCAACCTCCCGCTCTCGAGCGTCGCCGACTGCTCGGTCGTCTATTCGCCGAACGGCACGCTCTTCGCGGTGCTCCGATCGGATGGGGCGGTCAAGTGCTCGAACGTGCCCGACCGCAAGTCGGCCCCCGACACCTCCGGGCTGACGGTGGCCTGGGCGAACGCTCTCGATTCGCAGGCTCACGGCGCGACCCTGCCGAAGACGACCATCGGCAACCCCGCGGGCACCTCGCACTGGCGCGTCGTGGCCTTCCCGTTCCAGCTCAGCGACGACTCCGCCTTCGTGGTGATCGTCGTCGGCCAGAGCATCGACGACGTCGATTCGACGGTGTCTCGATTCATGCTGATCTTCTTCGGATTCGCCCTCGCGGTCGTGGTGTTCGGGGCGGCGACGACCCAGTTGCTCGTCACGAGCACGTTCGCTCCCCTGCGCGACGTCGAGGCGACCGCGGCGCGCTTCGCCGCGGGCGACTACAGCCAGCGGCTCGGGGGCGCGACGCCCAACACCGAGGTGGGCCGGCTCAACCGATCGTTGAACACCATGCTCGCGCGCATCGACCGCGCCTTCGCCGATCGCCAGCGGACCGTCGAGCAGATGCGCCGCTTCGTCGGCGATGCCAGCCACGAACTGCGCACCCCGCTGGTCTCGCTGCGCGGCTATGCCGAGCTCTACCGGATGGGCGCGATCACCAGCCCCGACGACGTCGCGCAGGCGATGGACAGGATCGAGCGCGAGGCGATCCGCATGGGCGCCCTGGTCGAGGACCTGCTCGAGCTCGCCCGCCTCGACGAGGCCAAGCCGCTGCGACTGGAACCGGTCGACCTGCTGCCGATCGCACAGGATGCCGCCCTCGACGCGACCGCATCGAACCCGCTGCGCGTGATCACGGTCGTCGTGCCCGAGCGGCTGGACGCCGCGCCCGCGGGCGATCCCGCGTCGGAGCCCGGGTCGTCCGCCGCACCCGCGGCGGCGATCACGACGACCGGCGCCATCTCGCTGACCGGCGCACTCTCTCGACTGCGCCGCCGCCGCCCGCGCACGGTGGCCGCGCCGGCCTCTGTCTCGTCGCCGATCCCCGACGTCGGGCCGATCGTGCTGGCCGAGGGCGACAAGATCCGCCAGGTGATCACGAACCTGATGGGCAATGCGATGCGCTTCACTCCCCCCGACAGTCCGATCGAACTCGCCGTCGAGGTCGACCGCGCCGGCGACTTCGGACAGATCTCGGTCGTCGATCACGGCGAGGGCATCCCACCGCAATTGCGCGAGAAGATCTTCCAGCGCTTCTGGCGCGCCGACACCTCGCGCACGCGCGATACCGGGGGCAGCGGCCTCGGCCTGGCGATCGTCGCGGGCATCGTCGCGAACCACCACGGGCACGTCGAGGTCGTCGAGACACCGGGGGGAGGCGCGACGTTCCGCGTCAGTCTTCCTCTCTTCCACCCCGACGCACCCGCGCCCGATTCCTCCACCGATGCCGCCCCTGGGGCTCTCGACGACCCTGCTCGCTCCTAGCCTCGACCCATGACGCGATACCAGGTAGACAGTGAGGCGGTCGCCGCGGCGACCGGCAACGTTCGAGCGGCCATGAGCCGCATCCAGGCGGAGGCGAGCGGGCTGCATGGGCAGCTCACGAACCTCCAGTCCTCGTGGACCGGCCAGGCCGCCACCGCCTTCCAGGGCGTGATCGGCGACTGGAAGGCCACGCAGCAGCGAGTCGAGCAGAGCCTCGCCGAGATCAACGCGGCCCTCAGCCAGGCCGGTCACCTCTATGCGGAGGCTGAGCAGCAGAACGCGCGGCTGTTCACCCGGTGAACGGCTGCATGAGATGAATCGCGGAAGCGGTTCATTGCGCCTTTCACGCGTGAGCAATCGAAGAGTGACCTCATCCCTGGCGCCGACAACCTCGCTACGGTGAGGGCGTGAGAGATCGACGAGGGTCCCGGATTCTGGCCACCCTCGTCGATCTTGCGTGCATGCTTCCGTGGATCGGGGTGGTCGCCGCAGCCGGCGCCGTTCTCTGGGTCACCGGTGTCACGCGCGTGCTCGACCCGCTCGTCGGCAACATCGTCGGTTTCGTCACCCTGATCGCGCCGATCACGGTAACGGCCTCCGGATTCGAGGGCCGGCACCGGCACGCCACCCCCGGCAAGCGCGCGTTGCGCGTGACCGTCGAGCGCTCGATCGGAGGCGGTGCAGGATTCGCCCGCTCCCTGGTGCGCAACGGGATCAAGTACGGGCTGCCCTGGGAACTCGGGCACACTGCGGTGTTCGCATGGTTCGGCACGACGACCGCGCCGCCGCTGTGGGTGACGGTCGTGCTCGTGCTCGCATACGCCATCCCGATCGTGTCGCTGGGGCTGCTGCTCGTGACCGGGCGGGCGCTGCACGACTGGGTCGCGCGGACCACGGTGGCACCGGTGGTCGCCTCGGCGGGCGGCGGCTGACATGACGAAGCGGGCGGCCCCTCCGAGGAGGAACCGCCCGCTGTCGGTGTCGGCGCTCAGTGTTCGAAGAACACCGTGAATCTCACGCCGGAACGGGGCTTCTCACCACCCTGGGTGGTTAGAAGTCCATGCCGCCCGTCGGGTCGCCGGCCGGAGCCGAGACCTTCTCCGGCTTGTCGGCGACGACGGCCTCGGTGGT
>DASTNC010000055.1:0-17290 GCA_035721225.1 Pseudolysinimonas sp.
CGGAGCAGCCGGGGTTTCGGGGCCTAGTGGCGTGCGCGGTACTGCTCCCGGATGACGGGTCGCGTGTCGCGCGCGGGCGCGGCCGACACCTCCACCGGCCAGCTCGGGCGGGTGCCGGTCAGCGCCCACGCGGCCTGGACCGCGGCCCCGAGCGCGACGTACTCGCCGGGCTTGGGCACCTCGACCGGCACCGAGAAGACCTGCGCCGCGATCGCGGCGACCGCCGGGTTCTGCGCCGCGCCGCCGACGATCGAGAGCCGGCTCCCGGTGACGCCGAGCTGTTCGACGGCATCGAGGCCGTCGGCCAGGGCGCACAGCATGCCCTCGATGGCGGCGCGCGCCAGGTTCTCACGACGGGTCGATGCGAGGGTCATGCCGAACAGGGTGGCCGTCGCGTCGGGCAGGTTCGGGGTGCGCTCGCCCTCGAAGTACGGCTGCAGCACGAGGCCGTCGGCACCGGGCGCGGCCTCGAGGGCGAGCCGGCCGAGCTCGGCGTGATCGACGCCGAGCAGGCGGGCGATCGCGTCGAGGATGCGCGCTGCGTTCAGGGTCGCGACCAGGGGCAGGAAGGCGCCCCCGGCATCCGCGAACCCCGCGACGGACCCGGACGGGTCGACGGTGGGCGAGTCGGTCACGGCGAAGACCGTGCCGCTGGTGCCGATGGAGACGACCACGTCGCCGCTGCGAGCGCCGAGCCCCAGCGCGGCCGCGGCGTTGTCGCCGGCGCCGGCGCCGACCACGAGACCCGCGGGGATGCCGGCGTTCTCGGCAGACACCCCCGGGGAGTCGTGAGCGGCCAGCACGCGCGGCAGCACCGCGTCGTGGCCGAGGGCGGCGATCAGCAGTTCGCGGTCGTACGTGCCGGATGCGGGCGACCAGTATCCGGTGCCGCTCGCATCCGAGCGGTCGGTCGTGAGTTCGTCGAGCACCGGCCCGAGCGGGCTCTCGTTGGCCGGGCCGTAGCCGCGCAACCGCCAGGTGAGCCAGTCGTGCGGCAGGGCGACGGCCGCGACGCGCGCGGCGTTCTCGGGCTCGGTGTCGCGCAGCCAGCGCAGCTTGGTGATCGTGAACGAGGCGACCGGCACGAGGCCGGTGCGCGCGGCGAGGGCGTCGGCGCCGAACTCGGCGATCAGCTGGCTGGCCGCGGCGGCCGAGCGGGTGTCGTTCCAGAGCAGAGCGTCACGGATGACGCGGCCATCGACATCCAGGACCACCATGCCGTGCTGCTGCCCGCCGATCGAGATCGCGGAGGTGCCGTCGAGCCCGCCGGCGTCCGAGACGGCCTCGAGCAGGGCATCCCACCAGGCGGCGGGCGCCACCTCGGTGCCCTCGGGGTGCGCCGCACGCCCGGTGCGCACGATCTCACCGGTCGTCGCATCGCGGACCACGATCTTGCAGCTCTGCGTCGACGAGTCGACGCCTACGACCAGCGTCACGCGGTCCACCGTCTGACGCAATCGCGCAGTCGTGGCACTCTCGTACTCCCCACTTGCGTCAGATGGTCACGGGCTTTTGGCTAGCGAGCACCGAGCAGGTGCTCGGTCGCCAGTTGCTGCAGGCGCACGAAGCCGAAGCCCTTGCCGTTGAAGTAGGCGCTCGAGTCGAAGTCCTCGAAGGCCGAGCGGTCGGCGATCAGGTCGTCGTAGCTCTCGCCCTTGCCCAGCGTCGGGGTCGACAGCCCGTCGACCTGAGCCGCCTTGAGGGCTTCTTGCACCTCGGGGTCGGCCCGGAAGGCCGCCGCGCGCTCTTTGAGCATCAGGTAGTTCGCGATGTTGGCGCGCGCCGAGTCCCACACGCCGCGCTCGTCCTCGGTGCGCGAGGGCTTGTAGTCGAAGTGGCGCGGGCCGTCGTAGGCCTGGCCGCCGTTCGGGCCGCCGTTCTCGAGCAGGTCGACGAGGGCGAAAGCGTTGTAGAGGTCGCCGTGGCCGAACACCAGGTCCTGGTCGTACTTGATGCCGCGCTGCCCGTTCAGGTCGATGTGGAACAGCTTGCCCTGATACAGGGCCTGCGCGATGCCCGAGGCGAAGTTGAGCCCGGCCATCTGCTCGTGGCCGACCTCGGGGTTGATGCCGAAGAGGTCGGGCTTCTCGAGCGTGTTGATGAACGCGATGGCGTGCCCGAGGGTCGGCAGCAGGATGTCGCCGCGCGGCTCGTTCGGCTTCGGCTCGATCGCGAACCGGATGTCGTAGCCCTTGTCGGTCACGTACTGCGCGAACAGGTTGACGCCCTCGCGGTAGCGCTCGAGGGCCATCCGGATGTCTTTCGCCGAGTCGTACTCGGCGCCCTCGCGGCCGCCCCACATGACGAAGGTCTTCGCCCCGAGCTCGGCGCCGAGGTCGAGCTGGCGCAGAGCCTTGCGCATCGCGAACCGCCGCACCGCGCGGTCGTTCGAGGTGAAGCCGCCGTCTTTGAACACCGGGGCGCTGAACAGGTTGGTGGTGACCATCGGCACGATGAGCCCGGTGTCGGCGAGGGCGCCTTTGAGGCGGTCGATCTGCTTCTGGCGGTCGGCATCCGACGAGCCGAAGGCGAACAGGTCGTCATCGTGGAAGGTCAGACCGTATGCGCCGACCTCCTTGAGCTTCTCGACGACGTGCACGATGTCCATGGGGGCGCGCGTCGGTCCGCCGAAGGGGTCTGCCCCGTTGTAGCCGACGGTCCAGAGGCCGAACGAGAACTTGTCGGCGGGGGTGGGTGCGGGTGTGGCCACGGGGTCCTGCTTTCAGCGACGGTGGTGAAGACAACGGTGATTGTTGATTCAAACAACATATTCCGATCGACGCGCCGTCGCAAGAGGGAGGCGCGTCGCCCGGAAATCGAGGTGCGCGAGGGGGGATCCCGGGTCACCGATCATTTGGGGGCGAGCACAACAAAATCGAATAGTCTGCAGCGTGTGACGCTTCCCGACTCCCCGGCCCGCGGATTGGGCAATGAGTCGCTGCGGCGCGAGAACCTCTCGAACCTGCTCCGGTTGGTGCACCGGTCGGGTGCCGCCGGCCATTCCCGTTCCGAGTTGACGGCGCTCATGGGGCTGAACAGGTCGACCATCGCCGCCCTCGTCGGCGAACTCGGGAGTCTGCGGCTGGTGGAAGAGAGCGATCCGCCGCCCAACGCCCGGGTCGGCAGGCCCAGCCCCATCGTCAGCACCGCGCAGCACGTGATCGCCCTGACCGTGAATCCCGAGGTGGACGCGATCTCGATCGCGGCGATCGCGCTCGGCGGTCGGGTGCTCGAGCGGCGCCGGGTGAACACCCCGCCTGGAATCGACTCGGACGGGGCGGTGGAGCTCACCGCCGCAGCCATCGGCAAACTGATCCGCCAACGACTGGGCGGCCGGCGGATCATCGGGATCGGCGTGGCCGTGCCGGGGCAGGTGCGCGCAGATGACGGGCTGGTGCGGCTCGCTCCGCACCTGGGATGGGTCGACGAGCCCTTCACGGCCCGTCTCTCGGTGCGCACCGGACTTCCGGTGGCGGCCGCGAACGACGCGTCGCTGGGCGTGCGGGCCGAGAGCACCTTCGGCGCGGGCCGTGACATCCCGGATGTCGTCTACCTCAACGGCAGCGCCAGCGGCATCGGCGGTGGCATCATCGTCGGGGGTCGGGCCCTGACCGGGGCGGATGGCTACGCGGGCGAACTCGGTCACACCCTGGTGAACTCGGCGGGCATCCGGTGCCATTGCGGAGCGATCGGGTGCTTCGAGACCGAGGTCACCCGCGCCCCCCTGCTGGGTCTGACCGGCCTGACCGACGCCCGTGCCCACGAACTCGAGGCGGCGCTGCGCGACAGCACCGATCCGGCCGTGCTGGCCGAGGTCGACCGTCAGATCGAATTCCTGGCGGTCGCCCTGCGCAATGCGATCAACACGCTGAATCCTCAGCGGGTGCTCCTCGGCGGATTCCTCTCGGCTCTCTACGCCGTCGCCCCCGACCGGCTCGACGAGTTGGTCGCTCAGCAGTCGCTGCGGGCATCCGGAGAAGCGGTCGAGTTGACCAGGGCGGAACTGGGCGCCGATATCCTGACCGTGGGCGCCGGCGAACTGGCGTTCACGGGTCTGTTCGCCGATCCGGCGTCGATCGCCTGACGCATCCGGCTCATTCTCGATCTCCTCAGCAACGAACAGGCTTCTGCTCTCCGTGCCCATCTCGAACGCCACCGGCTCGATCACCCTGCCCAGCTCCGCCCACCCCGGCGACTCGCTGACGCGCGGTCAGCGCCTGATCTACATCGTCGCGCTCGGCGCCCTCGTGGCTCTCGGGCCGTTCACGGTCGACCTGTACCTGCCGTCGTTCCCGGCGGTGGCCCGCGACTTCAACGCGTCCGACGCCGCGGTGCAGCTCACCCTCACCGCGACCTCGATCGGATTCGCGGTCGGCCAGCTGCTGGTCGGCCCGTTGAGCGACAAGATCGGGCGCCGCACGCCCCTGCTGATCGCCACGGCCGTGCATGTGATCGCGAGCGTCGGCGTCGCGTTCGCCCCCAACGTCGAATGGTTGACCGTGCTGCGCGTGCTGCAGGGCATCGGCGCCGCGGGAGGCGGCGTGGTCGCGATGGCGACGGTGCGCGACCTGTTCGGCGGGCTGCCGCTGGTGCGCATGCTCTCGCGCCTGGCTCTGGTCTCGGGCTTGGCGCCGATCCTCGCGCCGGTGATCGGATCGCAGCTGC
The DNA here is from genome assembly GCA_035721225.1 of Pseudolysinimonas sp. Taxonomy (GTDB): domain Bacteria; phylum Actinomycetota; class Actinomycetes; order Actinomycetales; family Microbacteriaceae; genus Lysinimonas. Next base: position 4,666 of record DASTNC010000055.1, read on the forward strand.
TGCGGATCACCGACTGGCGGGGCATCTTCGTCGCGCTCGCCGTCTACGGGTCTCTCGTGCTCGTCGTCGCCGCCCTGCTGATCGTCGAGACGCTGCCGAAGGAGGCGCGCGGTCGCGGCCGGCACACGTCTGCGAGGGCGCGCTATCGCTCGCTCTTCTCCGACCGCATCTTCGTCGGGGTCGCGATCATCGGCGGCATGGTCTTCTCGGCCCTCTTCGCCTACCTCTCGTCCTCCTCGTTCCTGCTCCAGGATGTGTTCCATCTCAACGCCCAGCAGTTCGGCCTGATCTTCGGCATCAACTCGGTGGGGGTGGTGTTCGGGTCCCAGGCAGCATCCCGGATCGTGCGCCGGGTCGCTCCGCAGTGGGTGCTGGTGGTGGCGCTGCCGGTCATGCTCGCGGGCGCGATCGTGATCGGGGTGCTCGCCGCGAACGGCGGTGGCCTGTTCTCGGTGCTGATCCCGCTCTGGTTCATCCTGACCGGGTGCGGCTTCTGCTTTCCGATCGTTCAGGTGCTCGCCCTCGCCCACCACGGCGAGGAGGCGGGCACCGCGGCCTCGCTGCTGGGCGCCGCGAACTTCGGACTGGCGGGACTCATCTCGCCGATCGTCGGGCTGCTCGGCATCTCGACGGCCCTCCCGATGGCCGAGGTGATGGCCGTGACGCTCGCGGTGGCGATTCTTTCGCTGTGGATCCTGGTGCGACCGCGCACGGTGCCCTCGATCGGAGCCTGACGGGGCTGTAGCGTCGCATCCATGAGAATCCTCCTCGTGGGTGCCGGCGGCGTCGGTGACGCCATCGCCAAGATCGCGGCCCGTCGCGACTTCTTCGATCTGATGGTCGTGAGCGACTACGACCTGTCGCGCGCCGAACGGACCATCGCCTGGATCACGGCGAAGCACGGCGACCAGAACGGCCGGTTCGTCGCGGCGAAGATCGACGCCTCCGATCCGGACAGCGTCACGGCTGTTGCGCGCGAGCACCGGGCCAGCCACGTGATGAACGCCGTGGAGCCCAAGTTCGTGCCGACGATCTTCGCGGGCGCCCTCGCCGCCGGAGCCGACTACCTCGACATGGCGATGAGTCTGTCGGAGCCGCATCCCGACAATCCGTATCGCGAGACCGGCATCAAGCTGGGCGACGACCAGTTCGAGCAGGCGCCCGACTGGGAGAAGGCGGGCCGGCTCGCGCTCGTGGGCATGGGCGTCGAGCCCGGCCTGAGCGACGTGTTCGCGCGCTACGCGGTCGACGAGCTGTTCTCGTCGGTCGACGAGCTCGGCACCCGTGACGGCGCCAACCTGGTCGTGCGCGATGAGGCGGACAACGAGATCTTCGCTCCGTCGTTCTCGATCTGGACCACGATCGAGGAGTGCCTCAACCCGCCGGTGATCTGGGAGAAGGAGAAGGGCTGGTTCACCACGCCGCCGTTCTCGGAGCCCGAGACCTTCGTCTTTCCCGAGGGGATCGGGCCGGTGGAGTGCGTGAACGTGGAGCACGAGGAAGTGCTGCTCATGCCGCGCTGGCTCGACGCGCAGCGGGTCACCTTCAAGTACGGCCTGGGTGACGAATTCATCGGGGTGCTCAAGACCCTCCACACCCTGCATCTGGATGCGGTGACCCCGCTGCGCGTGCGCAGCGCGAGCGGCCCGGTCGAGGTCGCCCCGCGCGATGTGGTTGCGGCTGCGCTGCCCGATCCCGCCACCATCGGACCCCGGATGACCGGCAAGACCTGCGCAGGCGTCTGGGTCACCGGCACCGGAAAAGACGGCGCGCCGCGAGAGGTGTATCTCTACCACGTGAGCGACAACGAGTGGACGATGGCCGAGTACGAGAGCCAGTGCGTCGTCTGGCAGACCGCCCTCAACCCCGTGATCGCCCTCGAGCTGCTCGCGAACGGCACGTGGACGGGGACCGGAGTTCTCGGCCCCGAGGCGTTTCCCGCCACGCCGTTCCTGGAACTCATGAAGAAGCCCGAGTCCGAGGGCGGGTACGGCCAGGCCTGGGGCCTGGAGGATCGGCTCGCGTGACCTCTGCGCCCCTGTCGGCCGCCCAGGTGGCAGCCGTCCGCGCTGAATACGGCTTCGACGCGCCCGCGCTCGAGCTGGGCGCCCTGGTCAATGGTGCCGCGCTGCCCGAGGTGCCGATCCGCATCCCGCTCGCCATGGTCAACCGCCACGGCCTGGTCGCCGGGGCGACAGGAACGGGCAAGACCAAGACCCTGCAGCTGCTGGCCGAGCAGTTGTCGAACGCCGGAGTGCCGGTCTTCGCCGCCGACATCAAGGGCGACCTGAGCGGGATCGCGAGCCCGGGCGTCGCGAGCCCGGCGCTCCTCGATCGCAGCAGCGGCATCGGTCAGCACTGGACCGCCGCGAGCTCGCCCACCGAGTACTTCACGCTCGGCGGGCTGGGCACCGGCATCCCGATCCGGGCGAGCGTGCGAGGGTTCGGCCCCCTGCTGCTCAGCAAGGTGCTCGGTCTCAACCCCACCCAGGAGTCGAGCCTCGGGCTGGTGTTCCACTACGCCGAGGGCGCGGGCCTGCCCCTCATCGACCTCGACGATCTGCGGGCGGTTCTGATGCACCTGATCAGCGACCGGGGCAAGGCAGAACTCGCCGAACTGGGCGGCCTGTCGCGGGCCACGACCGCGGTGATCCTTCGCGAACTGGTCGGGTTCTCAGACCAGGGGGCCGACGTGTTCTTCGGCGAGCCGGCGATCGACGTGCAGACCTTCTTGCGCATGGCGCCCGATGGCGTGCGCGGCATGGTCAGCCTGCTCGAGGTGCCGAGCGTGCAGGACAAGCCCGAGCTCTTCTCCACCTTCTTGATGTGGCTGCTCAGGGAGTTGTACGCGGCGCTGCCCGAAGTCGGCGATGTCGCCAAACCCGAGCTGGTGTTCTTCTTCGACGAGGCGCATCTGCTGTTCGCGGGCGCGTCGAAGGACTTCTTGCAGATCGTGACGCAGACCGTGCGTCTGATCCGCTCCAAGGGCGTCGGCATCTTCTTCGTCACGCAGACCCCCAAGGATGTGCCGGGCGACGTGCTCGCCCAGCTCGGCAGCCGCGTGCAGCACCAGCTGCGCACCCACACCCCCGACGACGCCCGGGCGCTGAAAGCGACGGTCTCGACCTTTCCCGTCTCGGGATACGACCTCGCCCAGGTGCTGCAGAACCTGCCGACCGGCGAGGCGGTCGTGACGGTGATGAACGAGCGGGGCGCGCCGTCGCCGGTGGCCTGGACGCGGCTCCGATCGCCGCAGAGCTCGATGTCGCCGACCCCGGTCGAGCAACGCGAAGCGAGCGTCGCCGCGTCACCCCTGCTCGCCCGCTACGGGACGCCGACCCATCCCGCCTCGGCGCGCGACATTCTGACGCGCGACAGTTCGAAGCATGGCGAGGCGGCCACGGGCGCCGAGTCGAGGCCCGCACCGGCCGCGAAGCGCGAACACCCCGCCCCGAAGGCCGAGGCCGCGTCGAAAGCGACGGCGAAGCGTCCGGCACGACGCCGTCGCGGGCTGGCGGGCCGACTCATCGAAAAGCTGTTCGGCTCGACGCGCTGACCGCGCGTCGGCCCGACCGCGCGACGGCCTGACCGCGCGACGCGCTGACCGCGCGACGGCCTGACCGCGCGACGGCCTGTGGGCGCCCGGTCAGGACGGCAGGAATCCGACCGGCATTCCGAAGATCGTCATCACCCAGGCGGCTACGGCGCCGATCAGCAGCACCGCCAGGGCGAACACCACGATCCAGAGCGCCGGTCTGTTCTGGAACCAGTAGGCGCTGCCGGGGTAGGTGCGGTAAAAATCGCGAATGGCGATCGGCTCCTGCACGTAGTGGGGCGCGACCGGCAAGGCCTCGGCCACTGCTGTCAGGTCTTCGGGATTCCAGTAGGTGCCCCGCATCCGGAACAGCCGAGCGCCTGACTCGTCGCGCACCAGGAACTGCATGACCGGGTCGGGGGATTGCCCGACGTAGGTGGGCACCATGTCGACACTGTCGATCGAACTGAGCGGGACCCTGACCAGGGGGCTGAAGGTGCCGCGCCCGATGAGCTCGGTCTCGGTCACCGCGGTGAAGACGGTCAGCAGGCGCGCGAGTGTCGCGATACTGATGATGGTGAGCGCCAGATGGACCACAAACACCAGGCCCCAGCTGCCATGTTGAAACGCGAACCAGTAGAGCACGCCGAAGACCGGGATCATCGCGAGCACGATCGACAGCAGTGCCGAGGACATCAGCGAACGTCGCGGCCGGACCCGAAGGGTGGTCGCGGTCGCTGTCATCGCGGTTCTCCTGCAGTCTGAAGAGGTCGTGCTGAGCTGATGCGGGGAGTTGCTGCCTGGGACTCGGATCGGTGCGGAGGATGGGGGATTCGAACCCCCGAGGGCTTTCACCCAACACGCTTTCCAAGCGTGCGCCATAGGCCACTAGGCGAATCCTCCTGGACCGCTCGGGAGCGGTGGCCACCAGGAATCCTACCCGGACCGTGCCCGCGGTCACGTCGCACGAAAGGGGGACCCGCCGTACACTGGTTGCGGCTCCCCGCGTGGCGCCATCCAGGCCAACTCCCCCAGGGCGGAAACGCAGCAAGGGTAACCGGGCTCTGGCGGGTGCGCGGGGGGTCATTTTTCTTGTCCTCCGCGGCGATGCCCCCGACGCGATGCCCCCCCGAAAGCGGCGTATTGCTTTGCCGACATGCGGGGAAAGATGGGACGCACTTAGTCCTAGGTGCTCACAGACAGGGAAGTCACCATGAGCTCGGAGTCTCGTTCACCACTGCGCACGCTGCGACGCCCTGCCCAGGAGTCGCGTCCTTCGGTGTGGGCGGCGACTCTCGGCGCAGATCTCTCGTCCCTCTCCGACGGAGCAAGCCCGAAGGAGGCCCCCTTCGCGCCGCCTGCGTCGCCGACGCCGTCGCCGATGCCGACGGCGGTGGCCGTGAGCGAACCCGTTTCCGCGCCCGAGCCGACCGCCGTCGTGGTGGAAGACCGCCCGTCTCTCGACTCGGTGCTCGAAGAACTCCTGGCCTTCGACGGCTCCATCGGCGTCGCACTCGTCGACGGTCAGTCGGGGATGGTGCTCGGCGAGGCAGGGTCAGCCGGCAATTTGGGACTCTCCGCGGCCGGCGCCTCGGTGATCCTCCGTGCTCGCCTGGACACGAACAAGGCTCTGGGTCGTGCTGAGGAGATCGCCGACGTGCTCATCACCCTGTCGAGCCAAGTGCACATCATCCGGCCTCTCTCGAAGAACTCGAGCCTCTTCCTCTTCCTGATCGGCGACAAGGCCAAGGCGAGTCTCGCGATGGCGCGCTACAAGGCAGCGGAAGCCGACGTCAAGATTCGCCTGTAGCTCGCGAGCGCGACGCTCCCCTCATCGCGGGCGCGTGACCGTGCGTAATTCGTCGAGCAGGCCGCGCGCGATCTCGGCGTAGCTGCTCGTGTTGGCCGGAGCGATCCAGGAGGCGAATGCGATGTGGAACACGCCGATCCCGGTCTGCGCCGCGAGGGACGCGGTCGGCTCGGCCACCCCGCGTGCCCGCAGGGCCTGAGTGACCGCGGTCGCGAGCCGATCGCGCTTGATAAGTTCGCGCTCCTGCAGTGAGTCGTCCGAGTCGATGATCCGTTGCCGGGTGCGCGAGTAGTCGAGGTCGACGAAGACCGCGCCGACGGCGTCGAGGGCGGCGCCGACGGCGTCGAGAGGTGTTGCCGACGCGGGCGCGCCGGCGACGGCATCCACCATCAGCTGCTGCAACTGCTCGGAGCCGCCGAACAGCATCTCGCGCTTGTCGGCGAAGTAGCGGAAGAAGGTGCGCTCGGTGACGCCGGCCCGCTCGGCGATCTGGGCGACAGTGGTCTGGCCGAACCCGCGATCGAGATAGAGCTCCATGGCTGCCAGCACCAGGCGACCACGCGCATCCGGCTGCCAACGGGTCATCCCCCGATAGTACTTGATGACAGTCACTGACATCAGTGCTACAGTCGATCAATGTCAGACACTGACATCACTCGAAAGGTCATCACCATGAAGTACTTCGTCACCGGGGCATCCGGATGGATCGGCTCCCACGTCACCGCCGAGCTCATCTCGCACGGCCACCACGTGGTCGGTCTGGCGCGGAGCGACGACTCTGCGCGCGCGATCCAGGAGGCGGGCGCCGAGGTGTTCCGCGGCTCGATCGACGATCCGGACGCACTGCGCGCGCCAGCCGAGGCTTCGGACGGCGTCATCCACCTCGCCTTCAATCACGACTTCTCGGCGCACCTCGCCGCCATCGAGACCGACCGGGCCGTGATGACCGTGCTACTCGACGCTCTGGTGGGCTCGAACCGGCCATTCCTCTTCGCGTCCGGCGTGCTCGGCAAGGCCGGGCCCGGCGTCGTCGCCACTGAGGACACCGTGATCGACCCGGCGACAGCGGGTTCGCCGCGCATCCTGAACGGCGATTTCGCGCTCGGCTATGCCGACCGGGGTGTGCGCCCGATCGCCGCCGCTTTCGCTCCGACCGTGCACGGAGAGGGCGACCACGGGTTCATGGCCGCCTACGTGAGCATGGATCGCCTGGTCGGCGCCGCCGGGTATGTGGGCGACGGCAGCAACACTTGGCCGGCCGTTAACATCGCGGATGCCGCGGCTCTCGTCCGCCTCGGCGTCGAGAAGGCGCCCGCCGGCTCGGTACTGCACGCAGTGGGCGAGCAGGGCGTGCGGCACCTGGAGATCGCCGAAGCGATCGGCCGCGGCTCCGGTCTTCAGGTGCGTCCCTTCGCCGAGGGCGAGGTGGCTGAGAAGGCGCCGCAGTTCGCCTGGCTCGAGCGCTTCCTCGGGGTGAGCAGCCTGGCGTCCAGCGAGAAGACGCAGCAACTGCTGGGGTGGACGCCGACGCATCCGACGCTCATCGAGGATCTCGACGCGGGCTACTACACCCGCGGCTGATCCGGAAGCGGCGGTCGGGGGTCTTGACTACTCTTGGGGAGTGGTCACCGCTCTCTACCGCCGCTACCGGCCGGAGACATTCGCCGAACTGATCGGCCAGTCGCAGGTGACCGATCCGCTCCGCACGGCGCTGCGCACCGACCGGGTCAACCACGCGTACCTGTTCAGCGGGCCGCGCGGGTGCGGCAAGACGACGAGCGCGCGCATCCTGGCCCGCTGCCTGAATTGCGCAGAGGGGCCGACCGACACTCCGTGCGGCGTCTGTGCTTCTTGTCTCGAGCTTGCTCGAGACGGCAGCGGCTCGCTCGACGTGGTCGAGATCGACGCCGCTTCGCACAACGGGGTCGACGACGCCCGCGACCTGCGCGAGCGTGCCGCCTTCGCGCCGGCACGTGACCGCTACAAGATCTTCATCCTCGACGAGGCGCACATGGTCACGCCGCAGGGCTTCAACGCCCTGCTCAAGCTGGTCGAAGAGCCGCCGGATCACGTGAAGTTCATCTTCGCGACGACCGAGCCCGAGAAGGTCATCGGCACGATCCGCAGCCGCACCCACCACTATCCGTTCCGGCTGGTTCCGCCCGCGCAGATGCTCGACTACGTGCAGCAGCTGTCTGAGGCCGAGAAGGTGTCGGTGCAGCCCGGCGTTCTGCCGCTCGTCGTGCGCGCGGGCGGCGGATCGGTGCGCGACACGCTGTCGCTGCTCGACCAGTTGATCGCCGGCTCCGAGGGCAGCACGGAATCCTCGGGAGGCACCGTCGAGTACGAGCGCGCAGTTGCCCTGCTCGGCTACACGCACGCCGCCCTGCTCGACGAAGTGGTGGACGCGCTCGGGGCGATGGATGCCGCTGCCGCGTTCTCGGCGGTGGATCGCGTGATCCAGACCGGGCAGGATCCGCGGCGGTTCGTCGAAGACCTGCTCGAGCGCCTGCGCGATCTCATCGTGGTGGCCGCGACGCGTGACGGAGCGGCGGCGGTGCTGCGCGGCATCCCGCACGACGAGCTCGACCGGATGAGCGTGCAGGCCGTGGCCTTCGGCGCGGCCGAGTTGTCGCGCGCGGCCGATGTCGTCAACAGCTCGCTGACCGAGATGACCGGGGCGACCTCGCCGCGCTTGCATCTGGAGCTCATGGTCGCGCGGCTGCTGGTGCCGGCCTCCGACGACACCGACCGCGGAGCGTTGGCCCGGGTCGAGCGGCTCGAGCGCAGAGTCGGCATTGCCGACTCCGCATCGGCTGTTGCCGAGGCGCCTGCTGTTCGTCAGCCAGCGACGAAGGCTCCGATCGAGCCGCCGGCCCGGCCGGCCCAGGAGCCGAATGCGGCCGCAAGTGACCCGACGACCAAGACGGTCGTCGGCGCTGGGGCCGCGGCGGAGGCCAGAAGTGGCCTCCTCCCTGAAGCGAAGCCCGCGCCGGTTACCTTGGCTCAGCTCCGCGACTCGTGGCCCGAGATCCTCGAGGTCGTGCAGAAGGCGAAGCGCACTGCCTGGATGGTGGTCTACACCTCGACCCCTCGTGCGTTGAACGACGACGTGCTCACGCTGTCGTTCCCGAGTGAGACCGATGTGAGCAACTTCAAGGAGCGTCCGACCTCCGGAGACAGCGTGAGCGAGCAGTTGCGCACGGCGATCAGCACGGTGCTGGGCATCCGGGTGAGGTTCGTGCCGCGGGTGGATGCAGCTGCGGGTGCGCCAGGTCCGGTCGCCGCCGAGACGCCGGGGCCCACCGCCGAGCCCGTCGCCGAACCCGTCGGCGAACCCGCGAACGGCGGCTGGAACGTCACCGCGATCCCGGGGAGCGAGGCGGCGGCGCTTGCGGCGGCTGCGGACCAGGCGGACGAAGAGCCTGCCGCGAGTGACTCGCAGGCCAAGAGTGCCGCGAACGAGCCTTCGGCTTCCGGTGGAGCTACCGCACCAACTGCTCAACGCGATGCGCAGCCTTCGGCTGCGCGAGCGCGGTACGGCGAAGCCGTCGTGCGCGAGCTGCTCGGCGCGAACTTCATCGAGGAGCAGGACCTTGCTCCCCGCGACCGCCCGGTGACGCTGGAACCGGCGTCGGAATCCGCGGGTCAGCCCGGAGCCTCTGTGCAAGAGAGCGCGGAATAGCGCGTGTATGAAGGAATCGTTCAAGAGCTGATCGACGAGCTCGGCCGGCTGCCCGGGATCGGGCCGAAGTCGGCGCAGCGCATCGCCTTTCACATCCTGCAGACGCAGAGCTTCGACACCACGCGGCTCGCGCAGATCCTCATGGATGTGCGCGACAAGGTGAAGTTCTGCGACATCTGCGGCAACGTGAGCGAGCAGGACACCTGCGCGATCTGCCGCGATCCGCGCCGCAACCAGGCGATCATCTGCGTCGTCGAAGAGGCGAAGGATGTCGCGGCGATCGAGCGCACGCGCGAGTTCCGCGGTCTGTACCACGTGCTCGGCGGTGCCCTCAGCCCGATCGACGGCATCGGACCGAACGAGCTCCGCTTCACGCAGCTCGTGCAGCGGCTCGCCGACAACACCGTCACCGAGGTGATCATCGCCACCGACCCCAACCTCGAGGGCGAGGCGACCGCGACCTACCTCTCGCGTCTTCTCGTGCAGCCCGGCCTGCGCGTGACGCGCCTCGCCTCGGGCCTGCCGGTCGGCGGCGACCTGGAATATGCGGACGAGGTCACCCTCGGCCGCGCCTTCGAGGGCCGCCGGGTCGTCGAGGCGTAGTCGCTACGACGGAGGCATCACGAGCAGCGAACTCGTCGCCGTCGCGACCGGATTGCCCGCGGCATCCACCCCTTCTGCGCTGGTGAAGATCACGCGGCGCCCGCGCTTCGTCACTCGGCCGGTGAAGGTGAGCAGTCCGGAATCCATGGTGACGCCGCGCAGGTAGCTGACGTTGATGTCGATCGAGGTGTAGCGCCACCCGGCGTCCAGCGTGGAGTGCGCGGCGCATCCGGTGACGGTGTCGAGCACGGTGCACAGGATGCCGCCGTGCACCCCGCCGATCGGGTTGAAGTGGCTCTCGTGCGGGGGAAGGGTGAAAGACACCTCGCCGTCGTCGACCCGGGTGATGTTCATGCCCAGCAGCTCGGCGATCGGCGGCGCCGGGATGTCGCCCTGGAGGATCCCGGTCAGGTAGTCGCGTCCGCTCATGGTGCGCACCAGTTCGAGAGCCGGCGCCGGATCGTGCCAGGTGACCTGCCGAGTGGATTGCGCGCCCCATCCGGGCCGGTCGTTGCTCATGACGACACGGTATTCCAGATGGCTCTGGCACACTGGCCCGATGAGCACTCCTCTCTTGGTCGCGTTCGATCTCGACGACACCCTGGCCCCGTCGAAGTCGCCCGTCGACCCGTCGATGGCTCGGCTGCTCGTTCGGCTGCTCGAGGCGGTCGAGGTGTGCATCATCTCGGGCGGCGAGTTCCAGCAGTTCCAGAAGCAGGTGATCGACCAACTGCCCCTCGACGACCCGGAAGCCCTCGGACGCCTGCACCTGATGCCCACCTGCGGCACGCAGTACTACCGCTACGTCGGCGACAACCCGCGCGAGGCGTTCTGGCACCAGCAGTATGCCGAGAACTTGACGAACGACGAGAAGAAGGCGGCGATCAGCGCGCTCGACACCGAGGCCAAGAGGCTCGGCTTCTGGGCGGACGAGACCTGGGGCGACATCATCGAAGATCGCGGATCGCAGATCACCTTCTCGGCGCTCGGGCAGCAGGCGCCGGTCGAGGCCAAGAAGGCCTGGGACCCGACCGGCGAGAAGAAGAACACCCTGCGCGAGGCGGTGCAGAAACTGCTGCCGCACCTCGAGGTGCGCTCGGGCGGGTCGACGAGCGTCGACATCACGCGGATGGGCATCGACAAGGCGTACGGCATCAACAAGCTGGCCGAGCTCACCGGCATCCCCATCGACGACATGCTGTTCGTCGGCGACCGCCTCGACCCCGATGGCAACGACTACCCGGTCAAGGCGCTCGGCGTGCCCACGCATGCGGTCGCGGATTGGCATGAGACGGCCCAGTTCATCGAGGGCTTCCTCGCCGACCGTACGGCCTAGTCGTACGCGGGTCCCGCGGGCCGTACTGGGCGCACACCGCCGGTAATCTGGACCGGTGAGTCTCATCGTCCAGAAGTACGGCGGCTCGTCCGTCGCGGACGCCGAGAGCATCAAGCGCGTCGCGAAGCGCATCGTCGAGACCCGCAAGGGGGGCAACGAGGTCGTCGTCGCGGTGAGCGCGATGGGCGACACCACCGATGAGCTGCTCGACCTGGCGCACGAGGTGACCCCGCTGCCCGATCCGCGTGAGCTCGACATGCTGCTCACCACGGGGGAGCGCATCTCGATGGCGCTGCTTGCGATGGCGATCAAGAGCATGGGCGTCGAGGCACGTTCCTACACGGGCAGCCAGGCGGGCATGATCACGGATGCCCGGCACGGCTCGGCGCGGATCGTCGACGTCACCCCGGTGCGCCTGCGCGAGGCCCTCGACGAGGGCGCCATCGCGATCGTGGCCGGATTCCAGGGCTTCAACCGCGACTCCCGCGACATCACCACGCTCGGCCGGGGCGGATCCGACACCACCGCCGTCGCCCTTGCCGCCGCGCTCGGAGCCGACGTCTGCGAGATCTACACCGATGTCGACGGGGTGTTCACGGCCGATCCGCGGGTCGTCCCGCGCGCGCACAAGATCAGCAGCATCACCAGCGAAGAGATGCTCGAGCTCGCCGCGGCCGGGGCCAAGGTGCTCTACATCCGCGCGGTCGAGTACGCCCGCCGGCACGGGGTCGTGCTGCACGTGCGCTCGTCGTTCAACAACAATGAGGGAACCTGGGTGGTCGCCGATCGCGACCGGGCCGCAGCAGCAGGTTCCGAGGAGGGCACCGCCATGGAAGAGCCGATCATCACCGGAGTCGCCGGCGACCTCAACGAAGCCAAGATCACCATCGTCGGCGTGCCCGACGTGCCCGGCAAGGCGGCCGACATCTTCGACATCGTCGCCAAGACCGGGGCCAACATCGACATGATCGTGCAGAACGTCTCGGGCGCCGTGACGGGTCTCACCGACATCTCGTTCACGCTGCCCAAGGGCGAAGGCGAGAAGGTGCTGGCCGCGCTGCGCGCCACGCAGCCAGAAGTCGGGTTCGATTCGCTGCAGTACGACGACCAGATCGGCAAGCTGGCCGTGGTGGGCGCCGGCATGCGCACCAGTGCGGGCGTCTCGGCCCAGCTCTTCCGAGCGCTGTCGGATGCCGGCATCAACATCGAGATGATCTCGACCAGCGAGATCCGCATCTCGGTCGTGACCCGCGCCGACACCCTGCACGAGGCGATGTGTGTGGTGCACACGGCCTTCGGGCTCGACGCCGATGACGAGGCGGTCGTGCATGCGGGCACCGGACGGTGACCGCGCCGCGCTGAGCAACCGGTACGGCAGCGCGTGAGCCGATATTCTGGCTCGATGAGCAGCAACTCGGGCATCCCGTCGGGCATCCGTCTGGGCGTGGTCGGCGCAACCGGTCAGGTCGGCGCGGTCGTGCGTCAACTCCTCGACGAGCGCGACGTGCCGATCAGCGACATCCGCTTCTTCGCCAGCGCGCGCAGTGCCGGCACGACGCTCCCGTTCCGCGGCGAGCAGATCACCGTCGAAGACGCGAGCACGGCCGATCCCACCGGACTCGACATCGCGATCTTCTCGGCCGGCGCCACCATGTC